>JBGSYN010000044.1:0-40070 GCA_041750975.1 Geminicoccaceae bacterium | reverse complement strand
AGGATGACGGCAGCCAGTAGAAACGCGATTAGGTGGTTTCCAAAATTGGTCACATTGCTCTCCGGCTAATCACAGGGAAACGCATCGACCGCAGCACGAAGGAGTGTATCCACGGCAGGCTCCCGCATAAGTTCGGGGTGTGCCGCAGCCCAGTCGAGAAAGATCTGTCGCATTTCAGCACGCGGGACGACCCGTTCCGGACAGACGAAATTATTCACATTGGGCGAGGCCGCAGCCGCGATGTAGAGTTGCATGGCGCCGGTCATATAGCCCAGACAGAAGCCCTTCGCGGTCTGATAGAGGGCATTCTCAGGGGGCACCGAGCACGCCGTGACGAGATCTTCGCCGCTGCGCAATTCGAAGCTCTCGACCACCGTATCATCCTGTGCGGCGAGCGGTGCCGCGACCAAAGAGGCGCCCGCCGCAAACCACGGCAACAATCGATGCATGTCGAACCTGCCTCTTTTCCGTCCTATCTCACAATTCCATCGGTTGGTGGCGGTCGAGGTCCGGACACAACCGCCGGAACTTGTCTTCAGTCACGACGTGCTGGCTCACTCGCACCGTCACCGCTAGCAGGATCGGAACGACAATTGAAGTCCTTCGCCGGCAGCACCCCGTTTCGGCCCAAAAATCGACATACCGCATTTCGGGTCGGCAGGCCATCGACGATGCCTTTGAAACTGGCGGGTCTTACTCGATCCGTCGCGTCGCGTTCGAAAAGGCATGGATCCATTATTTACCCGATGCGGGTTGTAATATCTTCGCGCAATCTTCGATGGGGAGACGAAAGCGGTTTCGGGCTGCCGTTCCTCGAAAAGTTCGGGATCGGCAAATAGCTGCCGAGGGAAAGCCGACGCCGCCGGCGAACGTACCGAAATCGGCGAGCCAGGGCGTCAGCATCTGATCGGTAATCGTCCGGCCCAATTCGCGCGCCTCCGGTCGCCACGCAACTCCCTTCCCGAACCATCGGGGCCGATCCACCGCCCACGAACTCGGAACCCATGGTCTCCGGATAGGGCCCGAGGGTCGATCGTGGACCGCGCGACGCCGATCATCGAAAGAATCAAGACGCCTGTGACATTGCCGCCTCGGCTATCCACCGCCCCGCCGGAGCATCACCTTAGGCGGGGCCTTCCACCCCACAAGCGAGCGGGTCACCAACAGACAAGCCTAAGAGGCCGGCATCCGGCTTATAAGCAAATATTCCTGTGAAAGCATAAACAAATCATCGCAAGCATCTGAGCCGGCGCCGCGGCGGCCGATCGTGCAACGCAAGGAGAGGACGCCGCCGGTATTCCCGGCGGCGGTAGTAGGGCCGGTCTCAGCGCCAGCCGGCTTTGTCGTAGACGATCTGCGCGGTCGGCTGGTTGGAGCCGAGTGCCGAGACATTGAGAGCGTCTTCCTTGAACTCGCCGAGCGATGCGAGGTTTTCGTCGTCGATATCGATGCCCTCGACGACCGGGAACTCGTAATTGCCGGCGGCGAAGTAGCGCTGGGCCTGGTCGCTCGCGAGATATTCGAGAAACTGGACGGCGGCGTCGTGGTTCGGCGCACCCTTGACGACGCCCGCGCCCGAAACGTTGACGTGGGTGCCGCGACCGTCCTGGTTCGGGAAAATGTGGCCGACCTTTGTCGTCACCTCTTGAACGGCGGGATCGTCCGATGCGAGCAGGCGCACGAAATAATAGTGGTTTGCCAGCGCCACGCCGCACTCTCCGGCAGCGATGGCGGTGATCTGGTCCGTATCGCCGCCTTCGGGCTGGCGGGCGAAGTTCTCGGTCACACCTTCGGCCCATGCCAGGGCCTCAGCCTCGCCATGATGCTCGATCAGGCTCGCCATCAAGGAGAGGTTGTAGATATTGGAACTGGAGCGAATGCAGACCTCGCCGGCGATCTCGTCCGAAGCCAGATCCTCGTAAGTCTGAATCAGCGCGGGATCGATCGCTTCCTTGTCGTAATAGATGATCCGCGCGCGTTTGGAGAAACCGAACCAATGTCCTTCGGGGTGGCGGAAGGCTGCGGGAATACGCTCGGCGAGAACATCGGATTCGATCGGCTCCAACAGACCTTCCTGATCGGCGCGCCAGAGGCGGCCGGCATCGACGGTGATCAGGATGTCGGCAGGGCTGTCCTCGCCTTCGGCCCGGATCCGTTCGATCAACTCGTCGGCGTCCGCTTCGATCCGATTGACCGTGATGCCGGTCTCTTCCTCGAAACCGGAATAGAGGGCTTCGTCGGTATCATAGTGCCGCGAGCTATAGATGTTGAGTTCGGCGGCGGACGCTATGGATGTACCTGCCAAGAGAAAGGTGCCAAAGGCGGCGAGGCTGCGCGCTCTCATGATTTTTGTCTCCGTCATTTCAGTTACTTCACTGTCGGAGCCTTAGAATTAGGACAGACTGAAGTCAACGCAAGCAGCGCACTATGTTGTCGGTGTTTAGATAAATTCCAGTTCGCAAGTCTATTTCTACTAATTCTAAACTACACTGCGTGCTCAGACAGAAATCGCCGACGACCGCTTGAAATCGAGCCTTTCAAGTCCCGCTTCTACTTCAGGGATGGTCATGAAGAGGTCCCAGATCAGCCCGTTTCGAAAGTTTTCGATCATGACGACAATGGGCGCCTGATCGATCGCGAGGTGGCTTTCGGCGATCCAGCCATGTTGCGGCGAAAATGCGTCATGCAAGCCGTATTCACCCCAGAGCCGCCCCCCCATGGCGCCATCGAAGAAGCGCAGTGCGGCGAGGCTGGCCTCGGACGTGTAGGGCATCGAGCCAAGGGCTGCCGTGGGCGTGATCACACCCAGATCATTGTCGGGCGAATGGGCGCTGTAGCCCTTAACGCTGTCGCTCGCGGTGAGACCCCAGCAGGCCGGGCCATAGCCTTCATAGCCATGGGGATTTGCGAGGCAGTGGCGATGATTGATTAGAGCATGGGCGGTGTTCTGCCGCCAGTAATCGGCATAGCGGTCGCTCAAACCGCGCGGATCGAGCCCCATGAAGGAGTAGTGGGTGAAGAAAAGGGGGCCGCCGGAAGGCGGACCGAGTGGCAGCACGATATCGTGGAGTGTCCGGCCGTTCAGGAAAGTCGGCGATTGCGTCCAGCCTTGATGATAGCAGGCCGGATCGATCGCGTGGGTCCGGGAGCCCGCGGCCAGAACATAGGTGATGAGGCATTCGTTCCAGCCGCGGATGCGGTGGTTCATCGCCCAGCCATGGTTCGGGCTCCAATGCCAGAAGAGGGCATCGGTCTCGCCGCGCGCATGCCAGGCCCAGTCGACCGTGTCCGAGATCCGCTCGATCCGGTCGCGCACGCCTTGCTCTTCCGGTGTCGCGGCATCGAAGAATTGCCGGGCGCAGAGCAGGCCGCCGATCAGGAACGAGGTTTCGACCAGGTCGCCGCCATCGTCCCTCCGCATGAAGGGGATGGTGGCGCCGGTCTCGCCGTTCATGAAATGCGGAAAAACGCCATGATGGCGCTCGGCGGCCTCGAGGAAGGCGGTCAGGCGGTCGAGATGACGGGCTGCCTCGGCGCGGCCGATCCAGCCCCGGACCACGCCGACGATCAGCGCCATGACGCCGAACCCGCTGCCGCCGGTGGTGACGGTTTCGGCCCCATAGCCGAAGGCCCGATTGCTGCGCTCGCGGGCGAGGCGGCTTACCGGATGCGCGAATTCCCAGAAGTAGCGAAGCGTCTGGCGCTGGACCTTGTCGAGAAGCGCCTCATCGGAGGCCTCGTCGGACCTGGCGACAGATGCCCGATCAGACATCGGGTCCCTCAGGAAACCGTCGGTGCCGGTGCTGCTCCATCAAGCAAACCTTGTCTTTCCTTTCGGACCACGGGCACGGCCCGGGTCCCGATCGCTTTAGCACTCGGCATCGGCGACGCCACGAGGGCGATCTTCGCCGGCTGAAGCGGCTCGAGGCCGATACCCGAGCCGACGCCGATCACGGTCGTGTTCGTCAACTCATCGGTCAGCATCGATAGCATCATTTCCCGGCTTGTCGAATCCATCGACGCCAGGAAATCGTCGAGGATCAGCCAGTCGGGAGCATGAATCAGACATCGAGCGAGGATGATGCGTTGTTGCTCGTCGAGCGAGAGCTTCTGGTCCCAGCGCTCGACGGTCTCGAGATGCGGCACGAGATGACCGAGATTGACGCGGCGCAAGGCGTGCTCGAGCGCCTGGTTGTCCATCCAGCCGGAGCCGGAAGGATAACGCATCACGGTCGCGATATCGCCGAGCGGCAGATAGGGCTTCTGCGGGACGAACATGGTGCTGGTTTGCGGCGGCACGTGGACCGTGCCCGAGCCCTTCGGCCAGAGCCCGGCAAGAGCCCGGAACACGGCGTGTCCGCCGCCGCCGGGATCGCCCTTGAGCAGCGTATGTTGTCCCGGCTCGACCGCAACGCGGCTCGAGGCCGGGCGGATGACGCGATTATCGCTCTCGACTTCCAGATTCTGGATCACGAAGGCGGCGGATTTCGCGTCCGAGGCGGCCTGGCGCGGCAGTTCATCCTGGCCCGCATCGAGGGCCAAGAGGGCGGTGCGGAAGGTCGTCACGCGGAGCAATGTCGCGCGCCAGTCGGCGATGTTGGAGAAATTGCTGACGAACCAGGAAAGAGCGTTCTCGACCTGGTTGAAGGCGCCGACGACGATCATCAAGCCGCCAAAGCTCATATAACCGCCGAAATAGCCGGGCGCTGCCACCAGGATCGGCACGACAAGACCAGTCCAGCCGAAACCGGAGGTAATCCAGGTGAGCTTGGCAATGCTGCCGGCAAGTTGCCGGGTGATATCCACGACGCCCTCGACCGGCCGGTCGAGGGTCTTGCGCTCGTCCGTCTCGCCGCGAAACAGGGCAATCGATTCCGCGTTCTCGTTGACGCGGACCATGGCGTAACGAAGATCGGCCTCACGCGCATAGCGCACTGCGTTGAGCCGGATCAGCGGCCGGCCCACCAGCCAGGTCAACCAGGACCCGGCAAAAGCATAGATCAGGACACACCAGACCAGGTAGCCTGGGATCGCGAAGGTTGCACCATCCCAGGTGAACTGAACCTGGCTCGACAATGTCCACAACACACCGACGAAGCTGATCAGGAGCAGGCTCGAGCGCAGCAGGCCGATCCCCAAACCGACCGTGAGTTCGGACAAGTGGCGCGCATCCTCGTGCATCCGCTGATCGGGATTGACGCCGATTTCGCCGGCATAGCCGAGCAGGGAGACCCGCCGGGGATGCAACCAGACGTTCAGAAGATCATGTGTCAGCCACTCCCGGAAACGAATCCTCACCATCTGATGCAGCCAGGTTTCGCCGACCACCAGCGCCAGGAGACCGCAAATGATGACGAGGAAGATCTTGAGCTGCAGGACGAAGCCGTCGAGATCGCGTTGCCCGAGCGC
This sequence comes from Geminicoccaceae bacterium, assembly GCA_041750975.1. Taxonomy (GTDB): domain Bacteria; phylum Pseudomonadota; class Alphaproteobacteria; order Geminicoccales; family Geminicoccaceae; genus JBGSYN01. Next base: position 34,661 of record JBGSYN010000044.1, on the reverse strand, counting down.
GTCGTACCAGGCGCCACGCCAATCGTTCAGGTAGATCTGGCCGACTGCGTTGGCGCTGATGATCAAGACGATCGCCACGGACAGCCACGTCAAAGAGCGTCTTCCGGGGGAATTGGCGATGGCGCCGAACAGGACGCGAGCCTGCCGAAGGACGCTCAGCGTTCCTTCCTCGACCCCTTCGCTTTTGGCGCTGTCCTTGTGGGTTCGAGCCCGTTGTGGTCCGGACGCCGAAGCGGTGTCGGATTGCGACCCGAACCCAGACGCGGAGCCCCTATATCGACTGATATTGATCATAAGCGACCCCTAACAGGAAACCAGGGCCCCGACCGTGACTGCCATCACGGTTCGCCCGAAGTTTCTTCACGAATAGGGGAGCTCTCGGAATAAAAGGTTAACAACGACGTCCCCTTACGTCGGAGATTCTCTTTAATGTAAAACTTTAAGAAGCACAACCGATGATTGATCTTATGATCTACAGTTCGCTAATGAGATTTTCAACGGCGAGCGCGCAGATATCCAGGGAACTTGCGTCGGATGCCGAGGCTTGTCTGTGACAATAGCAACACGTCGAGGAATTCGTTTTATGTCTCACTCGCAAGTGAACTCATTTTGTTCCTTCAACCGTGTCTGGCGCGGCCTGATCTGGTCGTTGATTATAGCGCTTCCGGTTATAAGCGTGGCCTCGGCCCTCGGACAAGAGGAACCGCCAGCCGAGGCCGAAGGTCCCGAGGCCTTCGTTCTGCAACTTACCGATGATGCGCTTACCGCTGTCGGGGAGAGCGGCAGCGACAATCGGGAGATCAATGCCCTGGTGCAGCGCAACATACCCATCGATACGCTGGGTCAGCTGGTTCTGGGCCAGAACGCGGATATGTTGAGCGATCAGCAAAAAGAGCAGTTCGATGCCGCGTTCGCCGACTATCTGACGGGGCTCTATGCGAACCGCATGCGCAGCACGCTCGTCGAGGAGGTCTCGGTCGAGAGCGTGGAATCGGTCAGCGACACCGATTCGATGGTGGCGACGCAGGTGATTCAAGACAACGGTCCGGCCGTCAATGTCGACTGGCGGGTGCGCGAGACCGAGGACGGCTATCAGCTACTCGACATGGTGATCGAGGGTGTGAGTCTGCTGGTCACGAAGCGGGAAGAGTTCGGCTCCCTGCTGTCCCAGGATAACGGCTTCGACAAGCTGTTGGAGACGTTGCGTTCGGGGGCTAGCGCCGACTCGGGCTAGCCTGCTCGGAAGGCCGGTTCCAGGCATTCCAGCCCAACAGAAACCAGCCGACGACGAACCCGGTGCCGCCCAATGGCGTGAGCCAGACCAGCCAGCCGCTACCGGTCAGCGCATAGAGATAGAGGCTGCCGCTGAAGAGCACTATCGCTGCAAAAAAGATCGGCACGGCGATGCTGGCATGGAGCCCGAGGCAGGCTGCTGCGAGAACGGCGAGCACGTGCCACATCTGATAGGTTGATGCCGTCTGGAAGAGGCCGGCGGCCGCCTCGTTGCCGCTCCGCTCGAAGCCATGGGTGGCGAAAGCTCCCGCCAGGACGGCGAGCCCGCCGAAGACTGTGGCGATTGCAATCGTCAGGCGTTTGGTGAACATAGCCGCTCCATTCTCACTTCTCCTGTTGCAGACCGATCGGCGCGTGACCGCAATTCCCTCATCGCTTCCTGCAAATACCGCGCCCTCGGGTGCTGCGCCGCTTGCCGTCGAAGTCTGGCGCGGCGCCGAAGTTGAAAGCGAGCATTTGGTCGATGTCTCGGTCATGGACGCAAACGGCCGCCCGGTCATGGTTTTCGGCGATGTCGATCGCCCGGTCTATCCGCGCTCGGCAATCAAACCGTTTCAGGCTCTCCGACTGGTACGCAGCGGTGCGATCGATCGTTTTAATCTCGGCGACGAGCAGATCGCCCTGGCCTGCGCCTCGCATGCGGGCGAGCCCCGCCATGTCGGCCGCGTCGTCGCCTGGCTCGATCGGATCGGGCTCGATGAGACGGCCCTCGCCTGTGGCCCCCACCCCCCTTCGAACCGGGCCGCCGCCGAGGCTTTGATCAAGACCGGCCAAGGTCCGGGCCGCGTGCACAACAATTGCTCGGGCAAGCACACCGGGCTTCTGAGCGCAGCCCTGGCGTTCGAATTCGAGCACGCGGGATATGACGATCCGGCCCACCCGCTACAGCAGATGATCGAGGAGGATCTGCGCCAATGGTGCGAGGTCGGGCATCTGCCGAAACCGGGCATCGATGGTTGCGGATTGCCGAATTGGCCTTTGCCGCTCGCCAATCTGGCACTCGGATTCGCCAAGTTCGCCCGCGCCGCCGCCGGCCCGGATCCGGCCGTGGCGACAATAGCGGCGGCGATGCGGCGTCATCCCGAACTTGTCGCGGGCGACGGCCGGCTGTGCACGACGATCATGCGCGCGGTTCCCGGTGTGCTGGCCAAGACCGGTGCCGAAGGAGTCTATGGGGCCGCCTTGCTCGAGGCCGGGTTCGGCGTGGCGCTGAAGGTTCGAGACGGCGCCACCCGCGCCTCCCGTCTGGCGCTGCTCAAGGTGCTTGAAGCATTGCGCATCTTCGGGGAAGGAAACGCCCAACAGTCGCTCGCGGCCGAATTCGAGCCGAAACTCAGTAATTTCGCGGGATCCCGGGTCGGCCATCTGCAGCTTTCAGAAGGAAGTCTTGAAAGGCTCCATGACCGTTTGCCTCGATAGTCGTGTCGGCAGCCGCGAGGCCGGTTTGCTTGTCGCCGGGGTCGACGAGGTCGGTCGCGGACCGCTTGCCGGACCGGTGGTGGCCGCGGCCGTCATCCTCAAGGCGCCCATCAAGAACGTTCGGGATTCGAAGAAACTCAGCATGGCGCAGCGCGATACTCTCGACAAACTGATCCGCGAAAATGCCCATATCGGTGTCGCCGCGGCCTCGGTCCGTGAGATCGACCGCCTCAACATCCTCCAGGCCTCCTATCTGGCGATGCGGCGGGCCGTTGCGCGTTTGCCCGTCCCGCCCGAGCACATCCTGGTCGACGGCAAGTATGGGCCGTCATTCGCCTGTCCGAGCGATTGCGTGATCGGGGGGGACGATCTGATCGCCGCCATCGGCGCCGCCTCGATCGTCGCCAAGGTGGTTCGTGACCGGCTGATGGCGCGTCTGGCGCAGCGCTATCCCGGTTTCGGCTGGGAAACCAATGTCGGCTATCCGACTCTGCTGCATCATGCGGGCCTTCGATCCTTGGGCATCACGGCGCATCATCGACGGAGTTTCGCGCCCGTCGCCGCCATGATCCCCGATCTCGAACCTGCCCGATCCGCTTGAGGCCCGTCGAGTTGAGTGCCGAGCCGAGCCCGATGCTGGCGCAGTATCTGGCGATCAAGGAAGCCCATCCCGAGGTTCTGCTGTTCTACCGGATGGGCGATTTCTACGAGCTGTTCTTCGAGGATGCGGTCAAGGCCGCGGCCGCACTCGACATCGCCCTGACCCGCCGCGGGCAGCACCAGGGAGCTGAGGTCCCGATGTGCGGCGTGCCGGTGCACAGTGCGGAGACCTATCTGCACCGCCTGATCCGCCAAGGTTTCAAGGTCGCGATCTGCGAGCAGCTCGAGGATCCGGCCGAGGCCCGCAAACGCGGCAGCAAATCGGTCGTCAAGCGCGATGTGGTCCGCATCGTCACGCCCGGCACCCTGACCGAGGACGGTCTGCTGGAGGCCGGCGCCAATAATTTTCTGGCCGCAATCGCCGCCGCCGAAGGCAGCCTCGGCCTCGCCTGGCTCGACCTTTCGACCGGCGCCTTCGCCTCCGAGCCCGTCACCGTACCCAATCTCGCCACCGCTGTCGGGCGCATCGAGCCCAAGGAGCTGGTGCTCGCGGAACGGCTCTTGACGGACGCCACTATGCGCCCGGTCTGGAAGGAGTGGGAGGCCGCGATTTCGCCTTTGGCCGACAGCGTGTTCAACAGTCAGGCGGCGGAGCGGCGGTTGCTGCAGTTCTTCGAGATGGCCTCGCTCGAGCCATTGGGCGCTTTCACCCGGGCCGAAATAGCGGCTGCCGGCGGGCTGCTCGACTATGTGCAACTGACCCAGAAGGGGCAGATGCCGCGGTTGCAGCGGCTTGCCCGCGTCGCCCCCGATGCGCTCATGCAGATCGATCCGGCGACCCGCCGCAGCCTCGAACTGCTGGAGGGTGTCGAGGGCGGCAGACGCGGCAGCCTGGTTGGCGCCTTGGACAGGACCCTGACCAGCGCCGGCGCCAGGCTCTTGACCCAGCGGGTGGCCGCACCTTCGACCATCAAGCGTGAAATCGAGCTGCGGCTCGATCAGGTCGAATGCCTGGTCGTGGCCACGAACCTGCGCGACGACACCAGAAAGACGCTCAATCGCTGCCCGGATATCGAGCGGGCACTCTCCAGGCTGGCGCTGGAACGTGCCGGGCCGCGCGACCTCCTCGGCATCGGCGAGGCGCTGGCACGGGCTCAGAGCCTGGCACGCTATCTCGAAGACGCCGATCCACCGCTTCGCCAGTGGCAGGCGGCATTGACCGGGTTCGAGTCGCTATGCTCGACGCTGTGCGACACGCTGGTCGAGAGCCCGCCGATCCTTGCCCGCGATGGCGGGTTCGTCCGGGACGGTGCATCGCTGGCACTGGACGAACAGCGTCAGCTCCGGGACAAAGCGCGCGAACATGTTCTCGCTCTCGAGGCCCGCTACCGCGCCGAGACGGGCATCGCCTCGCTCAAAATCCGCCACAATGCGATGCTCGGCTACTTCATCGAAGTTACGACGACGCACCAGGAAAAGGTGCCGGCCAATTTCTTCAGGCGGCAGGGCCTCGCCAACAGCAGTCGTTTCGGCAGCGAGGAACTCAGCGAGCTTGAAAGTCGCATTGCCGGTGCTGCGGATCGGGCGCGGTCGCTCGAGCTCGAGATTTTTGCCACCCTCTGCAGCGCCGTACGGGATCGGAGCGAGCCACTGGCCGGGCTTGCCGCTGCCCTGGCCGAGATCGATGTCGCTGCGGGCCTTGCCGAACTGGCGACCCAATTCGATTTCTCGCGGCCCGCGATCACCGAAGATACTGAATTCACCATCGAGCGCGGCCGCCATGCCGTCGTCGAGCAGGCGCTGACCGCAAGCGGGGAACTATTCGTCCCCAATGACTGCGATCTCGGCGGGGGCCAGCGCCTGTGGCTGCTGACAGGGCCCAATATGGCCGGGAAAAGCACATTCCTTCGCCAGAACGCCCTCCTGCCGATCATGGCGCAGGCGGGGTCCTACGTGCCAGCGGCAAAGGCCCGGATCGGCATCGTCGATCGCCTTTTCAGCCGTGTCGGCGCCTCGGACGACCTTGCCCGCGGCCGCTCGACCTTCATGGTCGAGATGATCGAGACTGCGACCATCCTGAACGCGGCAGGACCGCGCAGCCTCGTCATCCTCGATGAAATCGGGCGCGGCACGGCCACTTATGACGGGCTCTCGATCGCCTGGGCCGTGATCGAGCATCTGCACGAGGTGAACCGCTGCCGCGGTCTTTTCGCGACCCATTACCATGAGCTCACCGCCCTTGCCGAACGGCTCGACGAACTGACCCTTCACACCATGCGGGTCAAGGAATGGCAGCAGGATGTCGTCTTCCTGCACGAGGTCACTCAAGGAGCCGCCGATCGCTCCTATGGCATTCATGTCGCCAAGCTCGCAGGCTTGCCGAGTGCGGTGGTCGACCGCGCCAACGCGGTGCTCGAACGGCTCGAAAACGACGAAAGCCGTTCGCCGGACAGTATCCTGTCAGCGGATCTGCCGCTTTTTGCGGCGGTCAAGGCACGATCGCGGGGCGCGCGTCCGACCCAATCGAGCCACCCAGAACCGTCGGCCGTCGAGCGGAAACTGGACGAGATCGACCCCGATCGGCTGTCGCCCAAGGAGGCACTCGAGGTGCTCTACCATCTCAAGACGTTGCTCGCTGCTGGGCCCGGCTAAGGCCGGTCCGCCCCGGCGTGACCGCGATCATAGGCCATCCGCGTTAGCCAGAGCTTAACCTGATCCCATTAGAAACTGGTGTCGGACGCCGCATCGGGCGGGTCCGAGGAGGACCCGTTCGATGTCGGATCGCGCTGGCGACCGTTCAGCTGCAGGGAGCAGGACCGATGGCGGCATCTCGGCATGGCAGCGACTGGTCCGATCCCCCATGGCGCTGGGCCTGGCCGTCCTCTGCCTGATCCTGCCACTGGAACTTGACGACCGCTACCATGTCCAGGCGGAAGACGAGCTTGCCGCATCGAGCGACGGCGAGCTCGTTCGACGCCCGCCGCACGACGTTGCCCTGGTTCTGGATGTGTCGCGCTCGATGGGCGGCACCGGTTTGGAAGCCATGCAGGCAGCAGTGCCGCAGCTCCTGGCGAGCGTGTTCGAAGGGGCGGATGCCCGCGACGGCTTGCGGGTGGCGCTGATACCGTTTTCGGCCCGGGTCAATGCCGGCGCCTGGCTGGCGGATACCGGATGGGCCCGGCGTCCGCCCGCATTGAATTGCGTCGAGGAGCCGGGCGACGATCCAATTGCCACGACATTGGCGCCGCGGCAACTCCACTGGTCGCCGAGCCTCGATCTGCCGCTCCGCGGCTGGCAACAGCGCGGCGATCGTTGGATTTACGGCGAGGCCCGGACCGACGCGCCCTGCCCGAGCCCGCTTTTGCCGCTGCAGGCGAGCCGGACGGCTGTCGTCGCCAAGCTCTCGGAACTCGAGGCCGCCGGCACGTCACGGCCCGATCTCGCCCTGCATTGGGGCTGGCGCGTCCTCTCGCCTGCATGGCAGGGCCAGCCGGATCCGCCGGTCCGCAAGGCGGCGGAAGAACCTTCGGACAGGAACTATACGCCACGCCGGTCGATCGTTCTGGTGACCGATGGCGAAGTGAGCCCAAGCTATTCGCCACTCACTCTTGAAGCCGCCAGACGACAGTTCGACGAGGCTTGCGTGGCCGCGCGTAACGAGGGAATCACCGTCTTCGTCGTAGCACTTGCGGCGCCGGCGACAAAGATGCTGCGGACTTGCGCCACCAGCGCCAACCATTTCGTCGAGGTGCGAACCCTAGGCGGACTCGATGCGGCAATGCGCTACGTCGGCACGGCGCTCGCAGGTTCGGGTTCGTCGATGCTATTGCCCAAGGCGAACCGCTCTCAAGTGGCGTCCGGGCAGCAATCCTATCTGGAAATGGGCGCCGAGGGCAGGCTCATAAGCGTGCTGGGGGCGTTTCTCGAGATGCGCTAACGTCGGAGTTAGTGCCCCCTTTGACGCCTCGGATGCTTCGGCATAGTCTGTCTAGCCGGGGAACTCACTGGCCCGGCTGCGGATCGGGCAGAGGCATCGAGGGAGCGTCGTCTTGTCGGAAAAAGGCCTTGAGATCGTTGGGCTAGGTGAGCCGCTTCTCGAGTTCAATCAGATCGAGAAGGCGCCGCCACGTTTTGCCATGGGCTTTGGCGGCGATACCTCGAATTGCATCATTGCGGCCGCCCGCCAGGGGGCCAGGACCGGCTATATCACGCGTCTCGGCGACGATCAGTTCGGGCGCATGTTCCTCGACCTCTGGCGGCGCGAGGGGGTCGATACCACCGGTATCGAGGTCGACCCAGAAGCGCCGACGGGCATTTATTTCATCACCCATGACGAGGACGGGCATCATTTTTCCTACCGGCGCCAGGGCTCCGCGGCGAGCCGGCTCGGTCCAGGGCAACTGCCCGAGGCCGTGCTCGAGGATTGCGGGATTCTCCATGTTTCCGCCATCAGCCAGGCGATCAGCGGCAAGGCCTGCGACGGCGTCTTCGCGGCGATCGATACGGTCCGTACCGCGGGCGGCTGGATCGCCTTCGACACCAATCTGCGCCTCAGCCTCTGGGAACTGCCCCGGGCCCGCGCCATCATCATCGAAACCATCGGGCTCGCCGATATCGTGCTGCCCGGCCTCGACGATGCGCAAAAGCTGTTCGGGCTCGACAGCGCCGATGCCCTCGCCGATCGGATGCTCTCCTTGGGCGCCAAGATCATCGGCCTGACGCTCGGCTCCGAGGGTGCCCTGATCGCCACACCGGACAAGCGTCAGATCGTTATGGGCTTTGCAGTCGATGCCGTCGATGCAACAGGCGCCGGCGACACTTTCGACGGCGCATTTCTCGCAGAATATGTGCGCAATCCCGATCCATTCGCGGCCGGGCGTTACGCCAATGCCGCAGCGGCTCTCTCGACCCGGGGCTATGGCGCTGTCGATCCGATCCCCGATCGATCGACCATCCTGTCGTTTCTCGCCGATCGGGACGGCCGTTGATGCCGGCCTCGATGATCGGGCTCGATTGGGGCACCTCAACGCTCCGCGCCTTTCTGATCGGAGCCGACGGAACCGTTCTCGAGCGACGCGCAGCCGAGGCCGGCATTCTCGCCGTCGCAGACGGCGCCTTCGAAGGCGTGTTCCGGGACCATGTCGGCGATTGGCTCAAGATCGATCCGCAGACCCCGGTCCTTGCATCGGGCATGATCACAAGCCGGCAGGGCTGGCTCGAGACGCCTTATCGATCCTGTCCCGCAGGCAGAGATGAGCTTGCCGACGCCATCGTCCGCCACGAACTCAAGGACGGCACGGCGATCCACTTCATCACCGGCCTTGCTGTCGGCGCGCAGGGTCAGGCCATCCCCGACGTGATGCGCGGCGAGGAAACCCAGATCGTCGGAGCTTTCAGTGAGAGCGAAACGGCCATCGCCGTGATGCCGGGCAGCCATAGCAAATGGGTTCGGATCGAAGCCGGCAAAGTCGCGGACTTCACCACATTCATGACCGGCGAAGTCTATGCCGCCTTGATCCGTCACACCATCCTCGGGCGGGTGGTGACGGGGGCGCGCGACGACCAGAAGGCCTTTGCCGAGGGTCTCGAACTCGGCCTCGACGAAAGCCCGCTGCGGGGCGGTTTGCTCGGACGGTTGTTCAGTGCGCGAACGCTCGTCTTGTTCGATCGGCTCGAAGGCGATGTCGTGCCGAGCTATGTTTCAGGCTTGGTTCTGGGCACGGAAATTCGCGAGGCGCAGCGGGCCTTCGAGGTCGGGGTCGAGGCAATTACCGTGATCGGCGGTGATAGCCTCGCAAAACGCTATGTCGAGGCGTTGCGCATCGCGGGAATCGAAGCCCGTGTCGCCGAGCCCGATCGAGCCGCCTTCGGACAATTCGTGATCGCCCGGGCGAGAGGATTGATTCGATGACACAGGATTCGCAGATCGCCGCCTGGCTCGAGGAGTTGCCGCTCGTCGCCATTCTGCGCGGTCTCAGGCCCGACGAGGCGGGCGAGATCGGCGGCGCACTGGTCGAGTGCGGTTTTCGATTTCTCGAGGTGCCGCTCAATTCGCCGGACCCCTTCACCAGCATTGCGCACCTCGCGAGCGCATTCGGCGATCGGGCCCTGATCGGCGCCGGCACCGTGCTCACTCCTGAGGATTGCGGCCGGGTCACGGATCGGGGCGGCCGGCTCATCGTCATGCCGCATGGCGATGCGCAGGTCATTCAGGCGGCGAAACGGCTCGGTGCCTATGTGCTGCCGGGTGTCGCGACGCCGAAGGAGGCCTTCGCGGCGCTTCATGCCGGGGCCGACGGCCTGAAGATGTTTCCGGCCGAAATCCTGCAGCCGCCGGTCGTCAAGGCCTGGCGCGCCGTGCTGCCGCGGCATGTCGGGCTTTATCCGGTCGGCGGCATCACGCCCGCCAATATGGCGGCCTTTCGCGAGGCCGGTGCCTCGGGCTTCGGCCTGGGATCGGCCCTCTACAAGCCGGGGATGGCTCCCGAACTCGTGGCCCAGAACGCCCGAGCCATGATCGAGGGCTGGCACAACTCGCTCACCTGAATCGCAAGGATCGGGTGTCGGCGCCGGGAGCGAGCGCCTAGAAACAGCGGGATATCAGCGGGCCGAACGGAGATCCTTGCCATGACCCTGATTGACAATGCTCTGATGACAAGGCCGGATGCGGCGATGCCTCCTTCACAAGCCGCCAGCGATGGGGCAGCGGACGCACTGCCGACGTCAGCGATTCATCGCCGGGCTCTGGATTTTGCCCGGGTCGAGAAGGCGCTGCGCTTCATTGCCGAAAACCGGATCGATCAGCCGCGGCTCGAGGAGGTCGCGGACGCCATGGGGCTGAGCCCGACCCATGCGCAGCGGGTCTTCACGCGGTGGGCCGGGATCAGCCCCAAAAAATTCTTGGGCTATCTGACCCTGGAACATGCGAAGTCGCTGTTGGCGCAGGACACGAGCGTGCTCGATGCGGCCCTCGATGTCGGGCTTTCCGGGCCTTCGAGGCTGCATGATCTCAGCCTGACGATCGAGGGGCTGACCCCCGGCGAATACAAGGCCAAGGGTGCCGATCTCGAGATGGCCTGGGGCTTTCACGACACGCCTTTCGGCGAGGCTCTGTTCGTTGCCACGTCGCGCGGTCTGGCGCGACTGGCCTTCGTCGTCGACGGCGATCGCCGTGCGGCCCTCGAGGAGGCTCAGGGGCAATGGCCGTTAAGCCGGTTTCTGGAACGTCCTGAAGAGACCCGGCGCTATGTCGGCCGCTGCTTCGGCAACGCCAATGGGTCAGTGGCGCCGATGCCCCTGCTGCTCAAGGGGACGGCGTTCCAGATCCAGGTGTGGCGGGCCCTTCTGGGTCTCAAACCGGGTGCCGTCACCAGCTATGGCGCCTTGGCGCGCAGGATCGGGCGGCCCGGTGCCGCCCGCGCGGTCGGCAGCGCCTGCGGCCGCAATCGCCTGGGATATATCATCCCCTGCCACCGCGTCATTCAGGAGGTCGGCGGTCTCGGTGGCTACCATTGGGGGCTGGAGCGCAAGCAGGCGATGCTGGCCCTGGAGCATGCCCATGCCGGAGGACCGTTCCCGCTCGGGTGACATTGGCTCAATACGCGTTGCGGTCGGTAAAGCCGACGAGTGCGGTCAGCATGACGATCTTGATGTCGAAGCCCAGCGACCAGTTCTCGATATAGTGCAAGTCGTATTGGACGCGCTGCTGCATCTTCTCGAGCGTCTCGGTCTCGCCCCGTAGGCCGTTGACCTGGGCCCAGCCGGTGATGCCGGGCTTGACCTTGTGGCGCGCCAGATATTCGTCGATCAGCCGCGCATAATGCTCATTGTGCGCCACCGCATGCGGCCGGGGGCCGACGATCGACATCGTGCCGTTGAGCACGTTGAAAAGCTGCGGCAGTTCATCGAGGCTGGTCCGACGAATAATGCGGCCGACCGGTGTCACGCGGGGATCGTTGCGGCTTGCCTGATTCAGCGGGCTCGCGCCGTCCTCACAAGCGTGAATATACATCGACCGGAATTTGTAGACATCGATGATCTCGTTGTTGAAGCCGTAGCGCTTCTGCCTGAAGAGGATGGGTCCCTTCGAGGTCAGCCTGATGGCGGCCGCGACCATCAGCATCAGGGGCGAGAGCGCCAGCAGCATGAGCGTGGCGAGCAGGCGATCCTCGACTGCCTTGACCACGCCGTCCCAACCGTCGAGCGGCCGTTCGAAGACGTTGAGGAGCGGCAGGCCCGCGACGTGGGATACCTTTCGATCCGGCAGATGATAGCCGATCACGTCGGGGCATAACCGCACATCGACCGGCAGGTCGCGGATTTTCTTGACCCAGGAAAGCAAGCGCTCCTCCGCTCCCCAGGGCAGGGCGATAACGATCTGATCGACCCAATTGTCGCGGACGAAGGCGCGCACGTCATCGATCGTGCCTCGTACCGGAACGCCGGCGACGAGTTCGGGCACCCGCTCGGCCCGATCGTCGAAGATCCCCATCAGTTTGACGCTGCCGTCGCACCGCTGCAGGTGCTCGGCGAAACGCCGCCCGTGATCGCCGCCGCCGAGAACGATGATCCGCCTGACCAGCTTGCCGGATTGCTGCCAGCTCTGCAGCTGGAAGATCAGGCTGACGCGGGTGGCGAGAAGACCGACATAGCCCAGGACGAACCAGGAGCCGACCCAGAGGATCGAGAAATCCTGCAGCGTCTTGGTGGCGAAACCCAAAAGCAGCATGGCGATCGCCACGCCGCCCCAGGCGAAGCCCAGGCGGGTTGCCTGAATGAAGAGGTTGCCGAGATTCGAAAAGGTATAGAGGCCGGCGATCTGAAAGAGATTGAGGCTCAACAGCGCCGCCAGTGCCATCGCATACGCTGCAAGCGGCTCCGGCACGAAGCCTTCGAAGCGGGCGTAATTGGCCATCAGTCCTGTGGTCGCGACGACCAGCAGATCGACGGCGCGCATCAGCCCGGTGATGATCGGAGGCGCCAGCCATGGGCGCCTCCTGCCGTCGGTTCCTAAAACTCCGTCCTGCTCAAATGTGATCTGCACCGCGGTTCCCAATCCGGCCGACAGCCAGCCTGTCATCGGTTGACCTATCCGGCGTCGTGATCGCACATCCTTTCGGCGAATGTGTTAACGCAGGCGAAACTATATCGATGGCACCCGATGCCGTGAGCTTGAGGGAGCGGAGAATTAAATCAACTTTTAGTGGAATTCTAGGAACCCAGTTCGCTCTCCGGCCGGCGCAATTGAAGGAATCGCTTGGGATTCAGGGGAAAGCGGGTTCTATGAACGTTTTCGCCGCGACTTCGCGAAGGTGTCGAAGGCCACGGCGAGGACGATAATCACGCCGATGATAATTTGTTGTACATAGGAGGAGACATTGTTCAGCACGAGGCCGTTCAGGAGCACGCCGATCAGCAGCGTGCCGATGACCGTGCCGAAGATCGTTCCGACACCGCCGAAGAGGCTGGTGCCGCCGATGACGACCGAGGCGATGACGGTGAGTTCATAGGTGAGGCCGGCGACCGCTTCGGCGGAATTCAGCCTCGCCGAAAGCACGAAGCCGCCGAGGCCGGCAAGGAAGCCCATGATGAGATAGACCCGAAGGGTGATCCGGTCGACGTTCAGACCGCTCAATCGTGCTGCTTCCGGATTGGCGCCTACGGCATAGACGTGCCGGCCGAAGCGCGTGTAGCGCAGGATGATATGGGCGATCACGGCGAGGGTCAGAAAGATGATGACCGGCACCGGCACCTGGCCGATATAGCCCTGGCCCCACCAGCGATAGCCTTCACCGAAACCGCTGACCGGCCCGCCGCCGGCGAACAGCAGGGCGGCACCGCGAAAGGCGGACATGCCGCCAAGCGTGACGACGAAGGGCGGCACCTTGAGCTTGGTGATGGCGAAGCCCTGGAGGGCGCCGCAGATCGTGCCGGTAACGAGGGCCGCGAGGATCGCAGTGCCCCAGCCGAACCCTTGGGCTTCCTGCGCCTGGCCGATCGCAAAGCGGCTCTCGAGCCCGCCCTTGGCGACGACGGCAGCGACCAGACCCGCGAAAGCCAAAAGCGAGCCCACCGAAAGGTCGATGCCCCGGGTGAGAATGACGAAGGTCATGCCGATCGCCAGAAGCCCGAAGATCGAGACCTGCCGCATGACGTTGAAGAGATTGAGTGGGCTCAGGAAGCGCGGCTCGAGGATGGCGAATACGGCCATCAGGACCAACAAAAAGAGCAGGGGCGCAAAGCGCGCCAGAAGACCGAAGATGTCGAACTGACCGGACTTCTTCATCAGGCCGCCCTGGAACCGGCATTGGGTGCTGCGAGCGTCATCAGCTCCATGAGTTTTTCCTCGCTCGCCTCACCCGCCATGGCTTCGCCGGTGATCCGGCCTTCCCGCATGGTCAGAATACGGTCGCTCACGGTCATGATTTCCGGCAGTTCCGAGCTGATGGCGATGATGCCGATGCCGCTTTCCGCAAGCCCGTAGAGGAGCTGATGCACCTCGGCCTTGGCGGCGACATCGATGCCGCGGGTCGGTTCGTCGACGATCAGGATCTTGGGTTGCAGCGCTAGCCAGCGGGCCAGGACCACCTTCTGCTGGTTGCCACCCGAAAGATTGGCGATCTGCTGCTCCGGGTCGGCCATCCGCACATTGAGGCGCGTCGCATAGTCCAGGACCAGCGCCCGCTCGCCCTTGCCGTCGACCCAGCCGAAACGCCCCGATAGCCGGTCAAGTGCCGTCATCGACAGGTTCGAGCGCACGGTCAGCGCCAGAAACAAAGCCTGCAGCTTTCGATCCTCCGGCACGAGACCGATGCCGGCCTCGATCGCGTCCTGGGGCGAGCCTGGAGCGATGGTTTGTCCGTCGACGCGAATCGTCCCTTGCTCGAACGGATCGGCGCCGAAAATCACCCGGGCCAGATCCGTACGGCCGGCGCCGACCAGGCCCGCGAGACCGAGGATCTCGCCGCGATTGAGCGTAAAGCTGATGTCATGGAGCCGGGCCAGGGTATTGCCAGGGCCGCGATTGAGGCGGCTCACACCTTCGACCTCGAGTACCGTCTCGCCGGTATAGTGCCGCTTGCGATGGGCGAACAGGCGCTCGACCTCGCGGCCGACCATCATCCCGATCATGGCGTCGATCGGGGTCGAGGCGACCTCGGCCTCGCCGACCAGCTCGCCGTCGCGGAGCACGGTGAGGCGGTCGCAGATGATCCGGACTTCCTCGAGCCGATGGGTGACGAAGATGATGGCGATGCCCTTGGCCTTGAGTTCGCGGATGATCGTGAAGAGCTTTTGGACTTCCTTGTCGCTCAAGGCCGAGGTCGGCTCATCCATGACGATCAGGCGCGATTCCATCGAGAGCGCGCGGGCGATCTCGACCATCTGCTGTTCGGCGACGGAGAGATCGGCCACTTGGCGCATCGGATGGAGTTCGAGCCCGACTGCGCTCATGACCGCTGCGGTCCGCCTCGCCATCTCCCGCCAATTGATCAGTCGCCGGCCGAAGATGCCGGCCTTGTCGCTGAGCGGCGGTTCACGCCCGATCAACACGTTTTCGGCGATGGTCAGGCTCGGAAAGAGGCTGAACTCCTGATAGATCGTGACGATACCGGAGGCTTGCGCATCGTGCGGGGAATGTGGAGCGAAGGCTTTGCCGTCGAAGCGGATCGTGCCTCTGTCCGCCTGCTGCACACCCGAAAGGATTTTCAAGAGCGTCGATTTGCCGGCGCCGTTTTCGCCCAGGAGCGCATGCACCTCGCCGGCGCCGACCTTGAAATCGACGCCGGACAGGGCGCGCACGCCGGGAAAGGTCTTGGAGATGGCCTGCATCTCCAGGAGCGGCCGGGTCGTCGTCATGGAAAAACCCCCCGGATAAACCGAGGGGCTTGTCGCAGCATCAATCGCTAGTTCAGCTCGCCGAGCCGTTCCGCCTGATCGAGATTGTCCTTGCTGATGACGATCGGCGTCAGCAGTTCGACGCTTTGTTCAGGGTCTTTGCCGTCACGGAGATAGTCTACCATAATCTGCATCGCGCGGCGGCTTTGGCCGCCCGGGAACTGCTCGACCGTCCCGGCAAGCCCGCCGTCGCGGACGGAGGCCAGCGCTTCGGGCAGGGCATCGAAGCCGAGGATCGTGACCTGATCCGTCATGCCGCGGGCCTCGACCGCCTCGAGTGCACCGAGGGCCATGTCGTCATTGGCGGCAACGATGACATCGGGCGGCGTCTCCATGCCGGCAAGCAGGCTTTCCGTCACTGCGAGACCCTGATCTCGGGCGAAATTGGCGGTCTGCTCGGCGATGAACTCGTACTGGTCCTTGCCGTCCAGAACGTTGTGGACGCCCTGATTGCGGTCGATCGCCGGGCTGGCGCCGGGTTGGCCCTGGAGATTGATGATGGTGGCGCCATCCGGAAACAGCTGCATAATGAATTCGCCCTGGGCTTCGCCGCCCTTGACGTTGTCGGCGCCGACATGGGCGATGATTCCCTCGACCCCGTCGACCCGGCGGTCGATGGTGACGACGGGCACATCGTTCTCGACGGCGGTCTGCAGGGCCGGCGCCATGGCGTTGACGTCGGACGGGCTGATGACGATCCCGTCGACACCCTGGACGATCGCCGCCTCGACATCCGCGGTCTGCTTGGGCGTGCTGTTCTGGCCATCGGACTCGATGGTGCTGACGCCCTGATTTTTGCCCTCGGCCTCGAGCTCCTTCATCATGTGCACGAAGAACGGAAAGCCCAGGCTCGGCACCGAGGTGAGAATGGTGAGATCGTCCTGCGCCTTGGCACTCCCCGAAAACGCCAGGGGTACGGCCAGCACGAGACCGAAAGCCGAGCCCATCAGTCTACGGCGCGTCATGTTCAGCATGTTTTCTGCCTCCTGTTTATCATCTCTTGCGAGATCACTATTCACACCGCCATTCAGGCCTTAGGGGCGGTGCTGTCAAGTTGCGGCGGAGGCGCCACCGTGCCAGCAGCGGCGATATTGTCCAAGCCATCCACGCAACGGCCCCCTATGTAACTTCATGGTATCGGGTCTGCAGGAGCATGGGCCAGTTGAATACGACCGCAACAACGGAGGGCGCCACGATCGCTTGTAGTCTCGGCGCTGAA
Source organism: Geminicoccaceae bacterium (assembly GCA_041750975.1). GTDB lineage: Bacteria > Pseudomonadota > Alphaproteobacteria > Geminicoccales > Geminicoccaceae > JBGSYN01. The sequence continues at coordinate 18,235 of JBGSYN010000044.1, read as the reverse complement.
ATCATCGTCGCGGGCGACGGTCCGGTCGGGCTGATGGCGGCTCTCGCCATGGCCGATGCGGGCCGCGAGACGCTTCTGATCGCTCCATCTTGGAACGAGACGGAGGCCACCGCCAACAACGATGCGCGCACGGCGGCGATTCTCGGGCAGGGACTGACCTTACTCCAGGATCTTCGCGTCTGGGCCGAGCTGGAACCGGCCTGCGCGCCCGTGAAGCGGCTGCGTAGCGTCAATGCCAAGGCCGGCCCGGCGCGGTTGCGCCGTGGCGACTGCACTTTCGATGCAGCGGAGATCGGCGAGGCCGAATTCGGCTGGAACGTCCCGGTCGGAGCCCTCAGGGCAGGCCTCAGGCAAGCTGTCGAGGTACGCCCTCACTTGCGGGTAATCGAGGGCAGGCGCGTGCGATCGTTACTGCCGGCTTCGGGCGGATTCGATGTCGAACTGGACGACGGCCGAAGGCTCGAAGGGGGGCTGATCCTGGCCGCCGATGGCCGCGGCTCGAAACTCCGCCAGGAAGCCGGTATCGACGCAAAGGATGTGGATCTCGGGCAAAGCGCTATTGTCTGCAGCTTCGATCATGCGCGCTCGCATGCACATACGTCGATCGAGCTGCACCGCGACGGCGGGCCATTCACCACCGTGCCGCTGCCGGGGCGCCGCTCGAGCCTGGTCTGGGTCATGCCCCATGACGAGGCGATCGAACTGCAGAACATGCAACCCGAGCGCTTCTTCGCGCGGCTCGAGCACATCGTCGAGCCTTGGCTCGGCCGGATCGACAATCTCAGCGTTCCGGGCCTCTGGCCTTTGCGACGGGTGCTCGCGTCGAGCCTCGCCCGCCAGAACCTCCTCCTGATCGGCGAGACGGCGCACGCCTTCAGCCCGATCGGGGCGCAGGGATTGAACCTCTCGATCCGCGATATCGTCTGCCTCAGAGGTCTCGTCGAAGCATTGGAGCCATCCGAAATTGCACCGCTCGACGCCCAATGCGGCACCGAACTCGGCAAACGCTACGGCCGACGCCGGCTGATCGATGTGCAGAGCCGGTCCCAGGCCGTCAGATTTCTCAACGATTTCGTCGCCAATCGATCGTTCGTTGGCGGCATGGTGCAAGAAATGGGCCTGCAGGTCCTCAAAAGCGTCCCAATACTACGCCAACTCGCCATGCAAGGCTTGATGCCGCCGCGAATCTCCTCCATATGAGCGCCGTGTATTTGGCCATGCAACCTACCCAACCTTTCGCGAGTTTCATAAACAAGCAAACAAAAGCATAGGGTACGCACTTAGTTATGTTGGTGTAGAAACCCAGACCCATCGCGACACAAGGTGATATATGCCGCCCTCCTCTCGTTTGTCTTTAAAGAAGCCTCTGGCTTCCGTCGATATTGCCGCCAACCGTGAGAAGCCGAAGCTCCAATTGAGTGTGCGGCCCCAGGCGATAACACCGACGGCCGTCCGTCGCCGTAGCGGCCGCGTGATCGAGCAGACCTTTTCACGCACCCGAAGCATCGAAGATCTGGTCGACGACGATACCCGCGCATTTTCGCGTGCGCGTCTGCCCTGGCAACGTCAGGACGACGACTACTGAGCCGCAGGCTCAGCTCTGCACGCGTTCGCCTCGACCGTAGACCAATAGCATGACGATGATGACCAGGCCGTAGATCACCTGACGCCCGGCTTCGGGCATCTGCATGACTGACAGCACACTCGTCAAAAGCACGATCAGAAGCGTGCCGATCAGGGTTCCTGAAAGCTTGCCACGGCCGCCGAGAATATTGGTGCCGCCGATGACGACGGCGGCAATAGCCGGTAGCAGATAGGCATCGCCCATTCCCTGATAGGCTTTCGTCGAGTAGCCGGCGAGCAGCACGCCCGCGGTGGCGGCGAGGGTCCCGCTGATGGCGAATGCCGCAATAAGCACGAACTGGGTGTTCACCCCCGAGAGGTAAGTCGCCGCTTCGCGATTGCCCGTCGCGTAGATGTAGCGACCCAATGGGGTCCGCGTCAGCATGACGGCGATGAGAAGAGCGATACCGAGCCAGACGAGAAGCGCCATCGGGACGCCGAAAACATGGCCGACCGCGAGGAACTCCATCAGCGGTGTCGAGCGGGTCTGAGGTGCGAAGCCGCCGGTGTGCATCACCATGAGCCCGCGCATCACGGCATTGACCCCGAGCGTGAAAATCATCGACGGCACACGGAGATAGGCGACGCCGAGGCCGTTGACGATGCCGACCAGCAGCCCGACGCCGAGGCCGACAGGCAAGGCGAGCGGCCCGCCGACGGCGGTCGCCATCATCGCACCTGCGGCGATCGTCCAGGGCACGGAAAGATCGATGTGGCCCAGGAGAATCACCATCATCATGCCGATGGCGACGATCCCCAGAAATGCCGCGACCTGTAGCTGCTGCAGCAGATAGGTTGGCGAAAGGAAGCTGGCGGTACCCTGCGTCGCCAGGGTGTAGCCGGTACCTACGGCAAGAATGACGAGAATGAATCCCGAGGCGAAGAGCAGCGGCCGATCGAGCTTCCGCAGCATTTAACCGAACAGCTCCAGCCGGTTCCGCACCCTGAAAACGCGCGCCGCACCGATACTGACCGCACCCAGCAGGATGATGCCCTCGAACAGCGGCTGCAGCAGCGGGTCGAGGTCGAAGATACGGAAATTGAACGAGATGGCGCGAATGACCAAGGCCCCGAAAATCGAGCCGACGGCGCCGCCGGCGCCGCCCAGAAGCGAGGTTCCGCCGATGACGACGGCGGCGATCGAGTTCAATGTATAGGCCCCCGCCTGCGGCACGTCCGCATTGCCGCTCGAGGTCTGCAGCGCCAGATAGAGCCCGCCCAATCCCGCGAAGAGCCCGGCCAGTGTAAAGGCCGCGATCTTGCTCCGGTCGATCGGCACGCCCGACATATAGGCGGCCCCTTCGGCGGAACCGATCGCATAGACACCGCGGCCGGTAACGGATCGCCTGAAGGGAGTCCAGACCAGCAGAACGATCGCGATCAGCATGATGATCGGCAAGGGAAACCAGGCGATCGGCGCGAGCCAGCCGGTCTCGACAAGCTGCTCGCCGCCGAACGTCGCGAAGAGTTCATTGAGGTCGTTGGTCAGCGCCCAGGAAAGATCGGGGTCGATGTCACCGCCGGGCGTTGGCCGCAGGAACAGGGCAATGCCCATATAGATGGCACCCGTCGCGAGCGTGGCGATAATCGGCTGGATGCGGCCGTAAACGATCACGCAACCATTGATGAAGCCCGCAGCGAGGCCCATGACGATGCAAACCAGCACACCCAGGACAATCTGGACTGGTGAGCCGGCGAGAAGATAGCTTGCCGCACAATTGACCATGGTCATCACGGCCCCCACGGACAGATCGAGTCCGCCCATCAGGGCCGGCACCGTCTGCGCCATGCCGATCATGATGAGGGCAAAGGATTCGTTGGCGTTCTGGATCAGAACCTGGGGCGAGAAGCCGCGCGGATGATTGAAGTTATAAACACCGTAGAAGAACAGGAAGAGGCCGATGGCGAGCAGCAGGCCGAGGTTCTGATTGAGCCGCAGGCGCAGATCGCTCAAGCGACCATTTCCCTGGCCTCAAGATCGAGATTGAGCGAGCTTGCGACGATGTTGGTCTCGGTGAGGGCAGCACCTTCGAGCGTGCGGACGACGGTGCCGTCATAGAGGATCAAAACCCGGTCGCAGCAGCCGATCAGCTCGTCGTAATCCGTCGTGTAGAAGAGGATCGAAGCACCGGCCGCGGCCAGATCGCGCAAGAGCTGATAGAGCTCCTGCTTGGTGCCGACATCGATGCCACGGGTCGGGTCGTTGAGTAGAATGACCCGGGGATCGGTCATCAGCCATTTGCCGATCACGGTCTTTTGCTGATTGCCGCCGGAAAGGGTGGCCACGGGATCGCCGGCATCGCCGATCTTGATCCGAAGCTTGTCGATCATGCCCCTAATTGCCTGCCGCTCGCGCCCACCATCGACGAAGATCCCGCTGGTGAGTTGGCTCAAGGCGGCCATGCCGAGATTATCCGCGATCGACATCGGCAGCATCAGCCCTTCGGTCTTGCGGTCCTCGGGGATCAGCGCCATGCCGATCGCATCGGTCTTGGCCCGCGCGGGGCTCTTGATCGCGACAGGCTCCCCGTTGATCAGAATCTCGCCCTCGACACCGCGAAGCACACCAAAGAGTGCCAGCAGCAGGTCTCGCTGACCCTGTCCGTCCAGGCCGCCGAGGCCGACGATCTCGCCGCGCCCGACCGTGAGAGAAACGTTTTTCAGGCGGCCGTCCCAGGAGAGGTTTCTGATTTCCAGGACCGGCTTCGGGTTTGCGGGCGGCGGAGGTTTGGCCGGGAAGACCTGTTCGATCTCCCGGCCGATCATCAATTGGACGATCTCGGTGTCGCTGTGGGCATCCTTCTTGAACGTCTCGACGTGCCGGCCATTGCGGAACACCGAGCAGATATCGGCCACCGCCTCGATCTCGTGCATCCGGTGCGAGATATAAAGAACGGCGAGTTGCTGGCGCTTAAGATCCTTGAGAATCGCATAGACCTTGTCGACATCGGCACTGGTCAGCGCCGAGGTCGCCTCGTCGAGGATCAAGAGCCGCGGATTCTGTCCGAGCGCCTTGGCGATTTCGACCATCTGCCGTCGCGACAATGGCAGGTTGCGCACGCGCTCCAGCGGATTGATATCGCCGCAGCCGACCTGTTCGAGCAACGCCTCGGCACGCCGTCGCTGCGCCCTTTGATCGATCATACCGAAGCGCCGGGGCGGGTTGGCGATGCTGATATTGTCCGCCACCGAAAGATCCGGCATCAACGACAATTCCTGAAAGATGCAGACGATGCCGGCGAGATTGGCGCTCGAGGGACTATCGAAACGGAGAGGCTTGCCCTCGAGCGCGATTTCCCCCTGGTCCGGCTGAACTACGCCCGCGATGATCTTGATCAGGGTGCTTTTGCCGGCGCCGTTCTCGCCAAGGACGGCGTGAATGGAGCCCCGGTCGCAGGCAAAATCGACGCCGTCCAAAGCCGTGACGCCGCCATACCGCTTAGCGACGCCGCGCAGTTCCAGAAACGTCATCCGCTCACCGGCAGGTTCGAGCCGCAAGAGGCCGGGCACGCCCGGCCTCGTTTCGGCTTACTCGGTGACGTCTTCAGGCGTCTCGCCCATGATCTCCACGGCCGTGATGTTCACATCGCAGGGCGGGAACTCGTTCGGGGTGAAGAAATTATCGGTCAGATCCGACCAGTAATTCTTGCCGTCCTCCAACGTCGTGTAGTCGGCGACCGGGATCGGCACCGAAATCAGCTGCGGCAGCTTTTCGCCCTCGAGGGCCGCAAGGGCCGCCTTGATCGAGATTGCGACAAGACCCGGCGACTGGCCGTAGGAAAGACCCTTGAGGCCCTCATCGGCATGTTCGGCGATGAGCTTTCTGAAACCGTTTTCGGCCTCGCCTGCAACCGGCACCATCGGATGGCCGGCGTCGATCATCGCCCGCACCGTGCCGGTCGATCCGCCCTGGGTGAAGACCGCGTCGAATTGGCCGTGCACGGCGAGCGCGTCGGCGGTGGCTTTCTGCGAGGTGCCGTCATCCCAATTGCCGACGATCTCCACGATCTCGAAATCGTTGCCGTCCGATTCCATGACCTCGCGGAAGCCAAGATGACGGTCGCGGTCGACCGAGTTGCCCGGCAGGCCACGCACCTCGAGAACTTTGCCGGAATTGCCGACATGCTCGAGAATCCAGTCGGCCGACATCGTGCCCATCTGGAACTGGTCCTCGTTCACCATCATCACGTCGTCGGTGTCGAGAATGTTGTCGAACGGCACCAGCACGACATTGTTGCGGTCGGCAAGTCGGATCGCCCGGTCGAAGCCGTCGGGACTGACGGCGATGGTGATGATCGCGTCGAAACCCTGATTGATGAAGTCTTCGATGGCACCGAGTTGGGCTGCGGCATCCGTGCCGGTCGAGACCACCTTGAACTCTTCGATCTGCTCGGCGATTTCAGGCTTTTCGACGAACGCCTTGGCGGTTTGGATCATCTGAATGCGCCAGGTATTGCCGACAAAGCCGTTGACGAGGGCGATGCGGTAGGGGCCTTCGCGGGCTTCCCATTGAAAATACTGCGTGTCAGCGTCCCAGGGCGCGAAACATTCGGGCAGATAACCCGGACCTTCGACGACGTCTGGTTTCGCTTGAGCGCTGCCCACCATCGCGAGCGCGAATACCGAAGTTGTGAACGCTAGAAGTGCTTTGTGGCTGATCATCGATCAGGCCTCCCCTTATTGGTTGCCTATACCGATTCGCTCTTACTGGGAAAGTCGATGGCCGTCCAGCGAACGCCAGCGCAATTGTCCTGGTGGCGGCCAGCGGGCGAAAATCCTTGGGCCCGCGTCAACAAAGTCTCGTCAGCAGTTCGCCTGATTCGACCAGGCACAGACCGTGGCGCTGATCAACGCCAAGGCATTGGCGGCACCGTCCGCTTCGCCCTTTTCGAAATCTCCTTCCACCTGACCCATCTGATTGGTGACATGTGCGAAGCAAAGCACGGGCTTTCGACGCGCGGCGGCAAACGCATAGAGGGCTGCGGCCTCCATCTCGACCGCAGCGATACCCTGCGTCCGGCGCGCGGCAATTGTCGCCTCGGTCTCACGGAAAGGCGCGTCGGTGGTCCAGCTGGCACCTGTGTGGATCGGCTCCGGCAGACCTGAAAGGTAGGGCCGGACGCACGCTGCCAGCGCCGCGTCGACTAGGCTGAATTCGGCCGGTGCTGCATAGTGATGACTCGTGCCTTCATCGCGTAGTGCGCGCTCGATCAACACGAAGTAAGGCCGCGGCCCCAGCAACGTGATCTGCCCGGCGGACGTGATGCTGAGCAGAAATTGGCAGCCCGATGCGAATAACTGCTCGGCGACAAGGACCGCGAAGGACGCGCCAACCGCACAGCCCACTATGCCCAACCGACGTCCGGCAATTTCGAATTCATCGAGATCAGTATGATAGCAAGCCCAGACCTGGGAGCGCCGAGCGCGGCCGTCCCGGCGCAAGCGCCGCACGATATCGCCATCGGGATCGAGCACGCAGAAAGGCGGCACGGGATCGAACGGCAGTTGCTTCTGTCGACGCACCTCGCGCAACAGGTTTTCCGGCCGGAAAACGGATGGCGCTTCGTAGTTTTTGGGCTCGAAGAGCGGCGATGCGGCTACGATTTTGGTCACGTCACCCGCTCCGAATTGTTGGCAAAGCCGAAGCGCCCAAGTGCGGCCATCAAGAACAATTCAGGCCTTGGAAGATCCGGTTCATTTCAGGGTTAAGGTCCGGAACATCGACATGGCAACCGACGACATTTGCCAGGGGCTACATGGAATAGCTCTTGCCGGAGGAAAGATCGAGGACCGGCATTCACCGCTATCCGCCGAGCTTATGTGCACACCACCGTCTTTTGGCTCGGGACATTGGACTCCTCGCCGGTGAGAACGGCCGAATAAAGCGCGCCCTTTGGTGCAATTATGCGATCGCACCAGCTTGTTTCCAGGCCGCCCTCACGAGCGACCGGTCGAGCCGCAAGCTCAAAGTCGCTGATCTTTCGCGCACCTCCCAGCGCTATGGCCGATAGGTTCCTGATTGCCAAGGTTCCAGCGCACCGGGACGTGCATCTGATTGAAGCTAACGCCCTGATTGTCCACTCAGGCAACGTTCATGGTCACGGCCAGAGGATCTGCAGATGATGCAAAACCATCCTGGCCAAGGTGATACGGGCACGGTCGAGATTGTGCAGATCCCTGAAGGGACCCGCTACGTCCATTGGGATCGATCAGAACGCGTGGGCCGCACCTTTATCGGCTCGGTCACAACTTGCCTTACCAGCGAGGGCAATTAGACTATGCAGTTCAAGAAGATCCCAACCGAAGTGGATCAAGACTATTCGGGCAGTATGATCAGCAGGGCCAGATGCGCGGCACCAACGACGCCCGCACCCCAAATCAGGCCACGTGAGAGCGGGCTGTGAAAGTCGTAGTCGGGGTGACCGACGAAGGCGCGGTGCAGGCCGACGTGAACGATGAGAAAGATGTCGATTGCAGCCTGAGCCCAAAATCGCACTCCGTCGGGAGGATATGCGGTGAGCCAGATCAGTAATGCGACGACGGGCACGTGAAGCATGATGAAGGCATCGCGTCCTTGCGTGTCGCTGAGGTTCTTGAGACAGGGCAGCAACCTCCACTCGTGGGCGCGCACGGCATCAAGCTCATGGGCGAGTAGAAACGAAAAACCGAGGAAGAACAGCCACTCAGGCATGGCGTCTCACCCGCCCCTGGATCGAGGCCGCAGTCAGACAAAGACCGGCGCCCCACAGCAGCCAGGCCGCTGCCGGCAAGAGTGTCGCTGCGTCGCTGCCATAAAACGACGGCACCCAACTCAGGGCTACGCCGTCGGCGAGCAGCGCTGCAGCGGAAGCGACGGCGATGCCTGCCGGCAGTTGTGCCGCTTTGAGCCCCGCAATTCGTTGCACCAGCCAGATCGTGCCCCAGGCCAAAGGTACGGTGAGGGCAAACAGCAAGAGGCTCGCCACTCCACGAAAGAGCCCAAGCGGAATCCCCATGCGAATGAACACAACGGCCAGAAACCAGAGGCCAAGGCCAATCGCGGTGACGATTGCGATCTTACCCCGAGACAGCGTGTCGGTGATTGCAGGGCGCCAGCTTGCGGCCGCTGGCAGCCGCCGTGGGGACCATGACCGCATGCTGCTCTATTATTTCGCGGACAAGAACGAGTTGCTGACCGCAACCATCGAGCACATCGCAACCCGAATGGCGGCCCGGCTGGATCAGATCGGCGGGACCACCACGCCGCGGCCGTTTGCCGTTCTCCTCGAGGATCTGTGGCAAATTCTGCGGACGGACTCGTTCAAGCCCTACATGCATCTTTGGCTCGAGCTTGCGGCTCGCGCCGCGCGCCATGACCAGCCCTATCAAGCGATCGCCCATCGGATCACAACGGGCTTTCTGGCGTGGGCCGAAGCCCGTCTAGCGGTCGATGCAGAGGCGCATCGGGGGCCGCAGGCGGCACGGCTGCTGGCGCACTTGGATGGCGCGAACCTGCTCGATGCGGTCGGCTGCGCCGAGGCCGCCGATGACGCGATCGAGGCCGCCGGGAGCATAGGTTGAGACGATCTCCATTCGCCGCTAAGTTAGCGCGCTGAGACCGGAGATGATGGATTGTGGATGGAGAGGGCCTGTTGATGTCGACCGTATTGGATCGGCCGAATGCCGAAAGCGGAGACGAACGGAGTGGCGCCCAAGACGCGACTGAGCTTCGTGGCACCGTCTTCATCGATGGCGAGTCGGGCACGGTCGGTCTTGGCATCCGTGAACGCTTGTCGGCATTCGGGGGCATCGAGCTCAGGAGCATTGCCCCCGAGCAGCGCAAGGATCCGGCGGCCAAACGGCAGTTGCTACGCGAAGTCGATCTCGTCGTGACCTGCCTGCCCGATCCGGCGGCGATCGAAACGGCGGCCCTCGTCGACGAGCTCGGCGATGACGGGCCCAAGATCCTCGATGCGTCGACCGCGCACCGGACGGCCGAAGGCTGGGTCTACGGCTTTCCCGAACTCACACCCGATCAGCCCCAGAGGATCGGAACGTCCAGGCGGATCGCCTGCCCAGGCTGCTATCCGACCGGCGTCATTGCGATGATCCGCCCCCTGGTCGATGCGGGTGTGATGCCGCCCGATCATCCACTGACGGTCAATGCGGTGAGCGGTTATTCCGGCGGCGGTAAAGCCATGATCCAGGAGTTCGAGGATGACCGCGGCCCGGCTTTCGAACTTTACGGCCTGGGTTTGGCGCACAAACATCTTCCCGAGATGCGCGTTCATTCGGGACTGACCCGGGCACCCGTCTTCGTCCCTTCGGTCGGCAATTACCGCCAGGGCATGCTGGTTTCGATCCCTCTCCACCTCGACACGCTCCCCGGAAAACCGAAAGCCACCGACCTCCATGCCATTTTGGAGGCGCGCTACGCCGCAGCCGAGCTGGTCGCGGTGATGGCGATGGACGACCCTGAGGCGAGCCCGCTACGGCTGGAGCCCGAGGCCACCAATAAGACGGATCAGCTCGAGCTTCGGGTCTATGCCAATGAGGCCTCAAGTCAAGCCGTGCTCGTCGCCAGGCTCGACAATCTCGGCAAGGGCGCCTCCGGAGCCGCTGTCCAGGCCATCACCCTGATGCTGGGCTGAGCCGGGATCGGTCACTCGTTCGTCAGACCTTGCGGCCGAGGGCGAGCGCCTCTCGAAATGCCCGGTCCTCGTCGAGAAATTCAGGCTCGGGTGCGGCACCCACGGCGTCGATAAAGCGGGAAAAGAAGCAGCGGACCGAGGTACAAAGGGCGATATCAGAGATTTGCATGTCGCTGAAAGCATGGGCACGCAATGCCTCGATATCCTCGGCAACGACTTGTGACGCATCTTTGGTGACCTTTGCGGCGTAGGCCAGCATCGCCACATCCCGCGCGTTCAAGCCGGCATCACGGAAATCGCGCTGGACACGCAAGACCTCGCTTTTCGAACCGAGATCGTCGATCAACTGCCTGCCGTAAACGGTCGAGCAATAGGTCGAGGGGACGTGCTGGGCGGCAATGAACGTGATCAGCCGCCAATATCTTTTGGAAAGCAAAAAATTGGCCCTGATTCGACCGAAGAATTCTTCCCATGCCGCCAGCATATCGGGCCGGGCCGTCCAGGCCGCCGTGGCCGACATCACCAGGCCGATCGCCGTCTTTTCTCTGGCATAGATCTCGGCAACGCGGCCTGTGGCTTCTTCTTCGCCAATCGTCTTCAGGTACATCGCGATGTCTCCCCTCTCAGTAAAGGCGGTTCTGACTGTCGGTCTTGATGATGGCGTCGATCTCGCCGACCGATTCGAGTGCCTTGGCATGCTCGGCGATCGCCTCCGCCAGGGTTGGTACCCCTGCCAGATCCGGCCAGCCCTCGGGCTCCCAAAGGCTCGATCGGGTCATGCATTTGGTGCAATGGGTGAAGGCGTGCTCGACCGTGACGACGACCACGAGCTTGGGGGCCTTGCCTTGCACGACGAAGCGCTGGCACAGCTCGGGATCCCTGACCAGTCTGGCCGTACCGCTGACCCGCAAGGTCATGCCGTTGCCCGGAACCAGGAAGATCAGACCGATCGAGGGATCGATCAGGAGGTTCTGGAAGGTGTCGAGCCGGTTGTTGCCGAGCCGGTCCGGGATCGCCAGGGTTTCCTCGTCCAGCACCTGGACGAAGCCCGCTGGATCGCCCTTGGGCGAGAGGTCAAAGAGACCATCGCCGCCCCGGGTCGCCATGATTAGAAACGGCGAGGCCGCAATGAACCGGCGGCAGATGTCGTCGATATGGTCGATATCCTTCATCGCGGCCCGGCTCGTCGGCGCCGGCGGCGGAATGATGTCTCGCAACTCGTCTCGGGTCTCGATGACATTCTCGAATTGCACTCAACCTCTCCTTAGCCGCATTCAGCGAATGACCTTGCCGGCCAATCCACTAGCCCAGGCCCAGCGCCAGGCGGATCGAAACATAATGGCAGCCGGCGGCAACCAGAACGAATACATGCCAGATGGCGTTCTGGTAGCGCAGCGTCTCCCAGCGATGGAAGATGACCCCGACCGTATAGATGACACCGCCCAAAACGAGGAAGAGAATGGCGTCGTTGGAGAGGTGGTAGAGCAGGACGCCCAGAAAAGGCAGGCTCATCCAGCCCATCGCCAGATAGGGCCAGACGGAGGATTTTGCGGCCGACACCGGTCGCCTGAGGCGTTGTATCGCCCCGAAGAGGGCAAAAAACCAGATCACGACGAATGCCGAATGCCCCAGCACGCCGCCGATCGCGACCACGGCGAAGGGCGTGTAGGTGCCGGCGATCATGGTGAAGATGGCGGCGTGATCGAAACTCCGGAACCGATCCTTCCGCACTGCAGCGGCGAGATGATGATAGGCGAAGGAGACCGAGAACATCGTGATCGTGGCGCAGGCATAGAGCGTTACGGCCAGGATGGCGTTGCGCTCGCCCTCGAGCCATGCCGCCCGCAGCAGTGCCGCCATGGCCGGAACGCTGCTCGCGATCGCGAGCAGATGCACCCAGGCATCGACCCGGCGCTCGCCGGCCGTCGGTCCCCGCTCATGGCTCGCGGTTCGCCGTGATCTATCGAAAGCCCAAGCCATCTTGTCGCGATCAGCCGGATGGTTTCAGGAAGTTCCGGAACCGCCTGCAGCGGTGCCGCAGGACTAGCGCCTGAGGCTCCGAAAGGCGAGCCCGCGCATTGCCGAATGCGACCCCATGCGCCACTTTAGAACCTATCTAAAAACTCGTGGAGCCCTTCTGCATGCTGTTCGGAATTACCAACAGAAAACGCTTCTCCGATCTTACCGAACAGGAAATTCTGGCGCTCGCGATCAGTTCGGAGGAAGACGATGCGCGCATCTATCTGACCTTCGCCGAGCAGCTCGATCCCGAGTTTCCCAACTCCGCCGAGCTCTTCCGCAACATGGCGGCGGAGGAGGAAACCCACCGCCAGCATCTCATCGACCGCCATCGCCAGCGCTTCGGCGACACCATTCCCCTGCTCAGGCGCGAGCACGTCTCCGGGTTCTATAGCCGCAAGCCGATCTGGCTGACCCAGAACCTGCCGGCCAAGGCGATGCGCGACGAGGCTGTGGGCATGGAGATCACCGCCCGCGAATTCTATCTGCGCGCCGCCGCCAAGGCCGCCGACGCGGAAACCCGCAAATTGTTGGGCCAGCTCGCCGCCGCCGAGCAAAGCCATGCGACCACCTGGAAAGTCTTCGAGGAAGAAACCCTGACGCCCGAGGCCGAATCCGACGAGGCCGCCGCAGCGCACCGGCAGATGGTGCTGACCTGGATCCAGCCGGGCCTTGCCGGCCTGATGGATGGCTCGGTCTCGACCCTGGCCCCGATCTTCGCCGCGGCCTTCGCCACCGGCGACACCTTCCAAACGTTCCTGGTCGGCCTCGCCGCCTCGCTCGGCGCCGGTATCTCGATGGGCTTCACCGAGGCGGCTTCCGACGATGGCGTGATTTCCGGCCGCGGCTCGCCTCTCAAACGCGGCATCGCATCGGGGGTGATGACGACCATCGGCGGCCTCGGTCACGCAATGCCCTATCTCATCCCCGATTTCTGGACGGCCACGACGATCGCGATCATCATCGTCTTCTTCGAACTCTGGGCGATCGCCTGGATTCAGAACCGCTACATGGACACCCCCTTCATGCGGGCCGCATTCCAGGTCGTGCTCGGCGGTGCGCTGGTCTTCGCGGTGGGCATCATCGTCGGCAACGCGTAAACACTCCCTGCATGGGAGAGCTACCCGGCTGCATCGCCTTATTGAGCCTCGATGCCCTAGTTCTGGATACGGAAACGACGGGCCTCGATGCAGCGACCGCGCGGCTGGTGCAGCTCGGCATTGTCAGGCTCGAGGCGGGCGAGCTTGTCCTTGAGCCGGAGTTCGATCTGCTGGTCGATCCCGAACGGCCGATCCCGCCGCAATCGACCGCCATTCACGGCATCGACGATGCGATGGTGGCGGAGGCCCCGCGCTTCGTCGATCTGGCGCCGGACCTCCTCAGTCTTCTGGATGGCGCCCTTGTCATCGGCCACAATATCGGCTTCGACCTCGCCATTTTGAAACATGAGCTCGATCGCGCCGGCCGCGAATTCCGGCGCCCGAGGACATTGGACACGTTGCTGCTGGCGCGGATCGCCTATCCGACCCTGGCCAATTACGACTTGGAGACACTGGCAGCACAACTCGGTCTCGACGTTAAGGATCGCCACACCGCAATCGGCGATGCCCGAACTACGGCAGCAATCTTTCGGGCCCTCGTTCCGAAACTGCGCACGGGCGGCATTCGCACCCTGGCCGAGGCCGAACGCGCCAGCTGCAATTTCTCGGGCGTCATGCTGCGGGCCCAGGAACAGGGCTGGCTCGAACCGGTTCTGCCCCCTGCCGAAGCGCTGCCCGCGACAGCCCGGATCGACAGTTTCCCCTATCGCCACCGCGTGCGCGACGTCATGAGCGCGCCGCCGATCACCGTGGCGGCGACGGCAACCCTGGGGGAGGCCGCCTCGGTGCTGACCGAGCGGAGCGTAAGCTCGGTGATCGTCGCACCGGATGCCGCGGGCGATCCCACGGGCATTCTCACCGAGCGGGATTTTCTCCGCACCCTGGTCCGGCATCGGGGAGAAAATCTGTCCGACCGGGCGGCCTCCCTGATGAGCGCGCCGCTCCAGACCGTTCCGGAAAATGCCTTCGTCTATCAGGCGCTGGGGCGGATGAAGGCATTGGGCTTTCGCCATCTCGGCGTCGCCAACGCGCGGGGCGAGCTGGTCGGCGTTCTGACCTCGGGCGATCTCTTGCGGCAGCGGGCAAGCGACGCCATCGTCCTCGGCGAGGAACTCGAGGCGGTGCGGGACGTGCCGGCCCTGGCAAGGGTCTGGTCGCGCCTGCCCCAGGTCGCGGCAAGCCTGATGGCGGAGGGGGTCAGCCCGCTGCAGATTTCCCACGTCATCAGCGAGGAGCTGCGCACGCTCACCCGCCGCGCCGCCGAACTCGGCGAGCGGCGTCTCGAGACCGCAGGCCGGGGCCTTCCGCCGGTACCCTACAATGTGCTGGTGCTCGGCTCCGGCGGTCGCGGCGAAAGCCTGCTCCATCCCGACCAGGACAACGCCATTGTCTTCGACGGCAACGAAACGGGCGAAGAGCAGCACTATTTCGAGGCGCTGGGCGATCACATTGCCGAAATCCTCAACGAAGTCGGCGTGCCCTATTGCCGGGGCGGCGTCATGGCCAAGAACGCCGAATGGCGCCACAGCATCAAGGGCTGGAAAGACGTCATCGGCGGATGGCTGCGGCGGGGCGACTCCCGCGACGTCAACTATGTGGATATCTTCTACGATTTCCGCCAGGTGCTCGGACCCGACGAGCCGGCCCGTATCGTCCAGGATCACGCCTACGCCCAGGCGCGCCGCGCCCCCGGCTTTCTCAAGATTCTGGCAGCCATGGCCACTGACTACCGGGCGCCGCTCGGCCTCCTGGGACGCATCAAGACCGAGGGCGACCGCGTCAATCTCAAATCCAGAGGCCTCCTGCCGATCACCGGCGGCGCTCGCGTCCTGGCGATGCGCAATGGCATCCAGACCCATTCGACCCACGACCGGCTGGAGGCGGCCCGCAGCCAGAAACTCGCCAATTCGGGCGACCTGACCGATGTCATGGCGGCCCATGAAACGCTGATGGAATTCATTCTCCGCCAACAGCTCGAAGACATCGAAGCCGGCGTGCCGCCCTCGACCAAAGTCGACATCGCCAGCCTCGCCAAACCCGACTACGCCCGCCTCCGCGACGCACTCCGCCAGGTCGAGGTCATGAACACAATCGTCGGCGACCCTCAGGCCTTCGGCTAGGAAGGCTTTTCGCGAAAGGGGCAGCGCCCCTCTCGCCCTCTCCGCGATCATTTTCTCGGTGATGCTGTTTAGAGATCGTCGGGCTCGTCCAGCCAGACGGGAAGGTCTCGGTGACTATGCAGGACACGCCAAACGTCGACGTGCGACGCGCGGTCCAGATAGTAAATCGAATAGGGACAACCTCGCTGGGTCCGACACCGCAACCCGGGCAGATCGAGCTCGTGCGCATAGCGCAAAGAGCCAATCGCGGGATTATCCCCGATCATGCGAAACGCGTCCTCCAGCGCCCCAATGAATTGCAGCGCCACCCGTACGCCGGCAGTCCCGGCGTAGTGATCCACTGCATCGTTAATGTCCCGCCTTGCCACGGCGCGCGGAATGACGGGTTTGGCATTCACGCCAGCTGAGTTTGGCGAGCCCGCTGACGCAAACCATCGAAATAGGAGCCATCCGCGGGCGATCCCGCCTCGGAGGCGGCCCCGTCCAACAACAAGCTGCGCAAGTTCTGCCGGTCCTGATCCTTGCGGATCAGCTCGCGCACATATTCACTGCTCGTGCCATAGCCGCCCGCTTCAACGCGCCGATCTACAAAGGACTTCAGCGTCGCCGGCAAAGAGATATTCATCGTGCTCATGCAACGAAAACTATCCCCTTGGCAAAAATTGGCAAGCCTCGTTTGCATCCAATGGGCGATCCCCAAGCCTTCGGCTGAGGCATGAAGCGAAAGGGATACGATCCCTCTCGCGCTCTCCGCGGCAAGTTACTGTAGGACACAAGTCCGACGCTTCCGAACAAGCGCGACACGCGCATGTTCTCACTAGAAACCCCAAACCATTAGACTAAACCCGGTCGGCCGGTGAGCCTTGGATTGTCTGGCCGCCCCATCGAGTTTGCTCCGGACCAGCCGAACGTAGAGACTCGGCGAGCTTGGCCCAATCCTCGTCGACTTGATTTTTACCTCGATTACTCGTTCCGCGGGAGCCCGTGTGGGCGACGCAGCGGATCTCGGTACCTCGGTAACGGAACGGAGTGTTAATTGCTTCTGACATATTCGCTGGGGCTTTGCGACCGCTGGCACCCATAATTGCTTTAGAGGCATCGAGACCGAGTACGATCACGAGCCTGGGAGCAACGATCTCGATCTCGCGCAACGTGAATTTTTTTGCGCAATATTCCAAGTCCACCAACTCTATTTTGGCATCTGCTTCACCGTATTTGATGTAGGGGAAGAGGTTAGTGAGATAACACTCAGCCCGCTTCAGATCGAAATGTCGCTGCAACAGGTCGTCAAGGTTAGTGTTCGTCCGAAACCTTGGATCATAGCCGAGACGGGCAACTTCCTCGTTCAGGGGAACACGGCTGAGTATATCGCTGCTCGACCAGTCTTGGCCGACGACCATGATATCCGCATCGACATTGCCGGCAGACTTAGTCCAAGGCGAAACGTGATCGCATTCGAACGCGCGGTCATGGAAATCGCCGATTGCTGCGTAGCCGCGGAGCCGATCGCTTTTTCGCAGTTGCGCGAGCCTAAGGAGTTCTTCTTGTTTCATGGGAAGAGAGTGCCTTGAAAAACCTTCTATGCAGTTAACAGCGTGCTCGAAAGAGTTGGCGCCTGGCGGCAAGGCTTGATCGAACGTTTCGAGCAAATGCGAGCGGCACGCAGATATTCCTATGTTCTACGTCGAGCTTATGGTATGATCGGGTGTTGTCCGACCCATAGGCGTACGATGACATCGATGAATCCCGCTTCTTTTGCGCGAACGAAACCCGCCGCACTGCCGGCGCATGTTCGAACCCGAGCACAGAATTTTCGCACGAACCAATTCCCGCACGAGTGGTTTGGCACATTCAAATCCGAGTGATGACTGCCGGTTTTGCACAAACGAAAAGGGGACTGTAGCGCCGAAAACAGTTTTTTCACGAACGAATTGGTGGCGACCGGAAAAGGAGCAAAACGGAACCCAAGCATTTGCACAACAAATTTCACGAACGAATTCCTACTTGATCGGAGAACGGCAAAAATGAACCCGGGCCAACATTCCGCGGGGGCGCGGGGGTGATCGCATCACCCCCGAAAAACCTCAATCGCGCGGATCAATGCATTGCCGTCCAGGGATCGTAGGTGCCGAGCATGATTGAGCGTACGCCTTCCATTACCGGTAATTATTCCTAGAATTTTTGCCGTCACTATGTTACTATGGCTTCTTGCCCTATCAACGTGCGGGGGATGCCATGGATATGAGTTGCGATTTTTTTCACGAACGATTTCGTCAATCGGCGGGTAAGTGGAAATAAGAGCGGAGAATACACCCCGGGAATACAAAAATTCACGACCGAATTAGGCAGAAGCAAATGGTGCATGGAACGGACTCAAGCTGGTCATCCCTCTCTTTTTACGAACGAATTCACCAGCTTCCGATTCGGTCCGACGCCTCTCCAGCATATGGACCATCTTTTTGCACAAACGATTTCTTCGAGCAGGCCCGCCTTTGCACAAACAAACCCGAACCGATCTTGCGCCGGGGTTTCGAAAGGGGCGCGCCGCGTCCCCTTCGCCTTGCTTCACCCTACCAGACCGTATAGCCGGCGTCGGCGACGTTGATGCTGCCGGTCAGGAGGGAGGAGGCGTCGGACGCCAGAAAAAGGACGACCGAGGCGATTTCGGGCGGCGTGCCGACGCGGTGCATCGGGGTCATGTCGAGCCAGGTCGGGTACCAGTCGGGATTTTCTATGCCGGCCC
>JBGSYN010000043.1:0-24938 GCA_041750975.1 Geminicoccaceae bacterium | reverse complement strand
GTCGATCTCCAAGGCCTTCTGCGGCGACCTGATGGGCGCGATGCTCGTCGACGGGACCATCGGCATCGCCGACCCGCTCGCCGGTCACCTCGACAAGGACTGGACCGTGCCGGAGCGCGACGGCCGGACACTGCGGCTCGTCGATCTCGTTACCCAGGCGTCGGGGTTGCCGCGCGAGGTGCCGAACCAGACCGGCGGCACGCCCGACGATCCCTTCGCCGGAAACACGTACGACCTGAGCCGCGCCGAGCTCGCCAAGGGCGATCCCTACCTTTTTCCTCCCGGGACCGGGGCCTTCTATTCGAACTGGGGATATGACCTGCTCGGCCTAGCGCTCGCCAATGCCGGCGGCAAACCCTACGCCGACCTCCTGGCCGAGCGGGTGCTGGTTTCCCGTGGCCTGACCGACACGAAGTTCAACCTGGACGAAGGGGACGAGGCCCGGACCATGCAGGGCCACTTCTTCGACGGCTCGCCAATGCCGATCGTTCCCTCCCCGGTGACGATCGAGTGCGCCGGGGGCCTTTACACGTCCGCCAGCGACATGCTGAAATGGATGGCCTGGCACCTCGACAAGGGCTCCACCGACGACGCCTGGAGGACGTTCGACCACGCCGGCTGGCTCTGGCGCGACGGGCTCTCGCCGGTCAGCGGCCTCGACGACGCGGGACCGATGGGAATGATGACGCTTGGCTGGGTCGGGGTCATGCCCGATGGCGACAAGCCGCTGATGCTCAACAAGTCGGGCGGCCTGCAGGGCGAGTTCAGCTACGTGGTGATCGCCCCCTCGCGCGGCATTGGCGTCTTCGCCTCGATCAACCAGTTCAGCGTCGGCGGTTTCACCGGCATGGTCGAGGCGGCGAACAACTTAATCGCGCAGCTCTCCCCCCGATAGACCGGGCGCGGATCCCCATGGCTCTTCCGCTCGATCGGCACCGGCGGCTTGCTGCCGGCGCCCGAACCCCAGTATCGGCGGAACCCGGCCGGCCGTTGGACTCACCGCGAAATGATCCGGCCCCAGGACGCGTGAAGCCCCATTCCCCGGTCGCGGCCAATCAGCTCCGAATGGTGCTCCAGAGCGGGAGATTTATCGCTCGCCGGCCGGTGGATGGTGGCTCCGGCGCGGGGATGCCGCATGCGTGGGGTGAAGGTCCGCTTCCCGCCCTTTTTGACCGATTGGTGCAATCGAAAAAGAGGCTCACGTACTGCTGATCCCCGACCGACCCTATGATCCTGGTCTTGGCGGATGGCTTGACAATGCCTTGTCGGAGCACAACCGCGAGCCTCTTGATGCGATCATCGCCGCGGCAAATCTTGGGGCAGACACCTGCGTTCTTTGTGCCGACGAACTCGACGACGACGACGCGCTCATGGCCGTGCCGCACGAATGCGCAATCGCAAGAGATGTTGAGTCCTTGTCAGCGGCTCCGATGGGTATGCTGCGCTTTGAATCCCGCATCGTCCTATAATATTCGGCAAAAGCGCCTGCTCTCCCGGCGCCTAAGCATTGTGAATGAACACAATCCAAGCGCTCGCTGTGAGATTCACTACCGATATCAAGACGATAAGCCTGCCAACGCCGAGCTGGAGCTGGAGCGGGAGTCGGTAGCTCTTTTCGGTGGCATTATTCCTTACAGCATAAGCGTTTCGCTCTTCTGCTGGAAAGAGCGTCGCAGGACATGGATAAACCTCGTGTCTGGGTCAAAAGCAGAGGGAGACGGTGTCGAGCAGGATGGTCACAAGCGGCTACACCTATTGGAAAACCGTGTGCCCCCTCGGTACCACACTTGGCCCGGATTTCTCAAAGTAAGCGGTGCATCGGCCCCGATAATCTGAGAAAGTCATTTTGCAACAAAGAATTAACAGATTAGAGTACGGGGTCCGATGCGGACGGAGCGTAGCGCCGATGAACCTGCGTTTGAAGGGTTCGCGGGGCGCAAAGTGATCGCCGGCTTCGATGGCGGGGCGATCATTTCGGACGCTGGGGTTTTATTGTTGCGCCCTACGGAGCGAGCGATTCGATTGTTCGATCGTGTGGTGTCCTGCGGCGATGATCGACGCAATCCTGGCGGTACGGTGCACAGCCTGCGGACTTTGATCGGACAGCGGATTGCGGCGATCGCGCTGGACGATGCAGACGTAGGCTATGAACACATCACGGATCACGACACGCTGCGACACGATCCGGTGCTGGCGCTTTTGTCCGACAGGTTGACGGCAAAACGTGCCAATTGTGGACCTTTGGCCGGCAAATCGACGCTCAACCGGTTGGAGCATGCATCGGCCTTAGCTGGAACTGGTGGCGGGCCGACGCGCGATCACCGGATCGCACACGACAAACACGCCGTCGAAGACCTGGTCGTCGAGCTGTTTTTGGAGGCGCATGGCAAGCCGCCGCGTGAGATCATGCTCGATCTCGATGCGACCGACGACCCGATCCACGGCCATCAGGAGGGCCGCTTCTTTCATGGTTATTACAGCGGTTACTGGTATTTGCCGCTTTGCATCTTCTGCGGCCGTCATCTTCTTGCGGCCAAGCTGCGCCGTTCCAATATCGATGCTTCGGCCGGCGCGCTCGAGGAGGTCGAGCGGATCGTCAACCAGATCCGCAAAAGCCGGCCGAGGGTCTGCATTGTGCTGCGCGCCGACAGAGCGGCTTCGCCCGTGATGACCTGCTGACCCTCGCAGGTCTGCTGACCTGCGTTGCTTCGCAAGTCGGATCAAAGGCCTCCTGGCCTTTGATGGTGCGAGATCAACCGGGTCGACTATGGGTTCGGCCTCGCCCGCAATGAGCGGCTGGTCGACCGCATCGCCATCTCGTTGGCCGGGGCAGAGGAGGATGCCGAGCGAACGGGCAAGCCGGCACGCCGCTTCGTCGACGTCAGCTGGACCACGCGACATAGTTGGAGCAGCAACCGACGGGTCATTGCCAAAGCCGAATGGATGACCGACCGAGGCGAGAAAGGGGCTAATCCGCGCTTCCTGGTCACCTCACTCAAACCGAAAGCCTGGGCCGCGCGCTCGCTCTACGAAGACCTCTACTGCCCCCGCGGCGAGGCCGAAAACCGGATCAAGGCCGGATCAAGGCCGGATCAAGGAATGCCAACTCGACCTCTTTGCTGACCGCACCAGTGCCGCCACCATGAAAGCCAATCAGGTCCGCCTCTGGTTCGCTTCTTTTGCCTATGTCCTGATTGGCGCGCTCAGGCGTATCGGCTTGGCCCGCACCAAACTCGCCAACGCAAGCTGTGGCACGATCCGCCTGAAACGCCTCAAAATCGGCGCCCAGGTCGGTATCAGCGTCCGCCGTGTTTGCGATTGGAACGCGGTACGGCATGGTTGAGTTCATCGTGAAACATTTCGAAATCCACCACCGCAGCGAGCCGTTCGCGATTATCGCCCTTGCGGCTCAATTCCGAAAGCCGCTCCTCCAGATTGAAAATCTCGCCTGACCCGCCATCCAAAACTCCTCTATTACCGCTGTGATTCCAACCCAATCGACCGAAATCAGAGAGGTTTTTGGAGGTGGCAGTTCTAAACGATCCCTGGCGATGTCAAGGCGAACGGAGATCAATGTTGGGCTCGCGCAAGCGACCAGGGCGTGTCGACGACCCAGTGACCAGGCTCTTTCTCGATCAAAGGAGGCCGTTCTCTAGCCCATCGATGATTCGGATCGACGGGGAGGGGTGTGCGGGTCATGAAGACGTCGCCCGACGGCGGGTCGATCGGCGAGACAACCTCGCCGGGCAACAAGATCTCGTCGTGAGTAATGTCCGGATGGGCCGGCAGCGATGCCGACATCAGCGCCTTGGTGTAGAGGTGCATCGGATTGTCGAAGATCGCTTGGGTATTGCCGGTCTCCTGGACCACGCCGAGATACATCACCGCCATACTTTGGCACATATGGCGGACGGTCGCGAGGTTGTGCGACACCATCAGATAGGCGAGATCATGTTCTTTCTGCAGATCCATGAGGAGATTGAGGATCTGTGCGCGAATCGACACATCGAGCGCTGAAACCGGCTCGTCGAGCGCGATCACCTTGGGGTTAGGGCCCAGGGCACGGGCAATGCCGATTCGCTGCCGCTGGCCGCCAGAGAATTCATGCGGGTAGAGGTTGGCCTGATAGGGATGCAGACCGACTTCGGTGAGCAAATTGCCGACCCGGCGTTTGATCTCGCTCCGGCCCATGGTCGTGGCGATCTCAAGCGGCTCGGCAATAATGTCGCCGATCCGCATGCGCGGGTTCAATGAGGCCCAGGGATCCTGGAAGACGGCCTGGACCGAGCGCTTGAACGCCCTTCTGCCGGCGGGCGACAGCGTCGCCACATTCTGGCCTTCGAAATAGATGCACCCATCGCTGAGTTGTTCCAACTGCAGGATCAATTTCAGGGTCGTCGTCTTGCCGCAGCCGGATTCGCCGACCAGCCCGAACGTCTGGCCACGCCCGAGGTCGAACGAGACGTCGTCAACGGCTTTGAGGTAGGATTTTGCGCCCACGCCGAACCAGGGCGTCCCGATCTGATACCATTTGCGGAGATGGCGAACCTGGATAACCGCATCGGCCGAAGCGGCGATACCGGGAGCGGCCGGGACGTTCGACTGCAACTCAAATGTAGCCCTTGGGTCAGCCATAGGCCACCAGATGGGCGTATTTGTCGAAATCCGCGACGGAACAACGGCTAAGCTGGACCCAGTGGCTGGGCTCGACCTCGACCAGCTCCGGCCGGATCGCCGCGTCACGTTCACTGAAGCCGAGCGGCGAGCGCGGCGCGAAGGCATCGCCCGGCGGAAGCTTGTGGAGTAAGGGTGGTTGGCCGTCGATTTGGGGTAAACGGCCGACGTTACGATCGGGATTGGGGACGGAGCCGATCAGCGCTTTGGTGTATTCGTGGAGTGGCCGGTCGAAGATCGTATGAACATCCGCCATTTCGATGATCCGGCCCGCATACATCACTGCCACGCGGTCACACATCTTGGCAACGATACCGAAATCGTGGGTGATGAAGATAATGGCGACCCCTTGTTCCGCCTGAATCTCGCGGAGTAGCCGGAGATAAGCTGCCTGGATGGTCACATCGAGTGAGGTGGTAGGCTCGTCGGCGATGATCACCGCGGGCTCCGAGGAGATGCCGATTGCGCCGACCACACGTTGGCGCATCCCGCCGGATAACTGGTGCGGAAAGTCCTTGGCCCGGGCCTCGGGTGCCGGGATCTGCACCTTTTTGAGAACATCGACGACCTTGTGCCATAGGGGCCGGCCACTGAGCCCTTGATGAATTCTGATCGTCTCGCCGACCTGGTTGCCGATCGTGAACACCGGGTTCAGCGCCTGCATCGGATCCTGCAAAATCATTGAGACATCGCGTCCCCGGACCCTGGTCATCTCGTCTTCGGTCAGTTGCAGCAGATCCCGCCCGTTCAAGATCACCTGTCCGCCGACTATACGTGCCGCCGGGGAAGGGACGAGCCGCATGATGGAAAGTGCCGTCATCGACTTCCCCGACCCGGATTCGCCGACAATGCCGAGCGTCTCGCCTCGCTTCAGATCGAAGCTGACGCAGTCGACCGCTTTGACCTCGCCCCATTTGGTCCGGATTCGGGTCTCGAGATTTTGGACATGGAGGATGGCGCGGTCCTCCTCGGCAGGAAGATCCGCGCCGATCCCGATCCGTTGGTCGCGTGTTTCCATCATCGGCTCAAGCCACGCGATATTCCTTGAGCGCCTCCTTGTTGATTTCGAGTCCCAAGCCTGGCCGGTCGGGCGCAAAGACCCG
The DNA here is from genome assembly GCA_041750975.1 of Geminicoccaceae bacterium. Taxonomy (GTDB): domain Bacteria; phylum Pseudomonadota; class Alphaproteobacteria; order Geminicoccales; family Geminicoccaceae; genus JBGSYN01. Next base: position 19,161 of record JBGSYN010000043.1, on the reverse strand, counting down.
GCCGTCCTTGATCATCAACTCGTCCTTGTAGATCTTGCCGTGCATCGGATCGACCGAATCCCGGTAATATTCGAGGATGAGGCCGTTAGGGATCGCCGCAACGAGATGAATGTGCACGTATTGGCTGCCATGTGGCGCAATATCGAGGTCGTGAGCCTGCGCCAGTGCCGCGATCTTCATGAACTCGGTGATGCCCCCCAGGATCAGAGCGTCGGGCTGCAGGATGTCGACGGCACGATGATCGATCATGTCGCGGAAGCCATAGCGCGTATATTCGTTCTCGCCCGCGGCGACCGGCACGCTGGTCGCCCGCGTTATTTCGCGCTGACCGATATAATCGTCGGGTTCGACTGGCTCTTCGAACCAGAAAAGATCGTATTTCTCGGCCTTACGCGCGAATTCGATCGCCTGGTAGTGTCGGTAAGCGTTGTTGGCATCGACCATGATTCTGGCATCAGGCCCGACGGTCTCGCGCACGACGCGCACCCGCTCGACATCCTGGTTGATGGGGACGGCGCCGATCTTCATTTTGACTGCCGTGGCGCCAATCTCCATGTTGCGCTCCATCTCCTGCGCCAGCTCACGTAGCCCTTTGCCCTCCTCGTAATAGCCGCCGGCGATATAGGTATCGACGGAGTTCGTGAAACCGCCAAGCAGTTTGTAAAGCGGCATGTTGGCAAGCTTGGCCTTCAGATCCCAGAGCGCGATATCGATACCGCTGATGACTCTCGTCGTGATGCCGCGCCGGCCGACCAGTTTGGGCCGCCACATCTCGTGCCAATGCCGCTCGATGTCCAAAGGATCACGGCCGATCAGGACATGCTTGAAGTGCTCGAGGATCGCCTGGCCGACTGCCGGTGCCTCCTGGATGCCTGATCCCAGGCCAACACCGGTAACACCCTCATCGGTTTCGATGAAGACCGGATTGATGCCGGCATATTTGTAGGTGTAGAGGCCATTGGTGATCGGCTTATGCCGTGGCCATTGGTAGGCCTCACCCCAAACTTTCGTGATCTTCGCCATTGTCTTCGCTCCTTGATCGTTTCGGTTGAGTCGGGATTGGTGGAAATGTCCGGCACTTGTCCGTCGTCATTCGAGTTGGCGCAGCGTCGGATCGAGCCGGTCGCGCAGCCAATCGCCCATGAACACTAAGGACAGCACCGTCAGGGCGATTGCGATGCCGGGGAATGCGCTGATCCACCAAGCTTCCGTGAGATAGAGGCGGCCATCGGAGATCATGCCGCCCCAAGACGGTGTCGGCGGTGGCACGCCTACGCCGAGAAAACTCAATCCCGCCTCGGCAAGGATGACCGTCCCCACCTGATTGGTGGCCACCACCAGAACTGTGCTGAACACCCCTGGCAGAATGTGCCGCAGGAGGATGCGGCCGGTTGAGGCGCCGGCGACGCGGGCGAGCTGGACATAATCGCGTTCTCTGAGGGTCAGCGCTTCCGCACGAATCTGCCGCGCGAAAACCGGCCATTGGCCCAAGGAGAGAACCCCCAACAAGAGGGCGAAGCTCGGTCCGACAGCAACGGCTAACACCAAGGCAACCAGAATAACCGGGATCGCGTTCATAGCGTCCACTAGACGCATGATCGTCTCATCGATCCAGCCGCCATACCAACCGGATATGAGGCCGAGGATGGTGCCAATGGTACCGGCGATGATAATCGTGCCGGCAGCCACCAGTAGCGAGATCCGGGCACCGAAAATTAGCCGGGACAAGACGTCTCTGCCGATGCTGTCGGCACCAAGTACATGCTGACTTTCGCCCCCCAGGATTACCGGCTCGGCATGGCGTGAGCGAAGTTCACCATGAGTGGCTGGATAGGGCGCAATTGCCGGTGCCGCGATTGCCGCAAAGATTAGCAATCCGAGCATCAGCATTGAAAAGACCGGATAGCGGCGAAACAGCCGCGATACCCGCTTGGAGCGGTTGGGCTGGCTAGCGATCGGCGCTTCGGCGGGATGGATCTTCGGCGGCTGGCGGGCCACGCTAACCATAGCGAATCCGAGGATCGACCCAGCCGTAGACAATGTCCACCAACAAGGAAATTGCGACGTAGAAGACCGTCACAGTGACCATGACCCCTTGCAAGACGGCGTAGTCCGAAGCCATGACCGAGTTGATGGCCAGCAGGCCCAAACCTGGCCACGCGAATACGGTCTCAATGATAATGGCACCGGTGATGAGGCCGCCCAAGGTAAGGCCAGCAAATGTCAATGGTGCGAGGAGGGCATTTCGTAGCGCGTGTTTGAAAATGACACTTCGATATTTCACGCCTTTGGCCCGGGCCAGTACGATGTACTGGGAATCGAGCGTTTCGAGCATGGCCGAGCGAACCAGCCTCATCTGTCCTCCGGCCGCAGCCCAACCGAGTGCGATCGAAGGCAGTACGTAGTGAGCCAAGCTGCCGTCGCCGAAGGGCGGCAGCCAGCCCAACGTCACGGCAAAGATAAAAATCGCCATGATCCCGACCCAAAACGAAGGCAAGGAATGGCCCAGAACCGCAAAGGTTCGCCCGGCAAGATCCCAAATGGTTCCCCTCTTGACAGCGGAGAGAATTCCTATTGGCACACCAATGATGATCGAGAAGAGGAAAGCGGCAGCGGCGAGCTTGAGTGTTGCTGGCAACCGTTCGAGCACGATATCGAATACCGGCCGACGTTGATGAATCGAGACTCCGAGGTCTCCCTGAGCAAGTTTGCTCACAAAAACCCAGTACTGATAGTAAAGGGGGCGGTCCAGACCCAATTCCCGGCCCAGCGCGTCGTAAGTCTCCTGAGAGAGATTCTCGTCTAGATAGAGGGTTCTCGGGTCCCCTTGGATGCGGGCCAAAATGAAGACAATGACAGTGACCAGGAGTATTGCCACAAGGGAAGCAAATATTCGTTTCCTGATGAAGGAAATCAAGCGCTCAACCCTTGCAAATCACTGCCTCGTCTAGTGCTTATTCGGCCCAAGCCTCGGATGTATCTCAGCCAAAGGCTGTGGGTCATGTCGTTTGCGAGTCTGGGCTCAGAACCATCCCCTAACGATGGCGCAGGCGAGAAGATCGCGTCAGCTCGGTTTTTGCAGGCTTTCGAAATCCATGAGCTCGGGGGAGTGCCCATTGAAGGGGGTACGGGGCCAAGGTCCAACTTTTTGGGGATTGACGGCATAGATTTCGTCGAACTCCACGAGTGGTACCGTCAGATGCTGATCGTAAGCCCATTGATATTGCTTCTCGCGAATGCCTTCGAGTTCCTCACGCGTAACCGCGACCGATGCGGCCCGGACAAGCTCGATCAAGCCGGGTACCTCGTAGCCTGAGTTGAATGCAGCCGTCGGAATCTCGCCGAAACCGCGTGCCTCCGGTATCGGTGTCACGCCGGTGTCGACCTCGAGCCTTATGGCATTGAAGGTCCGGTCCACTTGCTGTTGGCGGATGGCGTCGGCGGCAATACGCCGGATCTCCGGTTGCAGTCCGATATTGCCCCACATCGATGCCGTCGCGTCACAGAACTCGTTCAGCAATGGATGGCCGGCACTGTCACACACGAACTCGAAGGCAAAGCCGTCAGGATAACCGGCTTGGCTGATGATTTCCTTAGCCTTCTGCGGATCGTAAGGGGTCTCCCATTCGGGTTTCATATATTTGTCGGCGAAGAATCCAAGGAGCATTTGAACGTAGCGCGGACGGCCATGGCCACCGGCAATCACGTCGACCAAGGCTTGCCGGTCGATTGCCATCGACATGGCGTGCCGGACTTGCCGTGCTTGCTCCATGGATTCCTGGTCGTCACAATCGCCGACCCAGGGTAGGCTCGGATCATAACCCGGCCGTGGCGGTACTGGCTCGCCATCGAACTCCGTGTAACAGAACTGACCCGCGAAGGTCAGCGTGGCAAAGCCAACGTCGGCGCTACGGATCTCAAGCCCGGCGGCCTCGGCTCGTTCGCGCGACGTGACGGGGATCTTGGCGGCGTCAACGGCGCCTGTCTCGAGTGCTGCGAGAACGGTCGACGGCTCGGCAATCTGAATAATGCGGATCGTTTCGTAGGCGGGCGGTTCGCCCCAGTAATCGGGAAAAGCTTTCAGCACGATCTCGTTATCGGAAACCCAGCTCTCAACCTGGTACGGACCCGTACCACCGTCGGGCAATTCAGTTATCGCCGCCTCCTCCCCCATGGTCTCTACACGGTTCTTACTATAGACGGCCAGGGCGACGTCGTCGCGAATGGTACCATAATAATCCTGGAAGAAGGCGTTGGGTTTGTTGAGCACAAACTCAACCGTATATTTGTCGATTACATTGACTTCGTCGAGATTGTTATTGGCGATGAATTGGCCGCCATGGTTCGATGTCGGATTTCCTTGCCATTGATCGTCGGCTGTCCACTTCCAATCCTCAGCGGTCATTTCGCCGAAACCACCGTGGAACTGCACGCCTTCACGCAGCTTGACGGTGTGGCGCAGGCCCTCGTCGGAAATAGTCCAGCTCTCTGCAAGATGCGGGACGATCTCGCCGTCGGCGTTGATTCGCAATGCTGTTTCGTTGACACCCAGCCAAACGAGGCGCTCGCCTTGCCGGCCGCCATTCTTCGAAGGAACTCCAACGAACGAATAGACGTCCGGCCACGCCACTGTCAGAGTTCCTGACGGTTCTTGAGCTATGGCGTCATCCTGGTATGGGTGAGTGGCCATGATTGCCACTCCACAAAGAAGTGTGCCGACCGCTCGGACACCATATTTGGTTATGGGATTTTTCATTGTGGCCTCCACTGAAGTTCGCGATCGAGCCTTTGTGTAAGACACAGGGGCGCCGACTTCCCGCAGTCCCTGAAAACTCTTGTTAGCAATGACAGTACGGAGGTCGCTATTGACCGTCAAGGCCGTGACCCTTGGATTTATGCCGTATGGCGACCAAATTTGGCGCTGATCTGTGCTAGCCGCCTTCGCAAATCGAGCAATGTGTCAGCGGCCGCATTGATGCCGCGGATGCATAGCGATGGTGCGGTCGATTGGGACACTCAATCGCGCCACATGGCTTGGGTGGTGCACAGCGGCCGTTGGCAATCGTCATGAATATGGATGCGAGTGAACATAAGACACCCTCGCGGAAAGAGCAGCTTCAGGGGATCCGTTGAGCGAAGCTAGCCATCGCCGGCACGGTAACACTCTATTCCGGCCTCATCTCAAGTTTCACCGCCGATACACTCGTCTAGGCGCAGAAGTTGGCCAGAGCAGGAGCAGAGAGGTTCGTCGTTTTCCCACCTTTGCCGGTCTCTCCAAAGCGGCCCGCTCCGGTCGAGATGATGTACGATTATTCGAAGGCCATTGCCGACGCGGTTGACTTGCCCATCCTTGCGTTTCAACAGACAATTGAGCGTGCACTGGATTACACGCCGGAGGTCATCCACGCCTTCTGAGAGATTCCACTAATCGTGGCGCTCAAGGAAGAGTCTGTTCGATACCGGCCATGCGCTCGAGTCCATAGAAGCATCACGCCATCTGCCTCGCGAAGTGGGGATCCTTATCGGCAGTGATACGATAATCTATGAGGCCTTTTAATTGTCCATCACAGTAGGCTGATAGAATTGCTGGAAACATCGTCGCCGAGCTTGTCGAGAGGCAGGTTGACGTCGACCGGCGAAATATCCAAACCGCCCTGGCAGTCTGGGAGCCACTGGGGCCATTGGCTCGCTATTGCTGCGACTACGAGTCAGTAACTATCGGCCACGCATGAAGGAGGTCCACGTCATGCAGGGCCTGTTCCAGATAGCCTCCGTGTGTGCACCAAAATTGCATGTGGACGCTGCCGCACGCCGCGAAATGCGAAGACTAGCCGAGCAGGCCGGTCTCATCGAAACGGCGACTGAAGAATTTGTTGCATCTTAAATTGATAGGGAATTGACGCGTGTGGTTCCAAGGCTGCGCGCTCAAAGGGAGTATCGATGAACCTAACGGTCAAGCCTTCGAGGCGAGAAGCTTAGCACGTGGGACAAGGTCGTGGCGGGTCTGATAGCCTGCGAAATGGCGCTCGAGCTCGTCTATCATGAGATCGACAAAGCGCGGCCCGCAGGCTGCGGTGACACCCGCGATATGCGGCGAGAGGAAAACATTTGTCATCCCGCGGACCGGAGAATCGGCAGGAATCGGCTCGGGATCGAACACATCAAGGCAGGCGGTGATGTCGCCTTGCTCCAGGCGCCGCAGAAGTGCTTCACTGTCGACGATTGCGCCCCTCGATACATTCACGAAGACCGAGCCCGACTGCAGGCAAGCGAGTTCGCTGGCGCCGATCATCCCCTTCGTTTCGCCAGTGAGCGGAGCCGTGCAGACAACCACGTCCGTATCCCGGAACACATGCTCGAGCGACGTCAGTCTGATATCGTAGATATCGGCTAGAATGCGTGGAGCATGAGGGTCATAGACCGAAACCTCCACACCGAATGGTCTCATGAGCTCGAGGAGCCGGCGGCCGATGTGGCCGCAGCCGATCAATCCGACGTGCTTCCCAGTGAGCTCGCCGCGATAAAAACCCGGATCAGTCTTTCTCTGACCTTGCGAGGTGAAGAGCAACTCGCCGCCGATCAGCCGCCGAAAGAGCGCACCGGCATTACGCAGGCCGATCAGCATGAGGGCCAACGCCCACTCGGCAACGGGGTAGGACGAGCCATGGTTGGTGTCGACTGCCCGGACCCCGCGTTCTGCCGCGGCTTCAACGTCGATACGCATGCCAAAGCGATCGCCCTCGAGCTCACCCAGGAAACGGACATTTGGCGCGGCATCAAGAATTGCACCGGTAATGCGGGGCGCACCGTGACTGATGATTAGTGCATCCAGTCCAAGCATGAAAGCGATCAGCCGAGCCTCGGCCTCGGCATCCTGTGGAGGCGGCTCGGTCCAAGAGGACGGCCGGTCGAAAACCGCATTGCTAAATTCGGCGAACCGATCCATCCGATCGCGGACGGTCGCATCAAGGCAGCGATCTACCGTGGCGCCATTGCAGGCAAGGCCTACACGAGGTCGTCGTCTCCCTGAAACCGTCATGTGTTGCTCCCGGCATGGGCGAGCAAGCCTTCCAGGTTGTCGCCCATGATGCGGTCGATGTCGGCCGACATGAGGAAACCGCAATGGCTCCTTACCACTTCAAGACTTTGGCGATAGGTCATGTTGGGGCGCGAAACGGGATAGTCTGAACCCCAGACCAGGCGCTCGGTGCCAAAATGATCGTGAAGCTTCGCCACGACGTTGAGAGCTGACACGAAAGGATAGGCCCACGCCTCGGCGGCACCGTAATAGAAACCCGAAACTTTGATGTAGATATTGGGGCAAGCGGCGCTCTCAAGCACTTGTTCCATCGACGCCGCGGCATCGCCTCTGCCGGGCCTGAGGCCGGCTAGGTGATGACAAAGTATCGGCATGGTCGGAAACGCACGCGCCACGTGGCGGATATCATCTTGCCAGACCGGCGAAGCGGCGACGCTCGCGATCAATCGCCGCTCGGCGGCTGCCCCGAAAAACGCCATGCCTTCCGCGGAACGAAACCAGCCGTCGTTGGTGCTGTCGACGTAGTGCGTGAATCCCTGCAGCGGAAAAGTCTCCGCAGCTGAGATCAACCGTTCTACAGCGCCCGGCGTATGATATTCGGGCGACCATTTGCAATCGACATCGGCGAATTGGTGAAGCCGCTCGGGATAGCTTCGCACGGCGTCGGCAACATAGTTGTTATTGAACGGATTGTGCTCTATCCGCGCGGCCACGAGCACGGCCCGATCGACACCGCATTGGTTCATTTCGAAAATAAGCTGCTCGACCAGCGCTCTGCTCTTCGGATCAGGGACGGGAGGCTCATAGGGCCAATACTCCCAGGCGTGGCAGTGACTATCGATGATCATGGACCGACCGTTTCAATCCCTTCGCCAGCCGACACTGACGCCCCCTACCAGCCTTGGTTCGACATCCCCAGCCAATTAGGCGGATACCATATGAGCCAAATATTCAGTATATCGAATGATGTTTGAATTATGGAACGATGTCAACGAATGGCCAGGAAAGAATAATCTTGACTAGGTCCGAGCTGCGGAGCCACGAATTCGGCTATGGCGGGGTCGGGCCACTGATCGTGGCGCGCTTCTTCCGTTCATCCTGCTGAACTGCTACATGGTCGCGATGCGATTAATCCGAGGACATCGGGAGCCGAAAACCATGCCACAATGAACAGCCCGAACCTAACCGAGGGAGTCACGGCCATCAGGCCGGTCCCGGCGCTGGTGCGGGCGACCCGTATCCTCGACGCCTTGAGTCGGGATGGCCGACCGCAGGGAATCTCGGCGCTTGCCCGATCACTCGAGTTGCCCAAGAGCACTGTGCATGGGATCTGCCGAACGCTGGCCGAACTCGGTCTCCTGCTTCGGGTCGGCCCGACCCAGTTCACCATGGGTCCCCACGTGCTAGGCTGGGCGAATGCCTTTCAGAGCCAAAGCGATCTCACGGTCGAGTTCACCCGTGTCTGGGATGAGCTGCAGGCCTTCCCTCGCGACACCGTAACCCTATCCGTTCTGAGTGGCACCGATGTTCTCTATCTTGGCTGCCGCAATGGAGTAAACGCCCTGGGCGTGAGCTTCAAGGTCGGGATGCGGCTGCCGGCGCCTTTCACCGCGACCGGCAAAGCGATGCTGGCAACCATGCAGGAAAGCCGGGTTCGCACCATTTTTGCTGAATCATGGCCTGCACCAATGAGCCCGACCAGTGTCCGCAACGTAGACGCACTGCTCAATGAGCTGGAGACCACCCGCCAACGTGGCTTTGCGGTTGACAATGGCCAGACCCGGGAGGGCGCCTATTGCTTCGGCGCACCCGTCTTCGACGGCTCGGGCAATGATATTGCCATCGGGGGTGTCGCGGTGGCGCTGCTCGCGACCGATGTCAACGAAGATTCGACGCTCGAAGCCGGCAAGGCCATCCGTATGGTCGCGGCAAGGCTGTCACGGCGTCTGGGCGCCAATCCTTTGATTGCAAGCACCTGATCGAAGCAAAAACGTGACCGCTTGAACCAACGCCGCGCCGGCATGCATGTCAGCGAAAAGCAATGGAGCCATCCTCGCGTTGCCAGGTAATTGGGTCCCGCCTGAGTTGCGGGATCTCCTGCAACCCGTCTTCGTCGAGTTCGACCCCCAACCCTGGCGCATCGGGTGCCTCGAAGAAGCCGTCGACAACGGGGATAATATTCTTCACGGCCATGTTGAAGGGAGGGCGATCCTGGGGACGGTGCTCCTGAACCTCCCAATTTGGCACATTGATTCCGAGTTGGACATGCGCGGCCACGGCCACTGGTCCGTTGGGCACCGAATGCGGGATGATGCCTTGATGGTGAGCTTCGGCGAGGGCGCAGATCTTCTTCATATGCGTGATGCCGCCACAGATCCCGACATCCGGGCGAATATGGTTGACCTTGGCGGCCTCAACATATTCGCGAAACTCCCAAAGTGTCGTGTTGCGTTCTCCAGCCGCCATCGGCACCCGCACTTTGGCAACCAACTCCGCAAAGGCGAGCACGCTGTCCGGAACGATCGGATCCTCGACGAAGAGCGGACGAAAGGGCTCCAACTCTCGGATCAGCGCAATAGCCTCGCCCGGCACCATATTGCGATGGAGCTCGACGCCGATATCGATGTCCCAGCCGACGGTTTCGCGCAAGGCCGCCATGCGCCCGACGAGATCACCGAGCCTCGCGCCGTGACGCATCAAATGATGGCTTTGCTGGAAGAGGAGCACTTTCAGCGCCGTGTAGCCTTGGCCGACGGCGACCTTTGCCTGGGCTAGGACGTTATCAAGCGTGCCATAGTCCAGCACGAACATGGCGCGAACGCGATCACGCACGTTGCCGCCAAGCAGCTGCCAGACCGGTGCCTCGAAGTGTTTGCCGCGAATGTCCCAGAGGGCTTGGTCGATCGCCGACAATGCGCCCGTGATGCCCATGCCACGCATCGAGCTTGCGCGATAGAGACGCAACCAATGAAACTCGGTCCGCAGGGGATCCTCCCCGATCAGTCGGGCGCCGAAATTATCGGCGATAGCAGCGGCGGCGTCGGGATGGCTGAAAAACGTCGATTCGCCGATGCCCTGCAGACCCGTGTCGACGGTTATCCGGACGAACATCCAATTGTGGACGACAAACGTTTCGACCGTCTGGATTCGCACGGCGCGTTATCCTCCTAGAGTGGGTCCGGGGGATATTTGAAAGCGGGCGTCCTGCGGACCGCTGGCGCGCCGATCACCTCGACGATGGTACAAAGCGGATGGCCGGTCTCGAAATAGGTGAATGCACCGTCACCTTCCGCGCCAAAGCCGCGCGCGCCCTGGATAGCCTCGAATCCGGCTGCATGCATTTCCGCAACGGCCCGCGGCTGATCCGGTACATAGATACCGACATGGTGCAGCCCTTCGCCATGCTGCGCCAAATGATCGGCAAAGATGCTCTGGCCATCGAGCGGCTCGATAAGTTCCATTTGCGTACCGTCTTTCCAGGCCAGCGCGTGACGAAAACTGAAGTCGCCGGGCTGGCCGCGGTAATGCATGTCCTTCAGGATATTCGAAGTAACGACGTAGCTGGTCCAAGGCCCCATTTTCAAGAGATCCCAATAGGCGCGAACCGATGCATCGAGGTCGCATACGACAAGAGCGATCTGTTTGATACCGTACTCGTGGATCAGTGTTTCGACGGCGTCGCTCATTGGTGCCTCCTACGCTGGTTCGGAGAGGAGGCCGAGATCTGCATCGATGCTGTCTTGGTAGGCGGAAATCTTGCCCGTGAGCACCTCGTCCATCGTCACGGTACGCTCCAGGATATCACTTTCAAATGCGGCGAGGACGGCAGCAACTGCGGTCAGACCGAGTTCGCCATCGACTTCGGGCCGGCCGCCATTCATAGTGGCAGCCGCAAAATCATGCAGTTCGATCGCGATCAAGGCGGCGTCGCTGTCATTAAAGGGCTGAGCATAGGAAACTTTGCCGCCAAAGAGACGATGAGTAATCTCGTCAAGCCGAAAATCAGGAAGCTCCCGCAACAGTTCGGCTCCAGCAAGCGAACCGGAAGCACGGCGCAGAACAACCTCACCGCCGCTACGGTCGCGGGGTGCATCGATCGAGCCGCCGCGGCCATGCACCGATCGCTGAAACCATCGATGACCCGGCCCGGACGGCAGATAGGTGATCTGCGACAATGCCCCGGATTTCATCTTGAAAGTTGCGATCAACGAATCCTCGCCAGTGGGTTCGACGTGCTCCGGGATCTCGCGCAACCTTGCCCAGTAGGCGGGTAGATCTTTCTCCGGAACATCGCGGCGTCGTCTGATCGGTTCGGCAATGAAACCTACCCCGGACACGCTCTCGATCTCTCCCAGATAAAACATTACGACATCCGTATAATGGCAGCCCATGTCCAGTGAGATCGAGCCCTTATCCTTCATGTGCCGCCAGGGCGTAATGATGATGCGGTCGTCGCCGCCCACACTGTATTGGGTCAGCAGATGCACATGTCCAATTAGGCCGCCGTCGATAGCCGCCTTGGCAAGTCGATTGGGCGGATCTCGGCGATAGTTTTCGGCGACCGCGAGTATCACCCCGTTCCGTTGCGCCGCCTCGATCAACACCCTGCCGGATCGTATCGTTAGCGCCAGCGGCTTTTCGCAGATGACGTGACGTCCTGCTTCAAGCAATGGCAACGCGACCGCCAGATGGGTCCAGGCTTCCGTGACGACATCGAATGCTGCGATATCCCCATCTGCAAGTGCTGACTCAACCGCGGTATGAATGGCCGGTCGTCTTCCGAGGAGTTGTTCGGCCTCTTCCGCAGCACGCTGCGCATTGTCCTCGCGAATATCGCAGACGGCGACGAGTTCGACATTCGATAGTCCGCATCGTTCGAGTGCTGCAATCCCGGCTATATGCCGACCACCCATACCGCCGCAACCTACTAGACAAAGGGGAAGTCTACTCACCAGCGTAGCCCACGCCTTTAGTGCAATAAATCGGAATAGCGAATTGAAGTCCACATTGTGACGTAAACTAACAGCCTAACTCTGTTCGATATTTCCAACGTAATTTCATCAGCTGAACGATAAAGAGTGGCTTTCAATCTGTCAACGACCGTGCTTTCGAGCGTAATTCTTTTGGTACACGCGACAAATTGAGACGCGAAATTGATCATGTGTTCGATATTTCGAACGATCTTCCGGTGCTTGAACAGGCTACAGAATTCCGTTAGTGTTCCAGCAGTGGTTTTGCAGTCGCGTGACCATCGCCATTGATCGCTGGCGGTTGTTAAGCGCGGCCAATTTGAGAATGAAAAACGACCCGAAGCACCGGGCAACCAGAGAGGCCAACAACGTGCGATACCGAATGCTCGGTGGATCTAGCAACGTCGCGGTGCGAATCGGATGATGCAATGCGGATCTCGATGGAAAGGCGATGAAAAGGAGGTTCGCCCTTTGCCAAGTCGTGGGAAGCATGGGCAGTCTAGGTCGATGTTGCCCGCGAGAACAAATCAGCGAGCCCGCCTGGTCGTTGAAGTGGCGGCAAACCGGCAGGAAGGGAGAAATAATTCTCTTGGGTTGGAGACGGTTCTTACCAGTGGGACGAAGCTCCCCGCGCGCCACGCCGCATGCTCCGAGACGGCAATCGATAGACTGACGAAATTTCGTAGACCGATATCTGGGCATTCGGCCTGCACGGTTCATCCGTGACCGATCCAGTCCTCAGCGTCCGTGACCTGCGCGTTCATTATCACACGCCGCAGGGACCGGTTAAGGCCGTCGATGGCGTCACGTTTTCCCTGAATGTCGGAGAAAAGCTGGGCCTCGTGGGGGAATCCGGCAGTGGTAAGTCGACGGCCGCTTTCGCCATTCTTCGGCTGACGAAGCCTCCGGCTCGCATCGAAAGTGGGTCGGTGCTGTTCAACGGCACTGATCTGCTCGATTATCAGGAAGGTGAGTTGCGCCGACTACGCTTCTCGCAAATCTCGCTGATCCCACAAGGCGCCATGAACTCGCTCAATCCGGTCATGCGGATCCGCGAACAACTAGCCGATGTCATCCGGGCCCACAAGAACGGGATATCCAAAGCAGCAACAAATCAGAGAATAGGCGAGCTGCTGGAAAGTGTCGGGCTCAATAGGAGCCACGCCGGAATGTATCCGCATCAACTTAGTGGCGGTATGAAACAACGGGTCTGCATCGCCATGGCGATATCTCTGCAGCCGAAAATCATTATCGCTGACGAGCCCACGAGTGCCCTGGATGTGGTGACCCAGCGACAAGTGATCGAAACCTTGGAGAAGGTGCAAGAGACACTCGGTGCTGCGGTAATCCTGGTCGGCCACGATATGGGGTTGATGGCGCAGTTCGTGGACACAATCGGGGTCATGTATGGCGGCCGAATGGTGGAGATCGGACCCGTACGTGACGTTCTGAGAAACCCGCTGCACCCCTACACGCGCCTGTTGATCTCCAGCCTGCCGTCGCTCCAAACAAAGGGAGTATTCAAGGGCATTCCCGGAGTAGCGCCCTCACTGCGCGGCCTGCCTCCGAGTTGCTATTTCCATCCGCGTTGTCCAAGCGCCATGCCGCATTGTAGGACGGAGGTGCCCATCCTGATCGAATCGCATGCCGGCCATCAGGTCGCATGCTATCTGTACTGAGGTGGTGATGGATGCGCTTTTGGAGTTGCGCGACGTTTCCAAAGTCTACGGCGGAGGGATGTTCGGCCGGACCAGCACAATCGCGCTCGAAACCATGTCTCTGACCATCTTCGATGGCAAGCCAACGGTTACAGTCGTCGCTGGTGAAAGCGGGAGCGGTAAAACCACGCTGGCCAACCTGCTCTTGGGCATCGTCGAGCCAACCACCGGAAGAATCATGTATCGCGGCAAAGACCTCACCGAAACGTCGGCGGCCGAGCGCATGATTTTCCGTCGCGATGTTCAGGTGATCTTCCAAGACCCCTTCGAATCTTACAATCCGTTCCACAAGGTGGACCGGGTTCTGCGTGCACCAATAAGGAAATTCAGGCGCGCCCGCACGGAAGATGATGCCAAAAAGTTGATCTCCGGCGCTCTGGAAATGGTCGGGCTTCGCCCGGAGGATACACTTGGACGCTTCCCCCATGAGTTGAGCGGCGGTCAGCGACAACGCATCATGATGGCTCGCGCCCTCGTGTTGCAACCGCGCATAATTATCGCCGATGAGCCCGTCTCGATGGTCGACGCTTCGCTGCGAGCCACGATCCTTGAGAGCCTCCTTCGCCTCAATCGTGAACTCGGCATTTCCTTGATTTATATCACCCACGACCTGACCACGGCTTACCAGGTCGGTGACAGCGCGATCATTCTCTACCAGGGTATAGTCGCCGAATCGGGCAGCGTGGATCTGGTCATCAAGAACCCAAAGCACCCTTACACGCAACAACTCGTCGATTCGATACCACTTGCCGATCCGGACCTTCGGTGGGGTAGGAACACCGCAGCTACGGCAACCGACGAAGATACCGGCATCGTCCATACCGGCTGCAAGTTCGTCCGGCGGTGCCCCCATGCTATGGCCGAATGTAGTGAACGACGGCCACCGATATATCGGACCGAAGCACGCCATGGAGTTGCCTGTTTCCTCTATCGCGAGAGTCCAGCCTTAGCGTCCGCGGAATTGGAAAGACTATTGAAGGATGCTTCACATCCCGGTTTAGCGAACATAGAGAGCCCGATGATGGACGTGAACCGGTGACCCGCGTCTTCGATGACCTGTCGGCTCGACGGTAACCGAGATGTCTCCAAGCCACGCACTAACTCGACTTGGCACATTTTTCCTCGTCGTCTTCGTTGCCATAACGATAAATTTTCTTGCGCCGCGCCTCGCCCCTGGCGACCCGGTCACGCAGCGACTGGAGGCAATGGGATCGCAGGGCACGGCGATAGGCGGTGACTTCCGCGAAATCGTGGAAGCCTACAAGCGCAAGTTCGGCTACGATCAGCCGCTATGGCGGCAATATCTCAATTATTGGCGAGACTTGCTACAGGGCGATCTTGGTTACTCAATCAGCAAGTATCCTGCCCGCACCAGTGATATTATTGCGAAGGCTCTTCCCTGGACTGTCGGGCTACTTGGCGTTGCCACCATCTTGGGCTTTGTCGTCGGGACAATCGCCGGTGCGCTATTGGCATGGCCGAGTACACCTGCAGTATTCGGCCGTGCACTTATTCCATTCTTCGTCGTGTTGTCATCTATTCCCTACTATCTTCTCGGCCTGCTTTTGCTGTTTCTTTTGTCTTTGACTTATCAAATATTTCCTAGCGGCGGTGGCCACAGCATCTTTGTCGAGCCGGAATGGAATGTCCCAGCCATCTTGGACATCATCTATCATGCCACGTTGCCAGCCCTTTCCATTGTCCTCGCGAGTATCGCCTTTTGGGCGTTGGGCATGCGAGGAATGATGATTTCCATTCAGGGCGAGGACTTCATGACCCTGGCATTGGCAAAAGGCTTGAGCAAAACGCGGGTATTCTTTCGCTACGCCATGCGCAACGCCTTTCTGCCACAAGCGACGCAGTTGGCGTTGGCGCTGGGTCATGTCGTCTCGGGCGCCGTTCTTGTCGAGGTGATCTTTCGCTATCCGGGGATTGGCTACTCTCTATTCGAGGCTATCACCGGCAAGGATTACTTCGTGATGCAGGGCATCCTCCTTTTGCTGATCGTCTCCATTGCGTTGGCAATGCTGATTATGGACTTTGTTTATCCACTGCTCGATCCGAGAGTGCGTTACGGGACCCAAAGATGACGGTCCGAATTCCGAGCGCCCCGGCTGTCGCCACGCTGGAACCGAGCAATCCGCCGGTCACGGTACGAGCGCCGCGTCGCATCAACGGCATGCTCGCGGGCGGCATCGCCATGATCTTGCTGGTCGGATTGATCGGCTACGTTGGACCGCTTCTGTTCGATACGTCGTTGGGCGATGTCGGGGCTGCTCCGCCAAGCGAGGCACCGTCTTGGGATCATCCGCTGGGCACGGAGGTTCAAGGCCGCGATGTGCTCGCTCTGCTCATTCTAGGTACGCCTCAAACACTCAAGATCGGCCTGATTGCCGGGATCGTCGGGCTCAGCATCGGCGTGGTTCTAGGACTTGTTTCTGGATATTTCGGTGGGATCGCGGATGCCGTAATTCGGCTGGTGACCGACGTATTCCTCACCATTCCGGCGCTAGCCATACTCATCGTCGTCGCCTCCATGGTTCGCGTCTTGAGTATCGAGGCCATGGCCCTGATTGTCGCGTCGTTGTCGTGGATGGGCCCGACGCGCACGATCCGCTCTCAGGTGCTGACGCTGCGAGAGCGTCGTTATATTCAGCTTGCCCGTCTCTCCGGGCTCAGTCATTTCGAGATCATTTTCGCCGAGATCCTGCCCAACTTGATCCCCTATATCGCGGCCACTCTGGTCCTGGCGATTTCCACCGGAATTCTTGCCGCCATAGGCCTAGAAATTCTCGGGCTCGGACCATCGCACCTGCCTTCGCTCGGCATGCTGATTTTTTGGGCGCAATATTACGATGCTGTCTTTCGCGGCATGTGGTGGTGGTTTCTGCCACCGATCGGGATCCTCGTCCTCATTTTCGTGGGCCTGTTCATGATTGCGACCGGCCTCGACCGTATCTCCAATCCGCGGCTCCGCAACTGAAGGAGATTAGTGACAAAGAATGAAGAAGAACGCAAAGCTCGAACTTTTGAGACCTTCGATATGTCGCTGTGGATGCACAGAAGGGCTCATCTTCCGGACACTTGACGAGGGATTGCAATGAGAACCAAGTCTTTCTCGAAACTGCTCGGTGCCCTGAGCGCAACTTTGTTGGGCCTGGCCACATATGGCACTGGACTTACCGTACCGTCAGCGAGCGCCCAAACGAGCGAATCGGCCGCCGGCATGACGCCGGCGGAATCGGCGGCACGTAGTATTCCGAGAGCGTCGACGTTAATTTTGGCACGTACGCCAAACACTACGATCGCTGACTACAATCAGATGAATCCGTATGGTCTCGGCGGCCTCGGGCGAATTCGCGATACGTTGAACAAGACTATCTATGAGTTTTTGTTCTACTACAACCACAACTCTGGCGAAATTATTCCCTGGCTCGCAACAGGGTACGAATACAACGATGACTTCACCGAAATCAGCATCAAACTACGCCCGGATGTGAAATGGAGCGACGGTGAAGCCTTTACTTCGGAAGACACAAAATTCACGCTGGATTTGGTCAAAGATACCGACACGCTGGTCTTCTCCTCGATACTCGAAGAGTGGATCGAAGAAATCGAGGCCGTCGACCCGTTGACATTGCGGATCAAGCTCAAGAAGCCAAATCCGCGATGGGTCTTCACCTACTTGGCCGAGAATGCCGAAATCAATCTTGCCATTCTGCCTAAGCATGTTTGGGAGGACCAGGATGCTGCGACATTCAGCAATTTCGACCTGGAAAAAGGCTGGCCGATTGGAACGGGACCCTTCCGTCTGGTCCGTGCGACCGAACAGCAATTGGTCTTCGATCGCCGCGACGATTGGTGGGGTGCGCAAACTGGCTTCGCTGACCTGCCGGAAGTGGAGCGGTTGATCCGCATTCCCGGAGGCGACTCGACTGCGCTCACGCGCTTATTCGCTCAAGGCCAGATCGATTTCGGTGGTGCTCTGATTAAAGGGAACTTCGATGCGGCTCGCGGCCGCAATCCCGATCTGATCGCCTGGAACCGGGAGGGTCCGGTGTGGGGGACGGCGGACGCCTGCACCTACATCCTCGGTTTGAACACCAAAGTCGCGCCTTTCGACAACCCGGATGTCCGTTGGGCGATCAATCATGCGATTGATCGGGATCAACTGATCACTCTGTCGGTAGAGGGTAGCACCGTGCCGATGGTTCTCCCGCTGTCAAGCTTTGGCGGTGTCCAGCAATATGCCGAGAAAGTTCAAGATCTCATCGATGCCTCCGGTGTCGGCACTGCCGATCCGGACAAAGTCGTGGAGTTGATGACCGGTGCCGGGTTCACGAAGGATACGGAGGGTTTCTGGATCAACGCCGACGGCGAGCGCGTGATCATGACGATCAGCACCACGGGCGGCAGACGCCCGCTGGGCCCGCCCTTGGCGCAACAGCTGCGCAATGCGGGTTTTGACGCCATTGCCCGGCATGACGAAACCGACCAGATCGTCAACAGCATTCGCGACGGGTCGCAAACGACCTGGATCGATCCGCATTGTGGTGCCGCCAGGGAACCGTTCCCGACGTTCAGCCATTTCACGAGCAGCTTCTCGGCCCCTATCGGCGAAAGTACAAGGTATCGCTGGGGCAACAGCCGCTATGAGAACCCCGACTATGATGTTCTTCTGGATTCGATGGAGGCCATGTCTCCCTCGCCGGATGATCCAGAATATATGGGCCTGTTCCGCGACGCGGTAGAAATCTGGCTCGAGGACTTGCCGGAAATCGTCCTTGCGGAGGAACGTCATGTTTGGAGCTACAGCACGCGCTGCTGGGTCGGCTGGCCGAGTGCGGAGGACCCATATATTGCGCCCTATGATCTGTGGGGAGCGTTTCTGCTCGCAATTTTAACCCTGGAGCCGACGGGCAACTGCTAATGCGCCGGATCAGCTTGTCGTCAACGATAGGGTTTGTCTGTCACGCAAGCGGATCTATCGGGTTCACTACCTCTTCGTGACCCTCAGGCACCCGTTTCATTGACGATACCGCGATAGGTCGTGCGCTTGGTTCGGACTGTGTGCTCGAGGCAGCGGGCAAAGCCATAGGCGATGCTCTTTGCCTTGCAAGTGGCCGGCACATTGTTCCCTGTCCATCCAGCTGCCCGCGTCAGCCGACCGTCCGCGACCAGCCCGTTGCAGTTCTCCATCAGCGCCGTGCCGACGAAACAGAGCGTGTTCGGCTGACCTCGCGACTTCCTATAGAGCTGGACACCCGCATTAATACGGGTGTCCAGCTGTCGGGCCATCAACCCGAACTTCCGTACCCATGAAGGCGTAAGTGACTGATCTTCTTTATGAAGTGGTTTATCTTGGGTGTCGGCTCTGCCTACAGGGCGAGGCGGAGGTGGTGGAACACGCTTTGGTGCAGCGGGGTGGGGCGGG
>JBGSYN010000042.1:0-26236 GCA_041750975.1 Geminicoccaceae bacterium | reverse complement strand
CCGGCCCTGAGGCCGGCACCGGATCGCACCGCGCAACAAATGCCTGGTCTCGGCACTCAGGATGATCGCGTTGGGCCCAGCAAGATTCTGCAACCTCGAAGCGACATTGACCGCCTGACCGAACACCGCCCTGTCTTCCCTGGTCCACGAATTGCGCAGATCGCCGACGACGACGACCCCCGTATTGATGCCGATACGCACCGCAAGCGGCACATTGGTCTGGGGCCGCCATTCGGCATCGAGTGTCTTGACGGCCAATATCATTTCGAGGCCGGCGCGCACGGCACGGTCCGGATCGTCCTCATGCGCCAGTGGAAAGCCGAAATAGACTAGAATGCCGTCGCCGACGAACTGCGCGACCAGACCGTCGTAGCGGGCGATCGGTGCAACGCAGGCGCCACGATAAGCCTCGATCAATTGGCCGAAAGCTTCAGGGTCCAGCGCTTCGGCGAGCACGGTAGAATTGACAAGATCGCAGAACATGATCGTCAACTGCCGCCGCTCGAGCGTGCCCGGCATAACCGATGCAGCCGGCACTTCCGCCTGGTGATCGAGCCTGACGCCACAATGCGGGCAGAAATTCGCCGCCTGCGGCACCTCTCGGCCGCATTCCCGGCAGCTCATCCCGGCCGTCCCTTGATTAGGCGCTGCGCGTGGAGGCGAGCCATGGCCGATGCTCACGCTGAGGTTTCGTTATCCCTATGCTAGATCCAGGAAGGCCATCTGCGAACCCAAAATTCCAGGCACGCCAAACCGCGAATAGTCACCTTCAAGGTTATGAAATCGTCGCTTTAGGTGCTCCGATCGCGGCGCTTGACCCGCACCGTCGCCTCCGACGTGAGCGGATCCTCGGGCCAGGGATGCTTCGGATAGCGGCCCCGCATGTCCTTCCTGACCTCGGCATAGGTGCTGCGCCAGAAGCCTTCGAGATCGGCCGTCACCTGTAACAGCCTGCCCGCCGGCGAGAGCAACCGGACCGCCAGCGGCATCCGGCCCTCCAGAATGGCAGGAGTGGCCCGCCAGCCAAAAAACGCCTGCAACTTGCCGGACACTATGGGCGGGTCCTGCAGATAATCGACCGGTGCCAATGTACCCGCCGGCGTCGCCAGCGTCGCCGGAGCCACGATATCGAGGCGCCGCCGCATCTCGTAAGATAGGCTAGCCGCCATTATGGATTCGAGATCCAGCGCCTGCACCTCTTCCATGGTCCTGAGACCCGCCAGATAGGGTCTCATCGCCTCGAGCACGCTTTCCTCATCGAGCGCCGGCAGTTCCGGCGCCACCTGTCGCGCCAGCAGGATCCGTGCCCGCAATTGCCTCGCCTCGATGGTCCATGGCAGCGCCGGCAAGGGCCAGTCCACCGATCCGGCAAGCGCGGTGCCGCGCATTCTCAGGCCATCGAGCAATGCCGCCTCCAGCGCCGAAGAATCGGGCTCGGCGAGCCTGGTCTCGCGCAGGGTGATGGCGCCGAGCGCGGTCCGGGTGACCGCGACGACGCGATCCTTCCGGTCGTCCCAGGCGACGACCTCCATGGTATCGATCTGGGCTGCGCAGCTCCGTTCGACATTGTCCCCTTCGATCGCGGCCGCGAGGCGGATTCGAGCATCGGCGCCGCTATCGTCGAGTTCCGCAATGACCAGCCATTCATGGCCGCTCATCGGATCGCCCTGGTCCAATTCCGCACCCCTGCCGTTGGCCAACCGATAGCGCCGCTCGCCCTTGTCGCGCCGCCGGGCGAGACGGTCCGGAAAAGCCAGCGCCAGCATTTCGCCCGTTAGGGCATGATTGGGTTCGGTGTCGCCAAGACCAACCGCCCGGGCCAGCTGCCGGACGATCGCAACAAGGTCGCGCGGCCTTTCTCGCGCAAAGGCCTCAACCCGCCCGGCAACGTCGCTGCCGTGGCTGTTGCGCCACGGATCCCGGCCACTCAGGAGCGCTGCGATGACGATCGAGGTCGGCTCGGGGCGGGCCCGAACCATCGCCGCCAATCGCGGATGCAATGGCAATGCCGCGGCGCCACGCCCCGCTGGCGTCAAATCTCCTGCCTGGTCGAACAACCCGAGCTGCCGCAACGTCGACCGCGCTGCCGCAAGAGCGCCCTCGGGTGGAGCGGTCGGCCAGGACAGGGTGTTCGGATCCTTTACGCCCCACGCCGCAAGCTCCAGGACCAGGGGTGCGAGATCCGCCTCCATGATCTCGGGCGGGCGGTGGAGCACACGGGCGCGATCCTCCGGCTCCGGCCACAGCCGGTAGCAGATGCCGGGTCCGGTGCG
This sequence comes from Geminicoccaceae bacterium, assembly GCA_041750975.1. Lineage (GTDB taxonomy): Bacteria > Pseudomonadota > Alphaproteobacteria > Geminicoccales > Geminicoccaceae > JBGSYN01. Next base: position 23,963 of record JBGSYN010000042.1, on the reverse strand, counting down.
CCCGGCCCGGCCCCGCCGTTGATCCGCTGAAGCGCGGCTGATCGGCCCGGTGACCAGTCGGCTCATCCCGGTTCGAGGACTGTAACGGACCCGCCGCTCGAGACCGCCGTCGATAACAATGGCGACATCCTCGATCGTCAGGCTGGTTTCGGCGATATTCGTCGCAAGGACGATTTTCCTTTTGCCTGACGCACTCGGCACGATTGCCTGGAGCTGACGGTCCCGGTCGAGCCCGCCATGGAGTTCGAACACATCCACTTCCGGCGCCGCTTGAAGCATTCCGGCAACGCGCCGGATCTCCGCCACACCCGGCAGGAAGACCAGGACCGAGCCCTGATGGCTCGCCAAAGCCTCCCGCACGATCCCCGCCCAATGCGCTGAAGGCGGCCCGCCGCCGGGGTCCGGCCGGTAATGGGTGACGACCGGAAAGCTCCGCCCGAGGCTTCGCACCAGCGGCGCATCGCCGAGCAAGCCCGCTAGTTCCCGGCCCTCCAATGTCGCCGACATGACCAGGAGCCTGAGATCGGGGCGAAGCGAGTTGCGTGCGTCGAGGCACAATGTCAGCCCCAGATCGGCGTCGAGCGAGCGCTCGTGAAACTCGTCGAAAATGACGAGCCCGACATCCTTAAGCTCGGGATCATGTTGCAGCCGGCGTGTGAACAACCCCTCGGTCAGGACTTCGATCCTGCTCGATCGCCCCAACTTGCGCTCGAACCTCATCGCATAGCCGACCGTCTCGCCGACTTCTTCGCCCAGGAGCTCGGCCATCCGCCACGCAGCCGCCCGTGTCGCCACGCGCCGCGGCTCGAGCATCAGGATCTTCTTGCCCGACAGCCATGGCTCTTGCAGGAGCGCCAGGGGTACGAGCGTGGTCTTGCCGGCCCCGGGCGGTGCCTCGAGCACGGCAGCCCCATGCCCCGCCAGAGCCGACCTAAGCGCCGGTAAAGCGTCCTCGACCGGCAGATAAGCCCCTATTGTTCGCAATCCATCAACAATCTTTCGAGGGCAGGAGGCTTCTTGAGACACCGCAAGGCACCATCTATCGCCAAGTCAACAACGGAGCCACAGCCATGTCGGTTCGACCCGTCAAAACCATTTCCGGCACCCGTCCGCATATCGAAGGCGCCGGCGTCAAGCTGCACCGCGTCTTCGGATTCGGCGACACTTCCGCGACCGATCCCTTCCTGATGATGGACGATTTCAGAAACGACCGCCCCGAGGACTATCGGGCGGGCTTTCCCTGGCATCCGCATCGCGGCATCGAGACCATCACCTATGTCCTTGCAGGCACCGTCGATCATGGCGACAGCCTCGGCAATAGCGGTGTCCTCGGGGCGGGCGACGTCCAATGGATGACGGCAGGCTCCGGCATCCTGCATCAGGAAATGCCCAAAGGCGACCCCCAGGGGCGGATGCACGGTTTTCAGCTCTGGGCCAACCTGCCCTCCTCGCTGAAGATGACGGCACCCCGCTACCAAGACGTCAAAGGCGGCGATATTCCCGAAATCACCGAAGATGACGGCACCGTGGTGCGCATTGTCTGCGGCGAATTCTGGGGCCGGCGCGGCCCGGTCGACGGGATCGCCGCCGATCCGCAATATCTCGATATCAAGGTCCCGGCCAACACCACGGCACGGTTTCCGGTGAGCACCTACCGTACCGCCTTTGCCTACATCTTTGAAGGATCAGGCAAGTTTGCCGACGCCTCGACACCGATGGGTGCTCTGACCGAAAAAGCGCTCGGCGACGAGGAAGTCCATGTACGGGACCGGACCGGCAACCGGACCATGGTCACCTTCGATACCGGCGATGAGGTCGTCGTCACCGCCGGCGATGACGGCATCCGCTTCCTGCTCGTCTCCGGCAGCCCGATCAAGGAGCCGGTCGCCTGGCACGGACCCATCGTCATGAACACGAGGGCGGAACTGCAGCAAGCCATCCAGGACCTGCAGAACGGCACCTTCATCCGCGCCAACTGAGTGAAACCAGGGCAATTCAGGGGGAAATCGGATTTCCCCCTGAAACCCCCACGAATAGTTTGAAGGCTTCATCCGCAAATCCGGTCGACGGGTCCGGCATTCTGGTTGCCCTCGAAAAACCCTAGAAATGTGCGTTTCCTCACTTAAGATCGGATGTCGCCGCGTTAGAGGAGAATGGTGGACGTTAATGGGCGGCGAAGGTTTGTCGCCAGGTCAGGAGGGAAATCTGATGCTTACCAATATCTCGCACTCGGGTGGTGTCGACACCGCCGACGAGATCCTGTTCTCGACGCCGTTCGGCTATATGTTCGACGATGCGGCGACATCGCCGGAATGCCTGCTGCCTACCGCCGAGCGAACCGTCGATGCGCTGCTCGCCCTCGGCAACGCTATGGGTGATGTCACCTCGCCGCCCGATCCCTCTTTCGATTCGACGATCCCCGTGGCCTTCACCTATCTCGGCCAGTTCATCGATCACGACACCACCGCCCGAACCGACCGCGAAACCGGCATCAGCCGCATCGCCCAGGCCGATGGCCGGCCACTGCCGATCATCCCGGTGCCGCCATCGGAAGTGGTCGCCAAACTCAGGAACGGCCGCCGTCCGCAGCTCGACCTCGACAGCCTATATGGCGACGGACCGAGCTTCATTCCCGGCTACCAGACCGAGGCCTCCGCTCTCTATGAGCCCGAATCCGGCAAGCTCATCCTGCAGGATCTCGGCCCGGGCCTGAACGACCTGCCGCGTATCGGCCGAAAAGCCCTCATCGCCGACGGCCGCAACGACGAAAATGTCAATATCAGCCAGCTCCACGCGGCCTTCATCGCTCTCCACAACAAGATCGTCGATCATCTCGAGCCCGGGCTCTCGGCAGCCGACAAATACAGCAAGGCCCGGCAGATCGTCCGCTGGGTCTATCAATATGTCGTCGCCCACGACTATCTCCCGCGGGTCTGCAATGCCGACATCGTCAACGACGTCGTCCGCAACGGCCCCTACAGCTTCGGCCCCGGCACTGGCGGCGCCGAGCTCTTCATGCCGCTCGAATTCTCCGTCGCCGGTTTCCGCTTCGGCCATTCGATGATCCGTCCCTCCTACACCCACGGCACCGGCGGTCCGGTCGGCATCGAAACTATCCTCGGCATCTCTGTCGAGAACCGCCCCGCCGGCCAGCCCGAACTCCTCGAGATCGTCGACGGCCAGTATCGGCTCAAATCGCAATATCTGATCCACTGGTCCAACTTCGTTCAGTTCCAGGGGCAGCCGGCCCCGCAATTAGCGCGTAAAATCGATCCGCAGCTTTCGGCCGGCCTGTTCGACTTGCCCTTCGAAGGCGAAGCCGGCCCCGCCGCCATGATCCGTCACCTCGCCCAGCGCAACCTCTGCCGCGGCTATCTCCTCGGCCTGCCGACCGGCCAGGCCGTCGCCAGCGCCATGGGCATCGTCCCGCTCACCGAAAATGCCGTGACCGAAGGCCAGAGCAACGCCGTCAAGGACGCCATCGAACTCGGCCGCTTCCAGCGCCGGACTCCCTTGTGGTACTACGTGCTCCAGGAAGCTCATGTCCAAACCGAAGGCCAATCGCTCGGCGCCGTCGGCAGCCGCATCGTCGCCGAAACCCTGATCGGGTTTCTCAAGCACGACCCGAACAGCTTCCTCAACGAAGCCTATCACGGCCGCATCGACGCCAACGGCATCAAGGTCCCCCACCGAACCGCCCCCATCGGCTCGCTCGCCGATATGATCGAGTATATCGGTCTGCAGCAATAGGATCTTAATCTTAGGCTAAGGGGATTTCCGAAATCCCCTTCAAAACCCCACGGTCCGACGATGGGCGACTTCAGGTATCCTCGATCGTTCGGAGCAATGAAACGATTGGCCGGCAGTTGCGAACCGCCAAACTCGCCACCATCTCCGGTGACGCGTTGGCGCTTTCTCTTTCCGATGCAGGACCGTTCGCTGCGGCGCAGGGGCAGGCGATAAATCGTTCGCGCAATTTTCTGCAGGAGGGTTTCCCAAAGGAGCGACCCGCCCCTCTCTGGCTTTCCCGAACATGGTGGTTCGGGAGTGGGTATGTTGGTCTGGGGGTTCCGAAATCGCCGGAAATTCATTCGTGCTAAGGACTATCCGCATTCATCCATGGCACCCGACACGCGTGAGCAAAGAGCGACGGGCGATTTGTTACAACCGAGCCGCATACGCTAGGAGTATTTAGCTAGGCGCTAAGACCAGCTGCCGCACCGTTTGAACACGCCGGAGTCGACGCCTTCGAAGACCTTCTCGGCTTCCATCGAAGTTTAGCTCTCCTGAAGGCTCACTGATTGGCAGGATGACAATGGGACTTGCGAACCAATGGCCTAGTGGATTGGCTTCAACAAATGGTACCCAATTTGGTGAAGCGCAAAATCCACTACAAACATGGAGTTAGTGGTACGATCACCAGTCCCGCCCTGCATCAGCCGTTCTCGCGGTCATAGTAGTCAACGGTGTTTTCGGCGCGAAACATCTTGCGGATGCCGGGCTCGCCGGGCTTCCCGGTCACGATCGATATCTTTTGAGAATCCGGGTATTCGCAGGCTTCCAGATCTACCAGCGTGGAGAGCGCCAGGTAGCGCATCGTGACGGTGCCGGTGTTGATGATCTGATGTGCAACCTCCGGGCCACCGGTCGGACAGGCAATGACGTCATGCTTGCGGATCGGGTAGCGTTTGTCGCCGAAGCGCAGCTCGCCTTCCCCCTCAAGAATGAGAAACATCTCCTCTTCGCCATGATGGCAGTGGAAGGGACACTGAACCTTTCCGGGCGGCAGCACCGTGAGGTTGTAGCCCAGGTCCCTGGCCCCGATCTGATTGCTGATCTGGCCGCGCTTCGATGTGTAGACGCCGTTCTCTTCGATGTCGTCGAATTCGACCTCGTCGAGATTGAGTACTGGCTTCACCATGTCACCCTCCAATGGTCCAGGTCGTTCCACGGTCCGGACGCTGATCCCCATGACGCGCAGCAGGGGCCATATATCTATTGCGACCTCTGACGCTCCGGACGCAATTATCTCAGCAACACTATGCGCTGCCCGTCGCCACAGCGTCCCCCCATCGGCTGAACTACGCGCCATTCACAACCATACTAGAAAGACCATTTCGCGGGGTGTCTGAGGGGAAACGTTTTCCCCTCAGCCTTTGGGTTTTTCGCCCGGAAGATCAGCGTTGCAGGGCGGCGATTTCTTCGCTGGCGAAGGTAAGGCGGTCGGCGAGAGTTCTGATGATGAACTCGTTGAGCGCGTTAGCGAGGTTGGGCGCTTCCCGCACCATGGTTTCGAAGGCCTCGCGCGTCAGCTCGTAGACGATTGTGGGTTCGTCGACGCGGACGCTGGCCGTGCGTTCGGTTCGCCGATAGAAGCCCATTTCGCCGATGGTGGTAAGGCCAAAGGTCCGACGCACTCGCAGCGGTCCGAGCGGCGCGGCATCGAGCAGGACCGAAACCCGGCCGCTGGCGACGAAGTAGAGGCTTTCGGCCGCGTCGCCCTGGTTGCAGAGCATCTCGCCGGATTGGCATTCCCGCCGCAGCATGTAATCGGCGAGGCGGTCGGCGTTATCGTCGCCGCCCATTTCCCGAGCGAGCCAGTGGACCAACCGGGTGGCGTCGTGTTGCTCAACACAAAGGTCCGCCAAAAGGCTCTCCTCGCAGTGCTCCAGAGCAAGGTCGAGCGTTTCGAAAGCGTTCTTATCGTCGCCCTGTTCGATCAGCAGGTTCTCGCGCCGGAAGATCTCGAAGACCGGTGTCGCCTTGGTCACTAGAATGATCTCGAAGCTGTTGTTTTGCGCCATTTGAAAGAGCCGGACGAAGCTGAACCGCGCCGAGGAATCGGAGCCCGTGACATTCTCGAAGTCGAAGATAATCCAGTATTTTTCCCCGATTATCCGATCCGTTGTCAGTCTGTCGATGTATTCGACAAGTCGATGGGCGGTTCCGAAGAAGATATAGCCCTGCAGCTTCAATATCCTGATCCGCTTGCCTTGACTGCGCAGAACCTGACTGTGTTCCCTGGATCGTTCGACATAGCTCGCACAGGTCTGGCGCGTCAGCTCCCGGCGTATGAACGCGATGCGGCTGTAGGTAAATGCGAAGAAAAGGCATGATGCGACGACGCCCAGGGCGGCACCTGCGAGATAGCCGAAGCGGATGATCAGGATGAATATCGAAACGATGAGCAAGAAGTCGGTCCAGTCGAGCTGCCGCGACTGCCGGATGACCCAAGTCCAGAGCGCCATGACACCGAAGTAGAACAAGAGGCCACCCAAGATCGGTGCCGCGACGTAGCCGACGATATCCAAGCCGCCGAGCAGAAAGAGCAGACACAACACGCCGCAGACGGCAGCACTCAGCCGGCTCGTGGCGCCGGCCGAAAGGTTCAGCCGCGAGCGATTGAAGGTCAGATTGGCGACAATTCCGCTGCCGGCGGCGACGATAATGTTGGCCAGGCCCGCCGCCCGCATTTCGGCATCCAGATCGACATTGACACGTTCGGTGATCTCGATGCCGGTGGCATTCAACAGGATCGCCATCGCCGTCACCAGGGCCACGGCCAGCATTTCCGGCAGATGCGGGATCAGAAGATCAAGGTTCGAGGACGCCAGGTTCCAAAGGTGTCCATTCTGGGAATATTGAGCGAACGCGATCCAGGGCAGGCCTCGTGTCGCTGGGGTCGGCACCTGGATGAACCAACCTTGGGCGCGTGCCTCGGTCACCGAGATGCCGCCGAGTTGGGTGCCTAGGACGACGACAAACAACGCGACAAAGAGGGCGATGGGAACCGCGAATGGTGACTTGGTTGCCCGCCGGACCAGAAACAACACTCCGGCAAAGGCGAGGCTCGTACCCCAGAGCGGGAGATTTCGGGCCGAGACCATCGAATCCAGCTGATCGATGTCGAACTCCGTACCCGTTGCGACGCGAAATGCGCCGGTCGCAAGATACCAGCCGGAGGCCGCAAGGAAGCCAGCGATCACCGGATAGGGAATGAAGCGCATCCAGGTTGCGAGCCGATAATGGCCGACCAGAAAGAGACCGGCCCCGGTCAAGAGCGTGGTCAGAACGAGGGCGCCAATGACCGGGCCGAGGGTGTCGACTGGATCCGTGGTTGCGGCGATCGAGCTTGCCAGGGCGAACGCCATCGCCGCCATGACGGCGACGGGCGGGGTGTCGGGGCTGGCGATCGCGGTCGGTATTGAGCTTAATCGCCCGACGATCAGGCAGGCCGCACCGGCGCTGATGAGGGCGGCAGTCAGGCCATAGCCGAGCCCGGCCGACAAGGGGCCCGAGAAGATCAACGCACTGAACGACAAGCAGTACGCGACGGTGACGATCGCCACGACGATTCCGCTCAGCATGTTTCGGCCAATCTCTTCGGAACGCAACAACAAGCCATGATGATTTTTTGCCGGTGCGAGCAAAAATGTTCCCCTTTGGAATCAGGCTTTATTGCGGGCGGCCGATTGTGATGGCTGGGCGGCTTGGCCTCGGCAAAATATGCGCCCGAATGTTCGAGGCATCGAGAGGGTTGTCAAATGCTTAAGGGCAAGACGTTGGAGGCGCCGAGCAAATCAGCCGGAAATAGCGCCGGGGGACAGCGGCATGATTATTTACCATCCTGTCGGATCGGGGATCGGTTGCCTGCGGCTCGGGCCGCCGGAAAGCGGCACACCGGCATCATACTCACCGCATGAACCCTGAGCCCCGGCAGCGACCGCCGGAACCGCCCGGCGATTTCAGCGGATGCCGGCTGAGGGAAGGATGGTTCGATGGCCTGCCGGATCCACGCTCAACAAGGTGTAACGTAGGCCTCTTGAGACACCGGTGATCCGGTTTGCCGAACCATGGTCACGGCCCCGCCATGATCGGCGAAATAGGGCGTATCGCGCGGCCAATCGGGGATTGCGTCCGGTGGCATCGGGGAGCCGAAATAATACCCCTGGGCCATGTCGCAACCGAGATCGCGGAGCCAGGTCCCCATCTCTCTGGTCTCGACTCCCTCGGCAATGGTCCGGAGCCCGAGTTTGTGACCGAGATCGATGATCCCCCGCAGGACATCATCGGCGTTCCGGTCGTTGCCCGAAACCTGCAGGAAGGCGCGGTCGACCTTCAGCGTATCAATCGGAAGCTCGCGAAGATAAGCAAAAGATGAATAGCCCGTGCCGAAATCGTCGAGTGCGATCTCGAACCCATGTTCATGAAGTCTCTGCAGACTGGCGATCGTTTCGGGATCGTCATGGACCGACACACTCTCGGTCAGCTCGAATCCGATGGCGTGGCGGTCGTCGAATGACCTTCCGGCAATCTCCAGAAGATCGTCGACGAAGGCGGGATTTTGGAGGGACCGCGAGGAGAGGTTGACCGCAATCGGAATGACATGGCCGAACTCTCGCCATGCTTGATAACGTACGAGAGCCATCTCGACCATCATCAGCGTGACGTCATCGATACATCCGCTCTCTTCAGCCATCGGCACGAATTCCGTCGGTGAAATTTCCCCGAACTGCGGATGATGCCAGCGCAACAGCGCCTCGACCCCTGCTAGGCTGGCATCACGGAGATTGACCTTGGGCTGATAGCAGAGATGGAGCTGCCGGTCGGCGATGGCCTGGCGAATATCCGCCATTAATGCCAGACGGCGTTTGCTGCGAATGTCTGCGATCGCATCGTAGACCGCGAAACCCGAGCGCGAGCGTTTCGCCTGATACATCGCGATGTCGGCGCATTGGATCAGCATTTCCGCATCCTGCGCGTGCTCGGGAAAGCGCGCGATCCCGATGCTGGCGTCGACCTCGATGGACTGCTCCGCGATCGCGAAGGGCCGGCGGATAGCGTCGAGCAAATCCTGCGCCTGCGCCAGGGACTGAGCCTCGCTTTCGGGTCCATTCACCAACACCGCGAACTCGTCGCCGCCCAGTCGTGCGGAAAGCTGGCCCCGACCCAGCAGACGGGTCAGGCGCAGGGCCAGATCCTGCAGCAGGCGATCGCCGATCGAATGGCCGAGGCTGTCATTGACTTCCTTGAACCGGTCGAGATCGATCAGGAGCATGGCGAAGCCCGCCTGCGTTCGCCGCGACTGCTCGCAGGTGTCGCCCAGCCGGTCGAGGAACTTCGTCCGGTTGGCGAGCCCGGTAAGGGCATCGTGCGTCGCCATATGGATCAAGGCATCGGTCTGCGTCTTGCGCGCGGACACGTCCTGCAGGGTCACAATGCCCAGCTTGCCAAAGCCCTGGCCGTCGAGCGGGTTCAGAATCATCTGCGTCGCCACGCGGATCCCGTTCTCGATGACAAAATGACGCTCGGCGCTGAAGGACGATCCGGCGTCCAGCGCCTTGAGCAGGCGTTCCTCGTCCTCGGGGAGAATGTCGCATAATCGGCCGCCGCGGATGGTGTCGGGCCGTCTGTCGAAGAATTTCGCGGCAACGCCGTTGCAGCTCAGAATGGCCGCATGTTGATCGAAGACGACAATGCCATCGAGGCTGGATTCGACGACCCGAACAAACAAGGCATGGCGCTGGGCCGCCATTTGCGCGGCGTCCCGACGCAACTCGGCCAACTCGCAAAAGTGCTCGATCAGCTTGAGGAGTGCCGCGACCGCCAGTCCGGCCAGCACGGCGGCAGTCGCAACAGCCACACCCCACCAGGTTTGGGCGATAAGAGTGCCCAGCCCGACCACAACGATCACGAGTATGCCGGCGGCGACCTGCCGGCGCGGCGTCAGCACCGACAGCAACCACCAGAAGAGAAAAGTGCCGCCGGCCGCCGCGACATCGATCCAACGGCCATCGGGCGAATGAACCAGGCGTCCCTGCAGCAGGCTCTCCGCCGCCAGGGCGTGAAAGGCGACACCGGGGAGTGCGCGGTAGCGCGGCACCGTGACGTGATCGCCAAGAGAAACGTCGACCGCACCGACCAGGACCAGCCGGCCCTGGAGCGCATCCGGTGGGAACCGCCCGCTCAGGATGTCATGATAGCTGAAATAGGGCACCGTCGCGATTTCGATGCCGAAATCGACCAGATTACGCGGGCTCGACCTGCCATCCGATCCCTCCCCCGCCAACCAGCCCGCGAAGGTCGGCAACAGGATGCGATCACTCCCGCGCCCGGGCTCCAGCCAACGGATTAAGCCGTCGGGATCCGGGATCACATTGGCCATGGCCTCGGTGACGTAGGGCCGAAAGCCTGGAAGCGGTGCGGTTTCGAAGATCGTGGTGCTGCCGTCCGCGGCCGGCTGATGCTGGCGAAAAACGGGCAGCGCAATGCGCGCCGGACCGCCCCTTTCCAAAGCCGCCGCCAGAAGTCGATCGTCTTCGGGAATGGACCGCGAACTGAAATCGATATCCACGCCGATCCGGGCAGCACCAGCCTCAAGCAGCCGGTCGATCAGCATCGCATGATACCGCCTTGGCCAGGGCCACTGATCGAAGTGCCGCAGGCTTTCGGCATCGATGCCGACGATGACGACCTTGCCGGTGGCCTTCCTGGCCCCGAGTTCCATCCGCGCGTCGGTCAGGAGCCGGTCGAGGAAATCCAAACCACCGATCGCCGAGATGCCGTAAGTGAGGCAGGCGACAACGATGCCGCGCGGCAGCCATCGCCACCGCCTCAGCCAGGAGCGCGGTCGACCGGACATGAATGCCAACGGCATACGTCAAATGCGGCCGGCACTATGCTTTCTCTTGTCATTGGTCCGCAGCCGGGTCGCCACTGCTGCGAACAGCGTGGCGACGAAGATCACGGCTAAGGCAGCGGCAATGGCCGAAAGTGCCATCGTCGCGACATCGCCACCGCCCAGGCTCGAGGATCGATCGTCGTGCTCACTTTTCCCCTCGTCCCTTCGGATAAAAGGATCGTCATGATGTCGAACATTCGCAGCACCGTCGGCTGCCGATGAGAAATCGGTTCGAGCCGATGCGCGGTGTCGATTTCCGCTCCCGGCCGGCAGCGCTGCAACCATTTCCGGCGCAGCGCCCGGATGCGCAAGAAATTCGAGTGGGGCATCCGTCTCAACGGGTTTGCGAGCCCGCTGTCCCTGGTTCAAGGCAATGCTGTAGCGTCCGTCCGGGCTGTCGACCTCTACGCGCCCCCGCTCGACGCCGACGTCGACTTCTCGATCGTCGACATCGACGATGAAGGCCGTACCCTTCACTGTGATGGTCAGATAAGGTGTGTCGACCCCGAATCGCCGGGATGGGACGCTTTCGATCTCATAGTGGACGCGCCCGCGTTGCTGGATCAGGCCCGAACGGTCCGGCGTGGTGTCGAGTGGCAGCTGCAGATAGCTGCGCTCCCCTATCGTCACGACGTCACCCGCATCGGCGATGACGAGTTCGGACCCGCTCCCTACGCGGATCTGCGCGCCGGCGCCGATGCCCCCATTCCGAGCCAGCGGGACCCAGGGCGATTCGTCGGATTGCCGATGACTTGCCGTCCCGACGACGTCGAGTACAGCCCATGATCGGCCTGCCGCCGGCGCATTGTCATGGCTCCACAACGGCCCCTGATGAGCCCAGACCGCGGCTACCGCGAGCAGTCCTGAAAGCCCCAACATGAACACCCAACGCCGTCGATCGCGAACAATCACGGTCTGCCACCTCATCGCGGTTCTGCAGCCCTGACTTGTACTATAATGAAATTACCGAACGCTTAATCCCGCGCGCCGACGAACCAATTCGCCGGGACCGCAACGCGATCGCCTCCCTTCCGGCTTGGCGAACCGGAAGATCCGAACTATCGCATGGGCGCCCGCGCGTTTCGGCTCCAACGGTTTCGGGGAATGAATGAAAATTTTCGTCGTCGATCAGTCTTACTTCGGACTGCTCTATGATACTCAGTTCTGCCACGCCCTCGGCGAGGTCGGCCATGAGGTGACGCTGATCGGGCGAGAGCTGCGCGAGGAAGAGGAGCTGCGGCCGGGCAGATACCGGATCGAGCCTTTGTTCTATCGCCTGGCCGAGCGGGCGCGTGCCGCGTTCGGTCCCAAAGCACTGACGCTCAAGGGCCTCGAGCATGGCGTCGACATGGCCCGGCTGATCCGAATGGTCGATCGCGAGAAGCCGGACATCGTCCATTTCCAATGGATCGTGCTGCCTTCGATCGACAATTATTTCTTTAAGAGTTTAGGCCGCCGCGCACCCCTGGTCCTCACCGTGCACAACTCGGTGGCATGGCATGGCGGCGCCAGTTCGAAGCTGATGCAGGCCACGCCGGAACGCGTCTTCGAGCACGTCTCTCATTTCATTCCGCACACTCAAAGCACCGAAGCCTATCTGCGATCGATGCACATCGAGGCCGGCCGCTATTCGCTGATCCAGCATCCGGCGGTCTATCTGCCGCGGCCGAACGCCGGCGACGAGGCAAAGGCGGCGAACAACCCGGAGCAGCCCTTCAATATTTTGCTGTTCGGCGGGCTCAAGACCTATAAAGGCATCGATATCCTGATCGATGCGGCGATCGAACTCGCCAAGCGACGGCGCGATTTCCGGGTGGTGATCGCGGGCAAACCGTTCATCAGTCTCGACGATATCCGAGCGCAGATCCGGACCGCCGGGATCGACGACATGGTCACCTTCGACCTTCGCCTGCTGCCCGATGCGGATCTGGCCCACCGGATCGAGGAGGCCGACATCGTCGTCTTTCCCTATCGCGAGATCGACGCGAGCGGTGCCTTCGCCTGCGCCAGCCAGTTCGGCAAGCCGGTGATCGCCAGTGCCATCGGCACCTTCGCCGAATATCCGGCGAAGGACCACATCCGCCTGGTGCCGCCGGGCGATGTCGGAGCGCTCACGAGCGCACTCGAGGAGCTGATCGGCGATGCCGCCACACGGTCGCGCTGGGCGGAACGAAGCCAAGCCTTGAAATCGCTCATCCCGTCATGGCACGAGTTCGCCCAGATCTGCACCGGCATCTACACGAAGCTCCAAACGCGATGACCGATGCGCCTCGTTGGTGGGTCGATCCGGCCGGCACCGTCCCGACACCGTCCCCCGAGGGTCAGCCTTGCCTGTTCCTCGACCGCGACGGCGTGGTCAATATCGATTACGGCTATGTCCATGAGGCCGCTCGATGCGACTTCGTCGAAGGGATCTTCGGCCTGATCGGCATGGCGCGGGATCTCGGCTTTCGGATCGTCGTCGTCACCAATCAGGCGGGGATCGGCCGCGGTTATTACAGCGAGGACATTTTTCGGGAGTTCACCCGATGGATGCTCGAGCGGCTCGACGAAGCGGGTGCGACTACCGATCGGGTCTACTATTGTCCGGTGCACCCGACCGCTGGGATCGGCCCCTACCGTCGTTCGCATGACTGGCGCAAGCCCCGCCCCGGCATGATCGAAGCGGCTTGCGACCACTTCAACCTGTTGCCGGGGCGGTCCATGCTGATCGGCGATCGGCTGAGCGACATCGAGGCCGGCAAGGCAGCGGGACTTGGCCGGTTGCTGTTGCTCGCGAGCGGCGATGCGGCCCCGAAATTGCCCGAGAATGCCGACGCCCGAACCGTGTTCAGCCTCGGGGAGGCGGCTGTGGAGCTTCGCCGGTTCGCCGCGACAATGGGCTGAGTGGCAGGCCGTGCGGCTTGCGGTAGTCGGGCACAAAGCCTAAAGGCGCGACCAGCATTCCATTCATCGGATCGCAGCGGGACCTTCGATCATTGGACGCAGAGCTTGCAGATATCGATATCGTCGTCCTGGCGGGCGGGCTCGGCACGCGGTTGCGCTCCGTCGTCCACGATCGTCCGAAGATCCTCGCACCCGTCGGCGACCGGCCGTTCCTCGATCACCTCCTGGCGTTCCTGCACGAGCAGGGCGCGCGGCGGATCATTCTGGCATTGGGAGTCATGGCGGAGCAGGTCGAGGCCCATCTCGAGCGGAGCCCCTTGGACGGTCTCGACATCGTCACCTCGATCGAGCCCGAACCTCTGGGGACGGGAGGCGCTCTCGTCAACACCAGCCGCCTGCTGCGCTCGGATCCGTTCCTCGTCATGAACGGCGACACCTTTGTCGGCGCCGATCTCCGGGCGTTCGTGATGACGGCCACAGCTCTGCCGAACGAGGCCGCACTCCTGGCCGTCAGGGTCGAGGATGCGAGCCGTTATGGCCGCCTCGTCCTCGACCGGGACGACCGCATCCGGCACTTCGAGGAAAAGGGCGAGGCCAGCGGCGAAGCCTGGATCAATGGCGGCATCTATCTCTTTCAGCGACACTTGCTCGATCGCCTGAAAACCCGGCAGAAGTGCTCGCTCGAGCGCGATCTGTTGGAAGCGCTGGAACCTGGCACCATCATGGCCGTTCGCAGCGATGCCGAATTCGTCGATATCGGCACGCCGGAAAGCCTGGCTCTCGCCCCCCACATCATCGCCGCCGCCCGCCAGAAGATGGGAACCACGACATGATTATTACCCGCACACCGTTCCGGATTTCGTTTTTCGGTGGCGGCACCGACTATCCGACCTGGTTCGAGAAGAATGGCGGTGCCGTGCTCGGCACCGCCATCGACAAATATTGCTATATCTCGCTCCGCACCCTGCCGCCCTTCTTCGACCACCGCCACAAGATCGTCTATTCGAAGGTCGAGAGCGTCAATGCGCTGGAGGATATCCAGCATCCGGCGGTGCGGGCCGTGCTACAGGAATTCAAGGTCGAGACCGGCCTCGAGATCCACCACGACGCCGACCTTCCGGCCCGCTCCGGCCTCGGCTCCAGTTCCTCATTCACGGTGGGATTGATTAACGCGCTCAGGGCGCATCAGGGCCGGATGTCCGCACCCTCCTATCTTGCCAATGAGGCGATCCGCATCGAGCAGCGGGTGATCGGCGAGAGCGTCGGCAACCAGGATCAGATCTGGGCAGCTCTCGGTGGCACCAATGTCATCGAGTTTCGCACCGATGCCAGCTTCGACGTCACGCCGGTCATCATGCCCCAGGCCAGGACAGCAGAGTTCAACCGGCATCTCATGCTGTTCTTTACGGGATTCTCGCGCATCGCTTCGACCGTGGCCGAGAAGAAGATCCAGAACCTGCACGCCCGCGAGCGCCAGCTTCACGCAATGCGCGCCATGGTCGATCAGGGCCTGGAGATCCTCCAGAACACCGGCCAGCCGATTACCGAATTCGGCGAGCTGCTGCACGAATCCTGGACCCTGAAACGCCAGCTCGCGCAGGAGGTCTCGACGACGGCGATCGACGAGATCTATGAGGAGGCCCGCAGCGCCGGTGCTGTCGGCGGCAAACTGCTCGGTGCCGGCGGTGGCGGCTTCATGCTGATCTTCGCCGAGCCCGCCAAGCATCAGGCCATTCGCGACCGACTCAACAGTCTCACCGAGGTGGGCTTTCGGGTCGGCAGCCCCGGCAGCAAGGTCGTCGTCTATGAGCCCGAAAGCGGGACCCCCGAATATGCAACCATGGTTCAGTAATCCACCGGACCTGCAATAGCCCCCATCCATGTTGCGGAGAGCATGACCCATGAGCGCATTCGATACCGGTCTGCATGATTTTCTCACCGTCTCGAAGGACATCATCGACCAGACCATCCAGAGCCTCGACGAGGCCGTCATGGGAGCTGCGATCGATGCCTGCTGCAGCACGCTCGAGAACGGCAAGGCGCTGCTGGTCTGCGGCAATGGCGGCTCGGCTTCGGATGCCTTGCACATCACCGGCGAGCTGGTCGGCCGTTTTCTCAAGGAGCGCAAGGCCCTCAAATGCATCTGCCTGGCTGACAATCCTGCTGTGCTCACCGCCTGGAGCAACGATTACAGCTTCGATACGGTCTTCGCCCGCCAGGTCGAGGCCTACGGCGAGCCCGGCGGCACCCTGATCGGCCTCAGCACCTCGGGCAATTCAGGCAATGTGGTCGACGCGTTCGAGGAGGCCCGCGCCATCCGCATGGCGACCATCGCGCTTACCGGCGCGGGCGGCGGCAAGCTGGCATCACTCTCCGACCATCTCCTGGCGGTGCCGTCGCGCTCGACCCCGCTGATCCAGCAGGTCCATGTCTGCCTCTATCACTATCTCTGCGCCCGGATCGAAACCCGCCTGATGGGGTGAGCCGATGGCGCGGGTGCGGTGAGTATCGCCTGACGCGAAACGAACCTCTTTGCTCGCGGTTGGGCGGCTTAGGAGAGACAAGATCGTAGTTTCGTGACGCAGCCTGACCCCAACCTCGTTATCCTCACTATCGGCGCCGTGGTGCTCGTGTTCGGGCTCGTCGCCGGGTACGTCAAGAACCGGCTCTGGGCCAGCGAAAGTCTGCTGTGCACCTTGATCGGCATCGCCATCGGACCGGCGGCGTTCCACATCATCGATTTCGCGGCGCTGCCCGTTGCCCGCGACACCGTCGTCATCGAAGTCGCCCGGGTTACACTGGCATTGGCCGTCATGGGCGCTGCTCTCCGACTGCCCGAGGCCTATGAGATAAGCCATGGGCGCGAGCTTCTGATCCTGCTTGTCTGCGGCATGCCGTTGATCTGGCTCATCGGCAGCGTTTTGACCCTTTGGTTTCTTCCCGTTTCGCTGTTGATGGCGCTTTTGATCGGCGCCGTCGTCTCACCGACCGATCCGGTCATCGCCGCCACCGTCGTCAGCGGCAAGCTCGCTGAAAAGAGCCTGCCGGAACGGGTACGTCATCTGCTCTCGGCCGAGAGCGGCGCCAATGACGGACTAGCGCTGCTTCTGGTGATGCTGCCGGTATCGCTGATGACACGGTCACAAGGCGACGCGATCGGCCATTGGCTCGGGCTTGTGTTGCTCTGGGAGATTGTCGGATCGGCGCTGCTCGGTCTGGCGATCGGCTGGGCCGCAGCTCACG
Source organism: Geminicoccaceae bacterium (assembly GCA_041750975.1). Taxonomy (GTDB): domain Bacteria; phylum Pseudomonadota; class Alphaproteobacteria; order Geminicoccales; family Geminicoccaceae; genus JBGSYN01. The sequence goes on along the minus strand of JBGSYN010000042.1, from coordinate 7,153 downwards.
TCCTCGATTGGTCGATCCGGCAGCCGTTCTCGGAGCGCCATTCGATCCTCACCGTCGGCCTCAGCCTGGCGCTGACGACCCTTGCCGGGGTCAAACTGATCGGCGGCGACGGCGTCCTCGCCGTCTTCACCGCCGGGCTCATGCTGAACCGCTACGTCACCAGGGAACAGACCCGCCACGAGCATAGCCAGGCAGCCATCGGCCGGTTCTTCGATCTGCCGGTCTTCGTGCTGATCGGCGCGGTACTGCCCTGGCAGGCCTGGACTGAATGGGGTTGGCCGGCACTGGCGCTGGCGTTTGCGATCCTGCTGCTGCGCCGTCTTCCGGTCCTGTTTCTGCTCGCCCGATGGTTGCCGGCCACGCGGACCCGCGACGACATTCTCATGATGGGCTGGTTCGGACCGATCGGCGTCGCCACGACCCTTTACGCGATGCTGGCAGCGCATGAGACGGGCGATGATACGGTATGGGAGATCGCCAGCCTGATCGCTTTCGTTTCCATCCTCCTGCACGGCATCACCGCGACCCCCCTGGTGCGGCTCTACGGTCATCTTGCCGAAGGCCGATCAGCAAAGGCCTAAGTCCTTCACAAACAACGATAAAAAAAAGCCCTCACACACTTGAAGTATGTGAGGGCCTACTAAGGGAGGGAGGCACCGTCTGACTTGACGACCACATGAATAACTCCGCTGAATTCAGAAATCAAATGAAAAGTGCATTTTCTTAACATTTTTTTCTAGATTCTATTGTATCAATGCTACGACAATAAGATAAAAACTTTCATAAAATTTTATATAAATGCTTTCTTCGTATTTTTACTTGTTAATTGATTTATAGATTCCATTCTTCGTTGCCGTTTTCGACATTTTTTGAAAGATTGCAAGTACCCATCGGAATATTGCCCAGTGAATCCTTAGAATCGGCGGGAGTTAGTATTTAACATCCTGTGACTGACAAAAAATGGAGAAGTTGCAACCTCAGCGTTTATTTCCGATATCGAGTATCCGGTACTCCGTGCGCATGGGACGGTGGACGGCGCCGCACAGTCACGCGGATGTGCGCGTGAACGTCCCGCACCAGCCTTCTATCCCGGTCGGATCGTCGTCATAGTCCGTCGGTGAGAATTTCCGGGAGGATCGAATGATTTCGTCGAAGTTTATCCCATCGGCAGCAGCCTGCATGCTGATCGCTGTCGGCGCCCAGGCGCAGGATGCACCGACCCGCAGCCTGACCAATGTCGCGGGCGATGTTTACCGCTTCCAGAACAATGCCCATTACGGCCTTGCCGTCGTCACGGACGAGGGCGTGGTGGTGATGGACACGATCAATGCCGACGTTACCGCCTGGCTCGAGGCGGAGCTGAAAACGCTCACCGACCGACCCGTGACCCACCTCATCTACAGCCACAGCCACGGCGACCATGCCTCGGGCGGCGCCTCCCTGGTGGATACGGCGACCGTCATCGCCCATGCCAACGCACCGAAGGCGATCGACGGCGTTGAGCCGGACATTCGCTTCAGCCAGGCAATGCAGCTGGAACACGGCGGCAAAACATTCGAGCTGACCTATCTTGGCCCGGGTCACGGCACGGATCTCATCGCGGTTGTCGTGCGCCCCGAGAATGTCGCCTTCGTCGTCGATGCGGTCTCGACCAAACGGCTGCCCTATCAGGACATGACCGGTGCCGATATCGATGGCATCATCGATCAGATCAGCGCCGTCGAGGCGCTCGACTTCGAGGCCCTGGCGCCGGGTCACAGCACACTCGGGACGAAAGCCGACGCGACCGATGCACGGATCTATCTCGAGCGCCTGCGGGCCGAAGTGCTCGAGGGTCTCGCAGCCGGCCAGAAAGTCGACGCGCTGGTCGCGAGCATTACGATGGATGACTACAAGGACTGGGCCGCTTATGAGCAGTGGCGCGCGCTCAACATCCAGGGCATGGCGCGATTCCTCCAGGAAACCGGCCAGGTGAATTGAGCGTTCAGCGCATCACTGTAGCTCGGTGCGAGCTCCGCTAGTGCAGCGGCGCATCCAGACGGTTCACGTCTGGATGCGCCAAAGCTGCGCGCGCTCAATGGTTTAGTGCACCATAAACGCAAACGAAGCTGTTCGCTTCGAATGCGTCGGTGCACTAGGGCGTCAGTCCGTCGCGAAACAGTAAAACAGCCCGTCGCCGCCGGTGCCCTGCAAGTCCGGGATGCTGCAGCCGCGCGAGGCGTGAGCCGAGTTCCATGAGGTCGGATTGTCGCCGCCGCCGGTCCGATCGTGATGGCCCACCATCGTCGAGCCCTCGCCACCGCTGGTCCAGTCGGCGCAGGCATCTCCTTCGAGCTCACCCATCAGGTTCGAGCCGGTCATGATATCGTGCCGGTTCGGTGTGTCCCCGCGGCCATTGACGACCTCGCCCTGCTCGTTGAGCGAGGCCTCCTTGGAGAGGCCGTTGCTGTCCTCGTGCAGCGTATCGACGTCATCCGCGATCTTCTCGCCCTTGGCGTTGTACCAGGGGCCATCGCCGATCCGGTTGCGGGCGTTCTCCGTGCTGGCCGATAAATAGGCGGCCCAGATCTTTCCAGTGACGCCTGCAGCTTCGGCAAGGCTCGTGCAATAGGCATCGGCACCATCGAGGCCGCCAAGATCGCCGCCCTGCCCCGGATTCTCGCTGGTGATGAAGAAACTCATCGTCGCGTCTTGAGCCGCGGCCGCGGCGGCGAAACCGACAGACAGGATTGCAGCGGCAACTAGTCGAGGTGTCATTGGTCTTCTCCCTGGTCTCACTGTTCGCTTCCACGATCGACAGCAAAGACGTCTTACCATGGCGGGGATTCGATGGCGTCCCCTAATCGATCACGCGATCTAACGTCGCCGTGACCGGCGCCAGGCACTGCTTACCGTTGGGGCGGCGCGTAGCCGGCAAATGCACCTGCATAAGGTTTGTGGCGTGGCCAGGCGTAGGCCGCCTGTTTCGAGGTGGCATGACCAAGGCGGATCAGGCCTTCGCACATAACGGTGGCCGCCGCGACGCCGTCGATCACGGGACGGCCATATTTCCGGGTCAGGGCGTTGGCCAGATCGGCCATGCCGGCGCAGCCGAGGAGAATGGCCTCGGGGTTTTCCTCGCCCAACGCCCGTTCGATTTCGCGCTCGAGCTGGTGGCGGGCCTCGCTGCCGGGCTCTTCCAGGGCCAGGACCGGAAAGTTACCGGCACGGACCCTTTTGCAATGCCGCTCGAAACCGTATTTCAGGGCCAAATGCTCCATCACCGGTATCGAGGTTGGGAGGGTCGAGATGATGGTGAACGACGCCGCCAGCATGGATGCTGCATGCATGGCGGCCTCGGCGATGCCGAGGACAGGAGCCTCGGTGATCGAGCGGGCCGCATCGAGGCCCGGATCGTCGAAGCAAGCGATGATGTAGCCGTCGGCTCCGCCTTCGCGCACGAGTTCGAGCACCCCCGGCACGCAATAGGCCTCGTCATAGGCCCCCTCGATGCTGACCGGCCCCTTGTCCGGCGAGAGCGCTTCGATCTCCGTCCCGGGCGAAGCCACGGCCCGGGCGGCAGCACCGATCTTTTCGGTCATCGACAGCGTCGTGTTGGGATTGATGATGCGGAGTCTCAAGGCATTCCCCTCATGGTCAGACTATCGTCAATCTATACGAGGCCTTTGCCGGCGTCGGTGCCCTTTCTGGCCTGACGGCGGCGCAGCACCAGCACTGTCGCGAGCGCCGATCCGATGATCAAAAAGGAGAGCCCGGTCGTGACCGTCCCGAGTGCATAGATGACCGGCGTCGTGGCATTGGTCTGCATCGCCAGAAGCTCGAGCGGCAGCGTGTTCTTCGCCCCCAGCGCCTGCGAGCTGCGGGCCAGCTCGTCATAGGAGAGGGTGAAGCCGAACAGCGCCACGCCGATCAGTGACGGCGCCACGATCGGCAAGACGATATAGCGGACCGTGTCGACGCCGGAGGCGCCGAGGTCACGGGCGGCTTCCTCGTAGGATGGATCGAACCGATTGAAGACCGCGAACATGATCAACAGGCCGAACGGCAGGGTCCAGGTCAGATGGGTGCCGATGCCGGCGGAGAACAGGTTCCGGGGCAAGCCGAAGAGCTCGAACATGGCGCTGATCCCAAGCGACACCACGATCGACGGCATGATCAGGCTGGCGACGACGATGTAGAAGAGAAGCGTGCTGCCGAAGAAACGCTTCCTGAAGGCGAGACCGGCGAGAAACGAGACGATCACGGTCAGCACCATGACAATCAAAGCGAGGATGATCGACCGATTAAAGCCGCCGCCGATATCGCCGATCGACTGCTGTTTGAACAACTCCCCGAACCAGTGCAAGGAGACGCCCCGCATCGGAAACACCAGGCCACCGCTGGGTCCCTGGAACGAGAGGGTGATGATGGTGAAGATCGGCCCGTAGAGAAACAGCACGAAGAGCGTGAAGACGATCGAGAGCACGATGAAGGTGCGGGGACGGGTTTCGGCCAGCATCGCTACAATTCCTTGCGGATGTCGACGATGCGGGTCAGGGCGACGATCATCATGATGACGATCATCAACAACACCATGGCGTTGGCCGCAGCGGGCGGGAACTGCAGATAGGAGAGCTCGGTGGCGATGGATTTTCCGATCGAGGCGACCTTGCCCCCGCCGAGGACGGTGACCGTCACGAAATCGCCCATGACGATGGTGATGACGAAAATCGAGCCGATCGTAATGCCGGGCTTGGTCAGCGGTAGGATGACATGGCGGATGATCTGCCACTCGCTGGCGCCGGCATCGGCCGCCGCCTCGATCAGCGATTTGTCGATCCGCATCATTGAATTGAAAATCGGCACGATCATAAAGAGCGTGTAGAGATGGACGAAGCCGAGGATCACCGAGAACTCACTGAACAGCAGCCATTCCTGCGGCTGATCGGTGATGCCCAAACCCATCAGGGTCGAATTGACGACGCCATTGCGGCCCAGGAGCGGGATCCAGGAGATCATCCGGATCACGTTGCTGGTCCAAAACGGTATCGTGCAAAGCAGGAAGAGCCCGATCTGCCAGGTCAATGTGCGGATATAGAAGGCCAGGAAATAGGCGATGGTAAAGCCGAGAACGGCGGTAATGGCCCAGACGATGACGCAGAATTTGAAGGTGATCCAATAGGTCTGCCACGTCACGTTGGCAGTAAAGACATCTACATAGTTAAAGAAGACGAAGTCGGGGATGAGGATGTCGTAGGTCTGATAATCGAAGAAGCTGACGATCACCACGATGGCGATCGGCACGACGAAGAAGCTCAAAAATACCAGGAGCAGCGGCAGCACCTGAAGATAAGGTGCGAGGCTGGCCATGGACCGGTGCCTGCGGGTCGACGCCTCGCGTTCACTTATTCCAGTTCGCTCGAGCGCAACGCTCATGGCGGCTCCAGGGAGGGCGTGTCGCGGAAAGGCCGGTAGAGCCTGCCCGCGGCACGACATTCGGCTAGGCGGCGACGAACTCGTTCCATTTGCGGACCATGTAGCGGTCCTCGTCCATCACCGTGTTCCAGCAGGCAACGTTCCCCATGCGCTCATAGAACGAGCCGCCATCGCGGATTTCACCGACCTGGGCGATGACCTCGCCCGTCGGGCTGACGATCGGCTCGACCGCCGGCTCGCCTTCCATCCAATAGCCCCACTCGTCCGGCTGCATGGCTTTCTCGGCAGTGCTGAGAACAGCGGTGTAATAGCCCTGACGATTGAGGAAGGCGCCGGCCCAGCCCGAGAGATACCAATTGATGAACTCATAGGCGGCGTCGAGCTTGCGACCCTCGAGATGAGCCGGAACGCCGAGACCGGAGGCCCAGGCGCGGTAGCCTTCCTTCAAAGGCTGGTATTTGCAATCGATGCCCTGCTGGCGGACCTTGGTCACGGCAGGCGACCACATCGACTGAATGACGACCTCGCCCGAGGCCATCAGATTGACGCTTTCGTTGAACTCTTTCCAAAGCGCTCTGAACTGGCCGGCCTGCTTGGCCTCGATCAAAAAGGCGATCGTCTTGTCGATCTCTTCGGTGGTCATGTTGCCCATATCGACATATTCCGCCACACCTGCGGCCTGGGCGGTCATGGCGGCATCCATGATGCCGATCGAGGGGATATTAAGGATGGAGGCCTTGCCCTTGAACTCGGGATTGACCAGTTCGGCCCAGCTCTCGATCGGCCGGCCGATCAGGTCCGGGCGAATGCCCAGCGTGTCGGCGTTGTAGACCGTCGGGATCAAAGTCATGTAGTCGGTCGGCTCCGCGGCGAACTCGGTGGCTTCGCCGCTCGGCAGATAGGAGACCTTGATCGGTGCCGTGCCGATCCGCGTGGTGTCGGAGCCATCCGGCAATTTGCCCTGGGTGAAGATCGGCACGATCTCGTCATAGAGATCGATCCTGGTGACATCCATGCCCTTGAGGTTGCCCGAGGGAACGATCTTCTTCAGCATCCAATATTCACTGTCGAGCAGATCGAAGCTCGTCGGCTGGGTGACGGCGCGCTTCACCACGTCATCCGAGGTCAGCGTCGTGAATTCGAGGCCGAAGCCAAGATCCTCCTGCACCTTCTGGGCGATCTCGTTGAAGGCGTTGACCCCCGTGCCGGCAAGACGGAGCGTGATCGGCTCCTGGGCATGCACGAAGGGTGCGGGGAACGCGCTGGCGGCTGCAGCACCGACACCGACGGCGGCGGTCGAGCGCAGCAGGTCGCGGCGGCTGAGGCCTCCGGTTCGGTCAATCAGTCGATATTTTGTCGTCATACCTGTCCCTTTCTTTGCGGGTGACGTTGGGTGAGGGATGAAGAGGCGACGCCTGGGGCCGCCTCAGTGGAGCGACTGCACGGCGGATTTGGGCCAGGCCAGCCAGACCGTGCGGTCGATTTCGACAGGATGCCGTTCATAAGCGGCTTCGCTCATCATGAGGTTGAGGCGTTCGTGCTGCGCCTCGGCCCGGATCTGAACGCTGGTCCCTTGATATTCGATCAGCTTGATCAGGGCCTCGACCCCGAACTCGTCGGGGCCTGGCTCGCCGATCCGGATCTCGTCGTCCCGGATCGCCACCTCGCCGCCTAGGCTCGCACCATCGGCGGCTTCGAACAAGCGTCTGGAAACGACATTGTGGCCGCCGATGAAACG
>JBGSYN010000041.1:0-32607 GCA_041750975.1 Geminicoccaceae bacterium | reverse complement strand
CGCCAATTTCATTCCGGACGATTTCAAGGAAGCGTTCGAGAACGAGACCGGCATCGAGATCCGCATCCGGCTGGTCGACGATCAGGGCAAACAATTCAATCTGATGAGTGCCGAGGCCTCGAGCCCGACGGCGGATATCGTGACGATCGCAGGCCACAGGTTCGCCCAGTTCATCGAATCCGACCTCGTCGCACCCCTCGATGTCGCTCGCCTGCAAAACTGGTCGACGGTCAATCCGGTCTATTCGGATGCCGACTGGACCCTGATCAACGGTCAGAAATGGGGTGTCCCTATCCTCAGCGGTGCAGAAGTTCTGGCATACAACACCGAGATCGTCGGTGCGGACGAAGTCACCAGCTGGGACGTCATGTTCAGTGAAAAATATGCCGGCCAGACCGCCTATATCATTCAGGACATGATGTCCGTCGTCATGCTCTATCAGGGCCATGACGCCAACATGATCGAATATATCGGCGACCCCGAGCGCGCCGCCGAGGTCGTTGCCGAAGCCCGCGATTTCATGATCGCCCACAAGGACAAGGTCCGGAAATTCTATGATGCCAGTGCCGAGGTACAGCAGATGTTCATCAATCAGGACATCGTCCTCGCCCATGCCTGGTCCGGCTCGATCTCGAAATTGATCATGGACGGCTTTCCGGTCGATATGACGATTCCGAAGGAAGGCTCCTACGGTTTCGTCTACAATTTCAATGTCGCCCAGAACGGGCCCAATCCCGACAATGCCTATATCCTGCTGGACGCCATTCTGGCCGAGCCCGAGATCGGCGCCAATATGACCCGGGCATCCGGCTTCATCTCGACCTTCACAGGCGCGGATCAGTATCTCAGTGAACTCGAACAGCGCGCCTCGTCGTTCAGCGACGAGGAACTCAAGGGTCTGCAGTTCTTCCGTGCCGAGGCCAACGACATGAAATACGATCTGGTCGACCCCGCGGTCGAGGAAGTGAAGGCTGCTTGAGCCTTCGATCGGGGAGGCCGGACACGGTCTCCCCGCGGCATGGCGGGTTGAACGCAACCCTCGATCGGACGGGCCGCATCGCCCCGGGCAGAGGATTCTGGTCCACCGTCGCCGCTAGTTCCGTCTATCGCGACGTATCCGCAACCCTGCTCGGCGGCGAGCGGCGGCGGTTCTGGTTGCTGGCCCTCTTCCCATTGCTGTGGGTGTTTGTCGCGCATCTGGGCCCGATCCTGCAAATGCTGCGGATCAGCTTCCTCGATGCCTATCCGCCGACGCGGGACATCGAGCCGGTCATGACTCTCGCCAACTGGATGGCCTTTTTCGGCGACGATATCTTCGTCGTGCCGTTTCTGCGCACCCTGACATTCGCCACCGTACTGACGATCGCGACTTTGCTCCTGACCTATCCCGTCGCCTATTTCCTGGCGAAGCATGTCCGGCGAAACCGGCAGCTACTGTTCCTCTTGCTGCTGCTCGTGCCATTCTGGGTCGGCGAGATCGTCCGCACCTATGCGATCATGATCCTCCTCGGCAATCGCGGCTTCGTCAACCTCGTCCTTAGCTGGCTCGGTCTGATCGAACGGCCGATTCCGTTCATGTATACGAGCTTTTCGTTGAGCGTCGGGATCATCTATCTGACCTCGCTCTACATGCTGCTGCCGCTCTATTCGGCACTTGAAAAAATACCCAACAGTTATCGGGAAGCCGCAGCCGACCTCGGCGCCGGTCCATGGGCCCGGCTCTTCAAGGTAACGTTGCCCTTGTCCAAAGACGGCATTGCCTCTGGCTGCACGCTGGTCTTCCTCATCTCGACCGGATACTACGCCACACCGGTCTTGTTGGGCGGACCAAGCACCACGTTATTTTCCCAGACCATTGCCGGGTTTTTCCATGTCGCCGGCGACAAATGGCCGATAGGTGCGGCCTTCGCCAGCATCATGCTGATCGCCACACTCGTCATCGCCGGTCTTTTCCTCAAACTCATGGGTCGGAGCGGGAAGGGAATTTTGTAGTGACAGCTCAGACCCGCGCCTTTCTCTCCGTGGCTTATTGGGCGTTCGTCTTCTATCTGTTCGTGCCGCTCTTCTTGATGATCACGATGGGCTTTAAGGATTCCAAGTTTATCGGCTTTCCGATCGAAGCCTGGACCCTGCAATGGTACCTTCAGGTCTTTCAGGATGGCGAGGTCATCACTGTCTTTCTGTTCTCGATGGCCATTGCGCTTTCGAGCACGTTTTTTTCGCTTTTCATTGGGACTTGGGTCGCATGCTTCATCGGTCCCAGAAGCTTTCGCGGCAAGCTCCTGGTCTTCGCCGTGACCTGCCTGCCGGCGGTGATTCCGGGCATCATCTCGGCCATCTCGCTTCGGATCTTCATCCAGCTGCTCAATGTCGAGCCGGGCATGGGTGCCATTATTTTCGGCCACACGATCCATAATGTGCCGTTCGTCACGCTGGTCGTCATGGCGCGCCTCAGTGCCCAGCCCAAAAGCCAGATCGAAGCGGCCAGGGATCTTGGCGCCGATGAACTCATCGCCTTCCTGCGGGTCACGCTGCCCTATCTGCGCCCGGCGCTGATCGGCGCGGGCGTCTTTTGCATGCTGTTGAGTTTCGACGATTTCGTGCGCTCGTTCTTCCTCGGCGGCTACGAGCCGACCCTGCCGGTCCTCATCTTCGCGATGCTGCGCTCCGGCATGTCGCCCGAAATCAATGCGATCTCCACCGTGGTTCTGGTTCTGACCGCCGTCCTCGGACTTTGGGCGGAACGTTCGATGCGCCGCATGCCCGCGGCCACATGAGGAAATCCGCATGAACGCCGCCGCGAGCGACGCCAGGACCATTGTCAGGCTGGACCGTGTCAGCAAGGAATATGACGAGGTCGTTGCGGTCGACGACCTCGATCTGGCGTTTGCCGAGGGTGACTTCGTTACCTTCCTCGGCCCCTCGGGTTGCGGCAAGACCACGACACTGCGCATGCTCGGCGGCTTCGAAATGCCGACCCGAGGCAAGATCATTCTCGATGGCGAGGATGTCACCCGGATGCCGCCGAACCGGCGCGATGTGAATATGGTCTTTCAGGATTACGCGCTCTTTCCGCATATGAATGTCGAGCGCAACATCGCCTTCGGTCTCGAGCTCAAGGGCCAGACCAGGGACCAGATGAAGGCCCGAATCGATACCCTGACGGAGTTCTTGGGATTGTCCGAATTGCGTGACCGCATGCCGGATCAGCTCTCGGGCGGCCAGCGGCAACGCGTGGCACTGGCCCGAGCCCTGGCGCCGGATCCCAAGCTCTTATTGCTTGATGAGCCATTGGGCGCGCTCGACGCCAAGCTTCGGGGCCAGGTCCAGGTCGAGCTCAAGGGCATTCAGCAACGCACCGGCAAGACCTTCGTTTTCGTGACCCACGACCAGGAAGAAGCGTTGACGATGTCGGATCGGATCATCGTCATGAATGCCGGCCGGATCGAACAGGACGGCAGCCCCCAAGCTCTCTACCATCATCCGCAAAGCCGCTTCGTCGCAGACTTCATTGGCGACACCAACCTCCTGGATTGCACCGTCCTCGGCGTCGGAGGCGATCGGCTGGCGCTGGATTGGCATGGATTCACCCTCCATGCAGCCGCACCCGATCGTATGCCCGAGGACAAGGCGACCGCTGGCGTCGCAATCCGTCCTGAAAGCATCGCTTGTGCCGAACAGGCCGAAGCGCTGCCGGCGCATCTGGACAACAAATTGAGAGGACAAATCCGCCATCGCATCTTCAAAGGTGCGCGCGTGGTCCTGGATATCGCGATACACGATAATCCAGCGGGCGATGCAGTCCTGCGCGTGGCTCTGGACCCGATAACTGCGGCAGCGATTGCCGGACCAGAGCTCTGGATCGGCTGGCACAACACGCAGATGGCCGTGCTACGGGACTAGTCCTGATACACCCCTGTCGAGATGTTCCTGATGGCCTACTGGCGATTGCCGTCAGGAGTATCCCAATAAAAGGTCCAGGGGCGCTGCAGCGCCGGCGGATATTGCGAAGTCGACGGGTTGCTCGGGCGCACATTGCGCAGCGCTATCTTCTTTAGTCCGTAGTTCGAAATATTTTTCGAGACACCGAAAGTTTCGAAATGATCAGCCGCAATATCCGCAATCTGGTGATAAATGTCACGCCGTGCCTCAAACGTCAGCGCGCTCTTCGAATCCTCATAGAGGCGAAAGCGTTCCTTGATGTGCTCCGGAGGTTCCTCGCCGCTGGTACCGCCCGACTTGTACCAATCGGCCCATGCGATGGCCCACCGGGAGTCGAACTCGAGGGGCACCATTCCTGTCGGTAGACGGCCGGGGAGCCAGCTCGAATGGTCCTCCCAGGCGGTGGCATCGTGATCGTTGTTATTGACCCGTGCCATCATCAGCGCGCGTTCCGAAGCATTGAGCTGCGCGTCAACGCCAATGTTCTCGCGCCATTGGATCGCCATGATTTCCAATTGGTCGTTAAGTTCGGGTCGTGCGACTGTTGCTTCAATATTGAATGAAATCGGCCTTCCACTCGGCAATAGCCTGATGCCCTCCGCATTGCGTTCGGTCAGGCCCAATCCGTCGAGCAGCGCATTGGCCTTCTCCGGGTCGAACTCGAGGTACTGTGTCGCGTACCTCTCATGATACATAGCGCTGTCTTCGAACGGCGCGTTGTGCCATGGCTCTCCGACGCCGAGCAGTGCCGTTTCGATTACTTCCTGCCGGTCGAAACCGATCGACATTGCCACGCGAAAGTCTTTTTCATTGAACAGTTCGCGAAGCTCAGGATCCTGGTGGGTCAGGTTGAAGGTGAAGAAGAGGCTGGTTCCGCCAATCGCCGTGACCTCATAGAGTTCGGCCCCGATACGTTCCGCGTTCTCGGCTAACACCGGGCGGTTGGCCGTCGCCTCGAACTTGCGGAAGCCGAAATCGATGTTGCCGCCAATCGCACCCAGCAAGAGGCCTTCCGGATCCGAATAGATTGTCCCGATCAGTGTGTCGACATAGGGATATTGATTTCCTTCCGGATCGACCTGCCAGAAATAAGGATTGCGCTCCAACTCGACCTGGGTGGCACCGCCTGCATAGGGTTCTTTGATCACCCAAGCCTCCAGCGATGGCCGGTCGGGATTGCTCCAACGCGCCGGCGTCAGATGCGGGTCGCCACACAGTTGAAGCAGGTAGTCGCGCCAATCGGAGAGATTGTTCGCCGCCAGATCGGCTTCCAGGTTTTCATTGTAGTCGGGATGTGCCTGAGAGCAGTAGGCCTTCTGATAATAAGTCGGCGTTATATAACGACGATCGGAGAGCTCGAACAGGAAGTCGCCATAGGGTGCCTCGAAGGAGAACTCCACCGTAAGGTCATCGATCTTGCGGAATTTGAAGATCTTGTTGCCCGCCGTCCATATGACTGGAACCGGCGCCATCTCCTCGTGAAGAAGGATATCATTGACGCTGAATTCGATATCATCGGCGGTGAATGGCGTTCCGTCTGACCACTTCATGCCTGGCCGCAGATGGAACGTGAAAGTCTTGCCGTCATCGGTGATTTTAAACGATTCGGCGACGTTTGGAATGATCGTCGTGTAGTTGGTGTCGTAGTCCTGCTGAACCAGACCCATATTGCCGGCCCAATTCTGGATCTGCTCCATGTCGGCAAAGCCGGAGATGCCGAATCGCATGACATCGCCGTACTTGCCGATGCTCTCGAACGGCTTGAAGACCTCCGGCTGGGCGGGAAGGCGCTCCGCTACCGGGGGTAGTTTCCCGTCGGCGACTGCGGCGTCAAGCATCGGTGCCTGCTTGTATTGCTGTGCCATCGCCGGCAACGCCAACGCAACGAGCGCCGATCCAAGGCCTGCGCGCCACGAAAATTTCGAGGTCTTCAACATGATGTCCTCCCAAGTCGCCCCTTTATGGGCACTACCGTCATCAGGCATTCGCAAGATGGCTCGTGACGCGACGAGGCCCAGGCCGCTCCAAAGCGTTGCAACCCACCAACCTTTTGGCATCGCACTGTAGATTAGATTGTGATCGATACCAAAGTCACTCCTCGTTGTAAAGTCTCGCTCCCAGCGGATCTGGCCACAGCCTCAGGTCCGATATCAACTGAGGTCGCTATTCCTAGATTATCTGGGGCACGCCTGAGTTGTGTGAGCCTCAATAAACTTTCACTCCTGTGGCTATTGTCACTCGACGCGGTCAGTGGGGTTCGCCTAGAGTTACCGAGCGTTGCAGAGCGCATGGAAATTCGACGTCGAAATTGCGTTTGGCGCGAGCGAGACAACAGGGACAACTAGGGTTTGGTGGACTTACGCACGAACTGCCCGAAGTGCGGCACGGCAAACCCGGCGCGTGCGAAGTTCTGCCTGGAATGCGGCACGCAGCTCGGTCTGCGCTGCGGTGCGTGTGGCGAAGGCGCTATCGCCGGTGCTAAATTCTGTGTCGCGTGCGGCGCTGCGATCACCTTGGCAGCACCGTCGATGGAGCCGGTGCGCGATCGGCCGGCCGTGGTCGAACCTGTTGGCGAGCGCCGCCAGCTCACGGTTCTTTTCAGCGATCTCGTCGGCTCCACACGAATGTCCGAGCGTCTCGATCCGGAAGACTATCGCGAGATCATCGACCGCTACCGTGCCTGTGTCGGCGTCAGTGTCGAGACCCATGGCGGCAAGATCGCCAACTATGTCGGCGACGGGGTACTCGCGATTTTCGGCTACCCGGTGGTGCAGGAAGGGTCCGCCGCCGCCGCCGCTGCGGCAGCACTCGAGATCGTCGAAGCGACGCCGGCGATCGCGGCAGCGTTTCCCGAACTGGACTGCGCGACCGCTGTTCGTGTCGGCCTGCATACGGGCCCTGTGGTCGTCGGTGAAGACGCCTCGTTCAGCCATGTCGAGAAAATATCCCTCTTCGGCGACACACCGAATGTCGCGGCCCGCATTCAGTCACACGCCGCTACGGGCGAAGTTGTCGTCTCGGCGGTGACGCGGCGCCTCATCGGCCCTCGATTCATTTTCGATCCCCTGGGACGACCGGAGCTCGCCGGCGTGCGCGAATCGATCGAGCTGTTTCGGGTCCGCAAGGCGAAGACAGAGCTGGATCTGGCAGGTCACGCCCTGCCGCCGACGCCGACGCCGATGATCGGCCGCAAGGCCGAAATGGCTTTGGTCAAAACGCGCTGGGAGGCGGCGTGCGAAGGCGACGGCCAGGTCCTGGTGGTCTCGGGCAATGCCGGCATCGGCAAGTCCCGGGTCGTGTTCTCGCTCAGCCGTGACGTTGCCGACGGTCACATCAGCCAACTGACATTATTCGGCTCGCCACTGCACAGGAACAGCGCCTTCCATTGCGTTGTGGCCGCCTTGGGCTCGGCGCTCGGGTTCGCGATCGAGGGTAGCGATGAGACGCGACACCGACAGCTCGATGCGCTGCTCGATCGATTGCAACTCGATCCGGCGGTCACCGGGCCGCCGCTGGCCGGCCTTCTCGGCTTCGCCGATGGTTCGAATGCCGTCTCCTCCGCCTCCGCTCCAACCCCGGCGCCGGAGCGCCAGAAAAATGCCATCATCAATGCGCTGCTGCGGGTCTGCGCCGCCATAGCACGGGAGCAACCGCTCCTCATGGTGCTTGACGATGTGCAGTGGATCGATCCCTCGACGCTCGAGTTCGTCTCACGCTGGATCGACGATCTGCCCCGTCAGCACTGCCTGCTGCTGATCACGGCGCGGTCCGAGTTCGTCTCGCCCTGGCGCAACCTCGCTCATGTGACGTCGCTGGAGCTCAACCGGTTCGGACGCCGCGATACCCTGGCGCTCATCGAGACCATCGCCGGCAACCGGCTGCTGCCGGCACTCCTCGACCAGATCGTCGCACGGGCCGATGGTGTGCCGCTGTTCATCGAGGAACTGACCAAGATGATCGTCGAGGCCGGCATGAGCGCCCAGGACGACGGCTTCAAAGGCGATCTTTCGCTGGCGATCCCGGGGTCGCTCCAGGACTCGCTGATGGCTCGCCTCGACCGGCTGGCGGCGACCAAGGAGGTCGCCCAGATTGCGGCGGCGATCGGCCGAACCTTCGATCTCGACATCCTCTCGCGCGTCCAGGACCGCCCCAACGACGAGGTCGCGGACGCCCTCGAAAAGCTGATCGACGCCGATCTCCTGGTGCGTGGAGCCGGGCCGACGACCTATCGCTTCCGTCACGCGCTGGTAC
Organism: Geminicoccaceae bacterium; assembly: GCA_041750975.1. Lineage (GTDB taxonomy): Bacteria > Pseudomonadota > Alphaproteobacteria > Geminicoccales > Geminicoccaceae > JBGSYN01. The sequence goes on along the minus strand of JBGSYN010000041.1, from coordinate 24,414 downwards.
AGGACGCCGCCTACCAGTCGATGCTGCGCGTGACTCGCGTGCGCTGGCACGGCCGGATCGCCAGCGTGATCGAGCAGCATATGCCGGACCTGGTCGAGCGCGAGCCCGAACTGCTCGGCCATCATCTCCTGCTGGCCGGCGATCATGCGACGGCCGAAGGCTACTGGCTGGCGGCCGCACGAATCGCGATGGCCCGCTCGGCCAATGTCGAGGCGATCGAGCACCTTGAACGCGTTTTCGAATGCCTCGCCAAGAGTCCCGCCTCGGAGGAGCGTGACCGCCGCGAGATGGATCTCCAGATCCTGATTGCGGTACCTTTGGCGTTCGTCAAGGGCTACGCCCATAAGAGCGTTCGCGATGCCTATTTACGGGCGCATGAGCTTTGCCGCCGTTACGGCCAGATCGAGCGTCTGTTCAAGGTCGTTTATGGCGAACTTCGCTCATCGATGCTTGGCGGCGACTATGCGGTCGCCCACCAGCATGCGGAACAACTGGTTTCGCTTTCGGCGGAACTGGGCGAGCCGCTGCTGGCCGCGGCGACTGAGCGCTCGCAAGGCTCCGTGCTGACCTATCTCGGCCGGCCGGATGAGGCGATTGAGCATCTGGAGCGCGGCATCGCCGCCAGGCTTTCGCGCGACGACAGAGTTCGCGGCCTCGATTTCGACGTCGTCGATCTCGATGTTGCCCTCAATGGCTATCTCGCCTGTTGCGAATGGCTCCGCGGCCGCAGCGATGCCGCAAAATCGGCGATCGCCCGCGCCCTCGACTGTGCGAGCGAGACCGATCATCCCTTCAGCGTGTCGTTTGCGGTCGCATTTTCGAGCTGGATCCACCAGTTCACCGGCGATGACGCGGCAGTGCGGGCCAGTTCCTCGCGTCTGATCGCCCTTTCCGAGGAGAACACCTTCCAGTTCTGGCTCGGCTGGGGCCGGGTGATGCATGGCTGGGCACGTCGTGGCGATCTCGGCGACAAGGCTCTGGCCATGATCGAGCTCGGTCTCGACGAATGGCGGGGGACGGGCTCGAGGCTGGGCCTCAGCTACTTTCTCTATCTTCATGCCGACGCCGCACTCGCTCTCGGCCGGACAGACCGGGCCGAGACGATCATCGACGAGGCGTCCGAATTTCAGAAAACCAGCGGCGAAGCGTTCTGGGCGCCCGAGCTGATCAGGCTCAGCGGCGAAATCGCGTTTGTCAGGGGCGATGTCGCCCAGGGGCTCGTTCGCCTCGGCGAAGCCATTACCTGCGCCCGCGATCTGGGGCTGCGCGGTCCCGAGCTGCGCGCTGCGATCGCCCTTGGCAGGCGGGCGCCACGGGACCGTGAGCAGCTCATTGCCGCAGCCTTGTCCAAGGCACTCGGGGCGGTTGCTGCGGATGACCCGGCCGCCGCCGAAGGGCGGGACGTGTTGCACGCTCTATCGGAACGAAAGACCGGTTAGCGGCCACCGGATAGGAATTTTGTCGACCACAAGCGCCCGCCTCAAACGGGGCACTACACCGGGAGGAACTCTTTCGTGACAACCGACGAACCGCAGGCACCAACCTGCCATCAGACGCCTGCGACCGGCGTCATGCCGAAGCTGCCGGAACCGTTCGACGTCTTTCCCTTCTACTATGCGTCGCTGCAGTGCCAGTGGGTCTATTGGTACACGACGCCGGAAGCGGCCGAGCCGTTCGTCAAGGGCACGGGCCTTTGCGTCGCGCGCTTTCCGGACAAGGATGGGAACGATCGAGCCGTGATCCTGCTCAATTTCCAGCGCTACACCTCGCATTATGACAATGCGCTCGGCACCACCAACGAGGTCGAATTCAACCTCCTGGCCTATCCGGCCAACCGGGTTCCGGGCGTGCCGAAGATGAGCCTCGTCGACTATCTCCATGGCCGGGACCAGACCAAGACGATCGGCCATCTGCGGCTCCATGTAGCGGCCGACAACAAGGTCGCGGTGGCGGCCGGGCGGGCGGTCTTCGGCGAGCCGAAATTTTATGGCACGTTCAATTACAAGGTGCCGACGCTCAACGCCAAGCCCCTGGGCGAGCGGCTGTTGCAGTCGGAGAAGTGGCGGATCGAGCTCGTCAATCCCGACGACACCGAAGATTTCGTCTATCGGCTCGACGCCGATTTCGCCGGCTATCGCTGGACACCGACCAATTGCACGCCGATCCCGGAATTCGCGACGGGCCTCGGCCGTACCGTCTGGACCCACTGGACCATCGTCGGCGTGTTCCAGACGGCGATTTTGTCGCCGGAAGAAGCCGCCGGCGTGAGCCTGAAGATCGGCGAAAATGACTTTTCCATGACCCAGGACATGCGGGTCTTGTTCGCCGACGCCACGCCGGTCGCAGCGCAAGTCTTCGAAAGTCCGCCTGCCTGTATCGAGCCGCGCGGCTTTTATGTCGATGCGATCGAGGGCGACCGCCATGGATGAGGTCGCCGACACCGGCTTCAGCGCCTTCATCGCCTTGAGCGCCGTCCTTACCGGCTACAACCGCGCCGAGCTTCATGCTACCGGCTGCGCCCAGGATTACTGGCAGCAGCTGCGGCAGGTGACGCCTCCTGCGATCCTCGAGGAGCTGCTTGACCTCGGCCCTGCACTCGACGCCGCGATGGCGACCGATCCCGAGGCGGGCGAGCGGCAGGCACGGCGGGATGTTCTGGGCAGCGAGAAGCTCGGTCCGCCGGCGCGCTCCCTGATCCAGCTTTGGTATCTCGGGCAGTGGACGCCGCTGCCGCTGGAATGGCGACGCGCCTGGGGCGCATCGCGGTTCGATGTCGGCCGCATCATCTCGACCCGTGCCTATAAGGAGGGGTTGGTCTGGGACGCCATCGGCGCCCACCCGATGGGGGCCAAACAACAGGGCTTCGGCGCCTGGGCGCTCGACCCGCCCCAGCGGGAGGGCTGAGGCCATGGCGACACCCCAGGATGACGAAGTAAGTTACGATGTCGTCATTGTCGGTGCCGGATTTGCCGGCGCCATTCTCGCCAAGCAGCTCGTGGCCGAGGGCAAGAGCGTCCTTATCCTCGAGGCCGGCGCCGACCGCGGCGAGGATTGGCGCACCTACCGGGATTATCTCGACCAGTATTTTTTGGCGCAAGCCAAGACCCCGAATTCGCCCTACCCAAACCTGCCGACGCTGCCATCGCCCTCGGTGCTCGATATTACCGCCGTGCACGGCACCCAGCCCGACACCAATGGCTATTTCGTGCAACAGGGTCCGCTGCCCTTCGGCAGCAACTATCTGCGTGCCTATGGCGGAACCAGTCTCCATTGGCTCGGCACGAGCCTGCGAATGTTTCCCGCAGACTTCGAAATGCGGACCCGTTTCGGGCGCGGCGTCGACTGGCCGTTCGGTTACCAGGAGTTGCGCCCCTATTACGAACAGGCGGAGTGGGAGATCGGCGTCTCCGCCAATGCCGAAGATCAGACGCCAGAAGCCCTCGGCATTCACGTCTCGGAACCGGATGACGGAAAGAACTTCTTCGAATCGGGCTACGACTATCCGATGCATCCGATCCCGGATTCCTATGTGGCTCGGTATATCGCGGAAGCCGGTGACGGCACCCCGGTCGCCACGGGCGTCCGGTCGGGTTGGGGCGGGAAACCCGAGCCCGGCCTCGACGTCGTCGATATCAAGGTGAGCAACACGCCGCAGGGCCGCAACTCGACGCCACGCCATGGCAAAAAAATCATGGTCGCAGGCAGGGAGCGCGAAGCCTTCGAGCCGCGCGGCGGCACCGGCGCCTTCGCCTTCATTGGGCAACGCTGCGAGGGCAATTCGAGCTGCATCCCGATCTGCCCGATCCAGGCAAAATACACCGCGATGAAAACTCTGGCCGATGCCCGCGCCAACCGCACAGGGCAACTCCAGATCCAGACCCAATCAATTGCGAGCCAGGTCGAGACGGCAGAGAACGGTTGCGTTTCCGGCCTCGTCTACAAGCGCTACCCGTTTCCCGGCGTGCCGCAATACGAGCTGCGCCGCGTCCGGGCCGAACACTACGTCCTCGCCGGGGGTGCGGTGGAAAACGCGACGCTCGCACTGGCTTCCGGGCTCTGCCGGTCGAGCCAGGAGCTCGGCCGCAACCTCATGGACCATCCCTACATGATGACCTGGGGTCTCGCCCGCGATCCCGTCGGGCCGTTCCGCGGGCCGGGTTCGACCTCGGGCATCGGCTCGTTCCGCGACGGCGTGTTCCGCAATGAGAAGGCCGCCTTCCGGCTCGAGATCGGCAATTGGGGCTGGAACTTCGCCGCCGGGGCGCCCTATAGCGACGTCGCCCGAATGGTCGGCGAAGAAAATTTGTTCGGGCGCGAGTTGCGCCAGAAGCTCTTCCATCGCGTCCAGCGCCAGGTCCGCGTCGGCATCCTGGTCGAGCAGCTTCCCGAGCCCTCCAATCGGGTCACCATCGACCCTGCCTATCGCGATCCGATGGGCCAGTACCGTCCGGTGATCGGCTACGATGTGTCGGACTACTCGCGCGCCGGTCTCGCCTTGGCGCACGACGCCTGCATTCAGCTCTATCGCCGTCTCGGCGTTGAAAACCACACCGCCTACAATCCCTCGGACAGCGGCTATTTCACCCATGAAGGAAAGGGTTACACGGTGTTCGGCTCGGGCCATATCGTCGGTACCCACCGTATCGGAATCGACCCGAAAACCTCGGTGACCCAGCCGGACATGCGCTGCCACGACCATGAAAACCTCTGGATGGTGGGGGCGGGCTCGATGCCGACGATCGCGACCTCGAATCCGACGTTAACCCTGGCGGCAATGGGTTTCATGGCGGCCGAAGCGATCAACAGGGCACTCCAATGAGCGAGGACCGCACTCTCGAGGGTGACTGCCGCGAACTTCATGATCTGCTCCAGAAGGCGCTGATCCTCGAGCTTTCGACCATCCCGCCCTATGCGACCGCCTGCTATTCGATCAAGGAGGAGGGCCAATACGACCGTGCCGCGCCGGAAATCGTCAACGCCGAGCCGATTGAAGTCCTGCGCCAGGTGATGGTCGAGGAAATGCTGCACATGGTGCTCGTGGCGAATGTCATGAACGCGATCGGCGGGCGCCCGACCCTGAACGATCCCAAGCAACTACCGCATTATCCGCAGCCGATCCTGGACGGCAAGGGACCGACGCTTCACCTCAGACGTTTCACGCCCCAGCAAATCAAGGCCTTTCGCGAGGTCGAGCGCGCGTCTCATGATCCAACGGACGCTGCTTCCGACGACTATGACACCATTGGCGAGTTCTATCTCCACACCATCCAGCGTCTCAAAGCGGCCTGCTGCCTTCATGGTGACAAAGCGGTCTTCACGGGCCATGTCGACCGGCAGATCGGTCCTGGCGATTATTACGGCGCCGGCGGCAAGATCATCGTCGTCGACAGCCTCGAAAGTGCCTGCACCGCGTTGGAAGAAATCCTGGAGGAGGGCGAGGGCGCTCATCACGGTGACTGCGCCGATGACGGGGACCGCATTCCAGGCCCCGACGACCGCCAGGACATCGCCCATTTCTTCAAGTTCAACGGGATACTGCATAGCCGCTATTACTTTGCCGAAGACCCTTCGGACGGTCCGCCGAGCGGCGACGACCTTGCGGTCGATTGGCGTGCCGTCTGGCCGATGCGCGACGATCCCAAGCCCGGTGACTATGATGATAATCCGGAGATCGCTTCACTCGACGCCCGCTTCAACGCCACCTGGAGCGCACTGCTCGATGGCCTCGACGCCGCCTTCAATGACGAGAAGAAGCGTCTGGCCGAGCTTGTGCCCCTAATGTACCGGTTGAAGCAAGACGCGCAGCGTCTAATGCGGGTGCCGCTGCCGGACACGGCGGGCCAGACCGCGGGCCCGACCTGGCAGTATATCGGCAAAAGGCGTCTCGGTCCATCAGTCTCATGAGGGATTTTATTCCTTTATTTTTGAAGCCTCTTGTGGTAACGTCCTTTGGGCTTTCATATCCACGGGACTATAATCATGGAACTAAATATATCACTGGCGCAGACGGAACGGCAGCGGCTGAACAGCCCGCAAAAGCAAGCAGGCAGTGTCCTCAGCTTCGTGGGCACAGGTGCGCCGATTACCGTCGGGGGCATGGATAGGGTATGCGAGATGCTTGGGGTCGGCGAAGCCGAGATATGGGCGGTGTTGACCGTCGAGACTCGTGGAATGGGCTTTTATGCCGATCGCCGGCCCCAAATCCTTTTCGAGCGGCACATCTTTTCCCGGGAGACGGGTGCCAGGCACGATACCCTAAACCCCGATATTTCGTCTGGTAAGTGCGGTGGCTATGTCGGAGGTCCAGGCGAGTACCAGCGGCTGGAAACTGCCATGACACTCGCTCAGGAATCGGCATTGCGCAGCGCTTCATGGGGACTCGCGCAGATCATGGGGTTCAATCATCAAATCGTCGGGTTCGACAGCGTTGCCGACATGGTCGAGACAATGGTCGAGAGCGAGGACCGTCAACTTCTGGCACTCGCGAATTATGTCCTCGCCTATCCTCGAAGCGCTATTGCGCTGCAGCGCCATGACTGGACCAGCTTCGCGGCCGCCTACAATGGCAGGGATTTTCGTCGCAACGACTACCACAACCGCCTGGGCGCTGCCTTCGAGAAATGCAGGCGGCTGATCCCGGATATCGCACTCAGAACAGCGCAGGTGGCCTTGTACTATCTCGGCCATGACCCGGGGCCGGTGGACGGCCTTCCCGGTCGGCGCACCAGGGGAGCACTCGCTGATTTCCAGATGCGGCTATGCCTCCCGGAAACCGGAGAGCTCGACGACATGACCGAGATGGTCCTTACAGCTGAGGCGTTTCCTTCCGCAGCATGATGGTTTCAGCAAGCCAATTCCGAGACAGTTGCCGGAGTCAATTAATGACCGGTGCCGCGCGCGTATAGAGCGGGGCCGAAACCTTCAACGGATTGCGGATCACGACACCGGGGTCGGGATAGACATCGACGAAGAGATTGACCCGGTCGCGCTTGCCTTTGTTGCGCACCGAATGGCGCATCTTGTTGTTGAAGTCGTAGGCATGACCCATCTGCATCGTGAATTTCCGGCCGCCGATCTTGTATTCGACCGAGGGGGTCGAGCTTAGCGAGATATGAACGCGGTGCGCCTTGGCGGCCATTGCGTGGCCGTCGATGTGCGGTGCGATATGCGTGCTGGCTCGCAAACGCACCAAGGCGAGGCGGGTGATCACCCCTTTGGGCGCTTTCAGCAGATCCAGAATGCGCTTGGCGATCGGCTCCAGCACCGGCTGATAGCGCCGCCATTCCGGCATGGTGTAGACCGGCCAAACATCGGTATCCTCACGGGCAATGGGCAGATAGAGCTCGGGATCGAGCCCGCGTTCCTCGGCCCATGCGAAGACGAGATCCTCGAAATACTGAATGCCGGTGCTGGTCGCGGAGGGATGCCACTCGGTCTTGATCAGAATATTGTCGGTCGCGGAATGCTCGCTTGATGCCAGAGCATCGCGGCGGAACGTATTTGCGGTCCAGTCGGCCTCCGTCAGACCGCCGACCAGATCCAACAATGCCGTGGCATCGACCTTGCCGAGATCGCGCAGGGGAACGCCTATATCCATAGTCTCCACCTACCAAACGAGAGAAATCCAGATGGCTTAAGCCGGAAATTAGCTGCAGGACCGTACATGTCACGAAGCACTTGTGCAAAATCCTTCAATTGGCTGTGGTCGGTACGCCGCGAGGAATTGTTCGTCAATCGGCAGGTCGCAACGGGACGATCCAGCATCAGGTCGGGGATATCGTGGTTCGCGGACGAATTATGCCCTTCGGGTGAGGGTCCAGAGATCGGTGCCGGATTCGATGGTGAGACGGTCGATCTCGACGAGTTCCGTTGCGGTGAAGCTCGGGACTTCGAGGGCGTGGACGCATTGCTCGATCTGGTCCGGCGTGCTGGCGCCGATCAGGGCCGAGGTGATCCTCCGGTCCTTCAAGACCCAGGCGAGCGCCATTTGCGCCAGGCTCTGGCCGCGCTGCCTGGCGATACTATCGAGTTCGGCGATCCGCTCAAGCGTGCTTGCCTTGAGAAAATCCCGGCGCAGCGCTCCGCCCTTGGCGACGCGTGAGGTTTCGGGAATGCCGCCCAGATATTTGTCGGTCAAGAGGCCTTGCGCCAGAGGCGAGAAGACGATGCAGCCGATGGCTTGGCGCTCGAGCGTGTCCGGCAGGCCGTCCTTCTCGACCCAGCGATTGATCATCGAGTAAGAGGGCTGATGGATCAGGCAAGGCGTGCCGAGGTCGCGAAGAAGGGCGGCCGCGGCCGTGGTCGCCTCCGTCGAATAGGAGGATATACCCGCATAGAGCGCCTTGCCCGACCGCACCGCCTGATCGAGCGCTCCCATCGTCTCCTCGAGCGGTGTGTCGGGATCGAAGCGGTGCGAATAGAAGATGTCGACATAGTCGAGCCCCATGCGGAGGAGGCTCTGATCGAGGCTGGCGAGCAGATATTTGCGCGATCCCCATTCGCCGTAGGGCCCGTCCCACATCGTGTAGCCGGCCTTGGTCGAGATCACGAGTTCGTCACGATAACCGGCGAGATCGGTGCGTAGCAGGCGGCCGAAGCTTTCCTCGGCCGAGCCGGGCGGCGGCCCGTAATTATTGGCGAGATCGAAATGGGTGATGCCGAGATCGAAGGCCTTTCGGACCATCGCCCGGCCGCTCTCGAAATCGCTGGTGCCGCCGAAATTATGCCAGAGGCCGAGCGAGATCGCCGGCAGCTTGAGGCCGCTCCCGCCGCAGCGATTATATCGCATCGAGCCGTAGCGGTCGGCAGTGGGTTGCCATGTCATTGATTGTTCCTTTCCGACAATTGCAGCGCTGCCCTAAACCAGATCCTCGACCAGTCTCTTAAACTCAGCGTAAAGCGTGGCGCGCGCCTCGAAGCCGATACCGGGGATGTCCGGCAGACCGACATAGGAGTCCTCCACTGCGATCCCGTCGGCGAAACCGCAAAACGGCTCAAACACCTCGGGATAGGACTCATTCCCGCCCAAACCGAGGCCGGCCGCGAGATTGAGCGACATCTGATGGCCGCCATGAGGCACGACGCGACGCGGCGACCAGCCATGCATCTTCAGCATATCGAGCATTCGGAGATATTCGACCAGGCCGTAGCTCAAGGCGCAGTCGAATTGCAGGATATCGCGGTCGGGCCGCATGCCGCCATGGCGGATCAGGTTGCGATGATCCTGCACCGAAAACAGGTTTTCACCGGTTGCAAGCGGGCCAGGATAGACCTCGCCGAGCATCGCCTGGAGGCTGTAGTCGAGCGGGTCGCCGGCTTCCTCGAACCAGCGGAGGCCGTAGGGCGCCAGGGCGTCAGCATAGGCGAGGGCGGTCTTGAGGTCCAATCGCCCATTGGCGTCGACGCATAAATTTCCGGGCTCTACCACCTCGAGCACGGCATCGATGCGGCGCAAGTCATCTTCGAGCGAGGCGCCGCCGATTTTCATCTTGACCGCGCTGTAGCCCATACCGCGATAGCGGCGCATCTCGTCCTGCAGCACCTTGTTGTCTTTGCCCGGATAGTAATAGCCGCCGGCGGCATAGACCCAGACCTTGTCGTCGACGACACCTTCCCGATAGCGGTCGGCGAGCAACCGATAGAGCGGCATGCCCTCGATCTTGGCGTGCGCATCCCAAAGCGCCATGTCGATCGTACCGACCGCAACCGAGCGTTCGCCATGGCCGCCCGGTTTCTCGTTCGTCATCATCCGTTCCCAGATGCGATGCGGCAAGAGCTTGCCGTCATCGTCGAGCAGCGTGTCGGGATCGGCTTCCATGACCCGCGGGATGAAGCGCTCCCGCATCAAGGCACCCTGGCCATAGCGGCCATTCGAGTTGAAGCCGAAGCCGACAACGCGCCTGCCATCGCGGATAACGTCGGTAACCACGGCCACCGTCGAGCAGGTCATCTTCGAGAAATCGATATAGGCATTGCGGATGTTGGAGGCGATGGAGGCGGTGCGTTCCCGGATCGCAACGATGCGCATAACGGCTCCCTGGTCGATCGAGCCCACCTTGAGTACAGCACGACCCGTCGGGCCTGCAAGCTAAGCCATGGTCGCGAGCATGGTCTTGGTGACCTCATAGTGCAATGGCTGGCCCGCAAGGAACCGGCCAACTTCATCGACGGCAGCGGCACCCTGCCTGAAATAGGTGTCGATCGTGTGCCCTGCCGAATGCGGCGACAAGTATGTATTTTCCAAAGACCTGAACGGGCTGTCCGCCGGCAAGGGCTCGGTGTCGTAGACATCGATCGCTGCGGTGAAGCGACCTTGCCGCAAGGCTGCGAGAAAGGCGGCTTCGTCGATGAGTGCCGCGCGCGCCGTATTAATGAACAGCGCACCGTCGCGCAGTTTGGCAAACTGCTTGGCACTCATCATGTGACGGGTCTCAGGCAGGACCGGCGCATGCAGGGAGACGATGTCACAACTGAGAATAAGATCGTCCAGTCCACTCATTTGGACACCCAGCTCGCGCGCACGCTCCTCGGAGAGATATGGATCATAAACGACGATCCGGGCATCGAACGCCTTGAGCAGTCGGATCACCAGCCGGCCGACATATCCCGCTCCGACGATCCCGACCGCCTGCGTACTCAAGATGAGTCCGAGATTGCGCTGCCGGATGTCAAACCATTCCATGCCAGCCTTCATTTCAGCGTCTTGCAAATGGGGCCGCCGGAGATGGGACAGGATTTGCGCCATCACGAATTCGGCGACCGCCTCCGCAATAAACACCGCCGCGTGGCTGACCCTGATACGGCCATTCTCGATTGCGCTCGAAATCTGCAGGCGATGGATACTGCCCGCAGAATGTGCGACGAAAGCCAATTTCCGATCGCTAGAGAAGACCTCGTCAGGGAACGCCGGCGTCCCCCAGCCGGTAATCGCAGCGACAGTACCATCGAGCAATACCGGCAGATTTTCCGTCGTCAATTGACCCTCTGCGGGCGTGACCAGATTGACCATCGAAGCCAGGCGCTCTTCGGCCTCGGGGGACAAGACCTTGGCCCGGATGTCTGGGGGCAGAAGCAGTGCGACCACTGGTTTTGCTGAACCCATAGGCGCGGTTGCGTTGTCGTTTTGAGCCTGATTCATGAGGCGTTTCCTTAAGTCCGTCGAGTGCGAGATTCTAGCGTTGAGAAGGCTGCAGGAGGATCTCCGCAACATGGGCCCGAGGCGGCAGTCGCATGACGAACATGCAGGCCTCCGCGATATCCGTCGGCTGGAGTGCCGCAGCTCTGGCCTCGGGCCAGACCGGGGTCGGTCGGCGATCAAGCAGCGGCGTGTCGGTCATGCCTGGAAGGATGGCCGTCAACCTGATGCCATTCTTCCACTCCTCCTCCATCACTGCGTGGTTCAGTGCCACTACGCCCGCCTTCGCCGCCTGATAGGCGCCACCCGAGAGATCTGCCTTTCGAGCCGCCGTCGATGCAATATTGATGACGAGACCTTGGCGGCGCTCTCGCATGCCTGGAATGACCATCTTCATCAGATTGAAAGCTGCCGTCAGATTGGTGTCGAGCATCGCTGCCCAGGACTCTTCAGTCAGGCCGTCGAAGTCGCGCTCGACGATATTCATCCCCACGGAATTGATCAGCACATCGAGGGCATTGATAGTCTCGCCATGAGGTGCCCCAGCCTCTCCGAGAGAACGCGCATTCGACGCATCGCCGAGAACGGCAATAATCTCGGCACCGTCTCTAGCCGCCCGGGCCGCAGCTACCGTTTCTTCCAATCGGCCGGGATCGCGGGCGAGCAGGATGAGCTTCACACCTTCCGAGGCCGTCCTGATCGCAATCGCCTTGCCCATGCCGCTGCTCGCCCCGGCAACCATGATGGTGCAGCCCTCAAGATCTCTGGACATTGTTAGTACTGCCTCCTGTTCGAACTTGGTACAATTAGTCAAAAATCACGCATAAAGCCGTGCCGTGGAGGCACGGACGATCAGCTCGGGTTTGATATCCACATGGGACGGTCCTTCGTCCTGGTTCGAGCCTTCGATCTGCCCGATCAGTGCGGCGACGATGATCTCCGCCATGACTTCGAGAGGCTGCTCGATGGTGGTCAATGCCGGCTGCATGATCGCGGACAAGGCGATATTATCGAAGCCCACGATGGACAGGTCTTCCGGGACGCGATAGCCGAGATCCCTGGCACCCGCATAGGCGCCAAGCGCGTACATGTCGTTTACGGCAAAGACGGCGGTCGGCCGGACTTCTCCACTCAGGAGCTCGCGGACGGCGACCCGGCCAAGCTCGGCACCTTCGGCGTCGCCAAATCCCCGCACATTGGCGCCCTGCCATATCAGGCGCTGATCGACCTCGAGACCGGCGCGCTTGAGCGCCGACCGCAACCCGCCAAGTCGCCCCAATCGGCTGCTGGTCCTGATCGGGCCGGAGACGAACGCAATTTGGCGATGACCGAGCCCCAGCAAATGTTGGCCGGCGAGCTGGCCGCCGAGTTCCTGATCGACACTGACGCTGCAGCTGATCACTTCGTCAGCACCTTGCGCCTGCCTGTCGAAGGCGGCGATTTTCAGGCCACGCTCGGCCAGGTCTCGAAAATGGTCGAACGTGATCGGCGAGGAGCCGAGAATGACGCCGCGTACCGAAGAACGGAGTAATGATAGCGCATAATTCGTTTCGAGCGCGGGATCGCGCTCAGCGTTACAGACCAGGACCTTGTGATCATACTTCATCGCGGCGCGCTCGATATGCAGCGAGACGGCCCCCCAGAATGGATTGGCGACCGACGGCACGATCAGTCCGATGGTCCGATTGAGGCCGGTCTTCAGCTGCCTCGCGACGCTATTCGGCGTGTATTTCAAGGTTTCGATGACATCGAGTACGCGCTGCCGGGTTTCAGCGCTCATCTTCTGATCGCGGCTGTTGATCACATTGGACACGGTGCTCACCGACACACCCGCCGCCTTAGCCACATCCCGAATTCCAGCCAATCTTCTCCGCCTTATCCTGAGCGCGCGGTCCATTCAGGCATTGCCCGAGAACCGGCCGGAAGCGCAAAGGCGCTTAACTTCATCTGCGCAAGGTGTAACGTTTTATCATCAGAGGCGCAAGTTTACCGGAATGACCAGTCCGCTCTAGATGAGAAAAGTGCGGGATATCACCAATAAAACTGCTGCCAATCCGTCAATTGGTGTCATATTTCCGAATATCTTCGGCCCTTTTTCGCAACCTATTCAAAAAGGTTGAACTTTCGCGGTTGATTTCATTCAACAGTAGGTGTAACGATACACCGTCGCTCAGATCGCGTTATGTCAAGCAACCAACCGTGGGAGGTTATGATGGCTATGGAAATTTCACGCCGCCGATTCGCGCGCGGAACTGCCGCCTTGGGCGGTGCAGCCTTTTCCTCGGCACTGGTGCCGTCGCGTTTGGCCATCGCCCAGGCCGGCGAGCGGATCCGGTTCAGCGGCTATGTCGAATCGCAGGAGCAGCTCAAGCAGACGCTCGCCGTGCTCGAAGCCTATGAGGCCAGCAACCCCGGCGTCGAGATCGTTCCCGAATTCACGAATTTCAGCTCGTTTACGGATAAGATCGCGACCGAAGCCGCCGGCGGCAACGCGCCCGATATGTTCAGCGTGAATGTCGATCTGCTCGCGGAATATGCGCGACGTAGTGTCATTACCCCGCTCGACCGGTTTGTCCCCGATCCCCTGGATCTCTCCGATTATCTCGATGGCACGATCAGGGCGGCGACCCTGGACGGCAAGCTTTTTGCCATTCCCAACGACGCCATAGCGCCTTCCGTCATCATGAAATCGACCTCCTTCGAGGAAGCCGGAATCGCCATTCCCGAACAGATGTGGACCTGGGATGCGATGGCGGAGACGGCGGTGGCGCTCACCGAGGCCTTGGGCCCGCGCTTCTGGGGGCTTGAGGATGCCGGCGGCAACTACATTCCCTGCGACGTCTTCCTGCGCAGCATGGGCAAATCGATGTTTACCCCCGACCATCAATTCGGTTTCGAGCCCGCTGATCTGGCGGAGTGGTACGCCTATTGGCAACGCCTGCGCGAGGCTGGAGGCGTTCCACCCGGCGATGTCCAGGCGCTGTCGTCAGGCGGCGATCCGAGTACCACGGGCATCGTTGCCGGGCGTGCCGCCATGTATATCTCGCTCACCGACAGCTACGTCGGTGTTCGGTCCTTGATACCCGACGAACTCCTTCTGCACATGCTACCCAATGGCTTCGAGGGCGGCGATCTGGTGCAACACCATTATATCTACGCCGGCAACTCGACCGCCGTCTGGACGGAAAGCAAATATCAAGACCGCATCATCGACATCATTCACTTCATGCATTTCGTGCCGGAGGGGATCGAGATCTACTACCGCGGCAGCGGCATGGTTCCCGCCTCATCGGCCGGTCTCGACGCCCTGGCCGCGTCCGGCACCGATGCCGAACGGCATATTGTCGAATATCTGAGACTGTTGCAGCAGAATCCTGCACCGCCACGCTATCCGGGCGTCACGGGAATGTCCGGGATGTTGCGACGCGCCAATGAAGGTGTCGCATTCGGCACACTGACCCCGATGCAGGCAGCCGAACAATTCGTGCAAGAGGCAGGCGTCAGGCTTTAAGCCCCGACACCGACCAGGAACGAGGCGAAGGGTTTCGCAGGGATCGTCGATGGAAAACGTCGAACCAGTGCCGCCGCCGCGGCTGAGGGAGCTGTCTGCTCGCTTATTCCGCGCGCAAGGTAGAGAGGCAAGGTCCCGTACTCCGTTCTCAGAACAGAACGCGATTGCCTTCCTGTTTTTAGCACCGTGGTTGATCGGCTTCTTTGTGCTGACGCTCGGTCCCATCCTCGCCTCGTTCTATTTGTCCCTCACGACCTATGATTTATTCAATCCACCTGAATGGATCGGCTTCGACAACTACAGAAAGCTGCTGTTCGAAGATGCGCGCTATTTTCAGTCGCTCAAGGTCACTTTCACCTATGTGTTCATTTCGGTACCCTTGAAGCTTGCCTTCGCGCTCGGCGTGGCGCTCGTTCTCAATCGCGGCATCTCCGGTCTGGGCGTCTATCGAACCGTCTATTATCTGCCGTCGCTGCTTGGCGGAAGCGTTGCCGTCGCCATCATGTGGCGGCAGATTTTTTCCTATGACGGCGTCATCAACCAGTTTCTCCTGCAGTTCGGGATCGATGCGCCGAGCTGGATTTCCAACCCCGACTATGCGCTCTACACCTTGGTCGCCCTCGCCGTATGGCAATTCGGCTCGCCGACGGTCATCTTCCTCGCCGGGCTCAAGCAGATCCCACAGGATATCTATGACGCGGCATCGATCGACGGCGCCGGGCGGTGGCGTCTGCTGTTCAATTTCACACTGCCGCTCCTGACGCCGATCATCTTCTTCAACTTCGTGATGCAATTGATCGGCTCATTCCAGGCTTTCACGCCATCCTTCATCATCAGCGGAGGCACGGGCGGTCCGGCGGATTCCACCCTCTTCTACACGCTCTACCTCTACGAGCAGGGCTTCACCAATTTTCAAATGGGATATGCGTCGGCCATCGCCTGGATCCTGGTGGGAATCATCGCAACATTCACTGCAGCATCGTTCATCTCGGCCAAGTATTGGGTCCACTACGGTGATCAAGGCTGAAATGGCCCGTCAAGCGATGGCATCCCGATGACTTCTCCCGGAAGCTCCGCCACGACTTCCCGTCTGTCTTTTCTCTTTTCAAGCCGGGTGCTGACGCACCTGCTGCTGGTGCTTTTTGCCTTCATCATGATCTACCCGTTGCACTGGTTGGCGAGTAGCTCGATCAAACCTTCCAACATGATCTTCTCGGATACCGGCCTCTGGCCCAAGGAAATTCGGCTGCAGAACTATGTGGAGGGCTGGTTCGGCGCCGCCTTGCCGTTCAGCACGTTTTTCATCAATTCGTTCGTGATCTCGACCCTCGCCGTCATCGGCAATGTGTTGGCCTGCAGCATGGTGGCCTATGCATTCGCCCGGCTGAGGTTTGCCTTCAAGCGGGTGCTGTTCGCGATGATGATGGCGACCATCATGCTGCCGCTGCACGCAACCTTGATCCCGCAATATATCCTGTTCCACAATATTGGATGGGTGAACACAATATTGCCCATCGTCGTGCCCAAATTCCTCGCGGTCGACGCTTTTTTCATTTTCCTCATGGTTCAGTTCATCCGGGGAATTCCGAAGGAACTGGACGAGGCTGCGGCAATCGATGGCGCAGGGCCGGCACGTATCTATTGGCTGGTGATAATGCCGTTATTGACGCCAGCGCTTGTGACGACAGCGGTATTTTCGTTCATCTGGACCTATGAGGATTTTCTGACACCTCTCGTTTACCTGACCTCGATGGACAACTATACGGTGCCGCAAGGGCTGCGGCTGTTCATGGCGTCGACCGGCGCTTCTGCCTGGGGACCCATGCTCGCCATGTCGCTGCTCTCGCTGGTGCCGCTCTTCATCGTCTTCTTCGTCTTCCAGCGGCGTATCATCGAGGGCATCGCCACTTCGGGGCTCAAGAACTGAGCCATTTCCGGAAGCAGCCACAGATGCATCCGCCGAGACACCATGGGCCCCTAGCTCCTAAAGGCCGACAATCATGACCGAAACCCTGATTACCGTCTTCACCAAACCCTGGATGGAACCGCTGCCGGCGCTGGCCGACAAGCTTGTGGAACTCGGCGTCGACGGGGTCGAACTTGCGGTTCGGCCGGGTTATCAGGTGGTGCCGGAGAATGTCGGCCGGGATCTTCCCAGTGCCGCCAGGACATTGGCCGGGCGCGGTCTGCAGATCCGGAGTGTTGCAGGTTCGGTCGACGAGGCGACGATTGCGGCATGTGGCGATGCGGGCGTCGGCATCATCCGGATCTGCGCGTCGATCGACATGGCGATCGGCTATCAGGCCTCGATCGACCGCTATCGTCGCGAGTTCGATGAGGTTTTGCCGTTCCTCGACAGGTTCCACGTCGCGGTCGGGGTGCAGAATCATTACGGCAATTTTGTCGGCAGTGCGGTCGGCATGCTGCACCTGATCGAGCATTACGATCCGAAACATGTCTCCGCCGTGCTCGATATGGCGCATTGCGCGGTCGATGGCGAGCCGACCGCAATGGCCGTCGATATCGTCAAGGATCGCCTGCGCGGGCTCGTCAATTTCAAGAGCGCTTTCCACCGCCGCGTCAACGGGCCTGAGGATGAGGCCGTGTACAAGGTCCATTGGACCACCCACCGGCACGCCGGCTATTCATGGCGGGAACTCGTCGCCTGTCTGCGGGCTATCGGCTTTTCGGGCGCTTATTGCCTGCCGGCCGAATACACGGACCCGTCAGGGAATGGCCAGCGCATGGGCGACGACGTGCTGCCCTATCTGCGCGAAGACGTCGCCCACCTAAAATCGCTCCTCGCCGCTCCAGGCTGATTCCACTTCAGCCCGCATCGAGAAAGAAGCGGACCATTTCCGCCGAGGCGTCAGGTCCCGTCGGATCGGTGAACGACCCCGATGCCGACCCGCCCGACCAGGCATGGCCCGCGCCCTCGACCATCCAGAGTTCGGTCAGCGGTTTGCCGTCCGGCGCCAGCGTTACCGTCCGCATGTAACCGCGGCCGCCCGGCACGCGCCCCTCGCGCCGCAATTCGCTGCCACCCATGGCCGATGTCCCCTCAATAATGCGGGCGGCATTCGAGGAGTTAACCGTCGCGTCGGCGGTGCCTTGGAAAACGATCGTGCGGTTCATGCGTGACTTGCCTCTCCTGCGATCTGCATGTCCCGCGCCGTTTGCCTCGCCACGCATCACGGCGAATGCCGAAACCACGTCGGACGCCGAGCCATAAGGCAGGCCGGAATGAACCCCCACAGCCGCGAAAAGCTCGGGATAGGTTTCGCCCATGACGGCGGCCATGGCGCCGCCGGCCGAGAGTCCGGCGACGAAGACATGAGAGTGTTTCACACGGAATTCCGAGACGAGGTCGCCGGCGAGCCCGGCAAGGATTGCGGGCTCGCCCGCACCACGGCGCTGATCGCCCGGGCGGAACCAGTTCCAGCAGGCCGAAGGATTTTCCGCTTGGGTCTGGGCGGGGTAGGCCAAGATCAAACCGTGCCGTTCCGCCTGCGCATTCATCGCGGTGCCGCGGGCGAAATCGTCCGGATTCTGGGTGCAACCGTGCAGCATCAAGACCAGCCCCTGCGGGCCATCGGGCCGTGCTGCGGGAACGTAGAGCCGATAGTCTCGGGCTCCGGCGGGACATGAATAGGCGCGGGTCTCATAGCGGGCACCTTTGGGCACAGGGGGTGGGGCCGAGGCGCCGCGCATGCCCGAGCGCTCGAACGCCTTGATGCGGCTTCGGTTGCTGCTGAGGCTGTCGACCACGTCGCGGAGCGACCTTCGCGGTGTCCGGTCGGAGCCTGTTCCGTGGCGGCTCTCAGCGGTTGTGGCAGGCGTTGCGCGTCGAGCGCGCTCGTCGCCCGAAACCTTGCCAAGCGCTGCCTGGAGGTTTCGGGTGGCATCTAGGGGATTTCCGGCGCGCGTCTGCTTGAGCGCACGGCGCATGGCCGCCGCAAAATCGGTGTTCATGGCTGTTTTGGTCCTTGTTTGGGGGTTAAGGCGTGTGCGCCCTACTGAATACGATCCTTGAGAACGGCCCGAACGTCGTTCGATGCCTGGAGCGAGCCTAGGACGATGATCGAGCCGATCGTCGCCGCGGCGAGTTCGGGGGTGACATCGGCCGCGATCCGCGCCAGGCCGACAACCTTGATGTGAAGCCTCTCACCAGCCTCTCGGGCGGTTTCCAGCTCTTCCCGCGAGACGTCGCGCAGGCCTAGCTCGAGCGTATGGCGTTCGATCGACCTGGAGACGGCCTCACCCTGCGCAATGAGCTGATTGCGGATCGCCGTCCGGATGAAATCGGTCCGATTGGAGTAGAATCCCTCCCGAACCAGGAGGTCGATCCTGCCAAGATCGACATGGCCGAGGTTGATCGTGATTTTTTCGGTATCGGCGGGCTTGAGTTGAGCGGTTCCGGCCATCGTTTTCTCCATCCGTATGGATGGTATATGGATGGTACCAAGGTCGATGCAATGGGTGCTGGAAGCAAACCTAGGGATTACCCCCGGGGGATCGCTTCGAGTGCGCGCGGATCCTCGATCATCTGCAGGATGACGGGGTAGGTGAGCTTGGGGTCCGCCCCCGGCTCGAGCGGATCGATCAGTTCGTGGCCGAGTTCATGGTCGGCGACGAACTCGAAGGTCGAGACCGCTGCACCGCTCTCGACCCACCTTTCGACCATGAGATGGGTGACGGAATTCGAAACTGCGGTGTCCGCTTCATTGGTGACGACCGCGATCCCGGCCGCTGCCGGCAAATATTCGCTCGCCTGACGGTAGGTCGCGAGCCCCAGCCGCATGATCTCGCCCGTCGCCCGGGTCGATTGCCGCTGATAGGCGTGCGGCATGCCCGCGTAGCGATCGCGGAGGATGGGATCCTTCCAGATCGAGATGCTGGGGAGGACGAGCATGACGCGGGTGAATGCAAGGTTCATGGTTGGACCGAAACCGGCGAGGCCGAAGAAGGGCGCTACGAGGACAGCGCGGTCGACTTCCGGCCGGTTCTGCGCGGCCCAGGCTGCAACCGTGCCGCCGGCGGAAATTCCGAGCACCACGACCTCCTCGCCGAGGCCCGCCGCGATATCCACCGATGTGTCGCCCATGTCTCGAAGCTGTTCGGCGGTCAGGTTCCCGAGCGCGTTAGTGGAACGGTCGGCAAAGCCGTTCTGCGGCATCAGAACCGTGAGCACATTATAGCCGCGCTCGTAGAGTATCGGTGCGAAATCCACGAACGCACGCGGACAGCTCGACACTCCGTGCATCAGCACGACCACACGCTCGACCTTTGCTCCATGCGTCAGCAGCTGCGGTTCGCAGAGCGGATTGAGAGGCTCGGTTATTTGTTGTCGTTCGGCCTCGAACCGCGCCACCGCAGCCTGGTAGTCCGCGGCCGGCCGGGCGTTCGCCATGAGATCGTCGGTATCGATTGGCACCAGCAGCACGGCGCTCACAAGGGCCAGCAGCAGGGCGAACCAGATCAAGAGCGCCCGGCCCCAGGAGGTGACGAGCCTGGTCATGCCGATCAATACCGCAAAGATCAGGATCGCCACGACGATCCCGATGACCGCTCGCTGGGTCACGGTGAGCGGTCCGAACACGTCCGTCAGTATGTCCAAGGCTGCCTCGAAGCGGTTCCGGTTGTAACCCTGCCCGAGACAAACCACCTTCGTCGGGGCCTTTGGCGCGGCGGCCCATGGTCGTATAGGACACGCCAGCAACAGGCGCCCATATGCCGAGAGGAACGACGTGACGCAAGGCCAAGCAGCCGGTATTGCCGCCGAGGAATCAGGGCCTCGAGCGCAGATCCATGCCGAACGCCGGTTGATTTCGGGTCCAGGCCTGTTGATCGGCTTCGTTTTCTTCGCAGCCTCGCTGACGCCGTCGCTGATCCCACGCAGCGCAATGATCCAGGGTGTTCTCGGCGGGGCTCTGTTCGCATTCGGCTACGCGATCGGGATTGCAGCCATTGCCTTGTTGATCTGGCTTGGTCTGCCGCAATTCCCCAGACGCGCCGGCGATCGGGCATCGCTGCTGGCCGCGGCGACCGGTTTGATCCTGGTCCTCGCGGCCTTGTCGCAAGCGGCAGTATGGCAGGATTCGATCCGCCGATTGATGGATCTGGCACCCCTGGAAACGAGCCATCCGCTGAAAGTCGCCGCCATCGCCGGCATCACGGCGGGCATCCTCTTGCTGCTCGGCTGGCTCGTGATGCTCCTCTTCAAGCTGATCTCGCGCCAACTCGCCCGGTTCATTCCGGAGCGGGTTGCCATCGCGATCGGGCTTATCGCCGCGTTCTTCCTCCTCAGTACGGCCATTGACGGTGTTCTCGTTCGCTCAGCGATGCGGGTCGTGGACTCGTCCTATGCAGCGCTCGACGCCTTGATCGAGCAGGGCACGGCACCGCCGGACGATCCGCTGAAAAGCGGCAGTGCGGCCTCGCTCGTGCAATGGGACGAACTCGGCAATGCAGGGCGCCGGTTCGTCGACGCGACACCGGCCGTCGAGGCGCTGCAGGGTTTCTGGCAAGGCGAGGTGCTCCAGCCCCTCAGGGTCTATGTCGGCCTCAATGCCGCGGAGACATCCGAGGAGCGCGCAACGCTCGCTCTGCGGGAGCTGATCCGCGTCGGCGGCTTCGACCGGTCGATCCTGGTGGTCGCGGTCCCCACCGGAACGGGCTTCATGGAAGAGGCCGCCATCGCCACGCTCGAATATCTGCACCGGGGCGACGTCGCGACGGTCGCCATGCAATATTCCTACCTGCAAAGCCCTTATTCGCTCCTGTTCGAGCCGGGCTATGGCGCCAATTCCGCGCGGGCGCTGCTGCGTACGGTCTACGATCACTGGACGACACTGCCGGGGAATACCCGACCCAAGCTCTATTTGCAGGGTCTGAGCCTCGGTGCCTTGAGCTCCGAGCAGTCGGTCCGGCTGCACGAGGTGCTGGGCGATCCGTTTCAGGGAGCCCTCTGGAGTGGACCGCCGTTCCCGAGCCCGATCCATCGCTCGGCCACCGAGGAACGCGTGCCCGGGTCGCCGCCCTGGCTGCCGCTGTTCGAGGACGGCTCGTTCATCCGCTTTACCAACCAGACCAACGCGCTCGACATCGAAGGCGCTCGCTGGGGGCCGATGCGGATTGTCTATCTGCAATACGCCACCGATCCGATCGTCTTTTTCCGCACCTCGATCCTCTGGCGTCGGCCGGCCTGGCTCGATGCGCCGCGCGGCCCTGACGTCTCGCCGCAGATCCGGTGGTATCCTGTCGTGACGGCCCTTCAGCTCGTCGCCGACATGGTGGTCTCGACGAACACCCCCTTGGGCCACGGCCACCAATACGCGCCCGATGACTATATCGATGCCTGGATCGCCGTCACCGAACCGGAGGTGACGCCGGAGGACCTCGAACGCCTCAAGCGCGAATTCGGGGCCTGACCGATTGGCGCTTCGAACCGGGACCCGAGTTTGGAATCACTCGCGCTGGCGGCGAGGCGTTCTGATTGCAGGATCTATCGTCGCCGTCATGGTGCTCGGAATCGGCGCCAACACCATCGCCCAATATCGAGGGTGGACCGTCACCGAACTCGACCCCGAAGCACTGTCCGAACAGCTGCGCCCCTATTACCGGATCTCGAAGCCGGCCGGGGAAGGGCCGTTCCCCACGGCACTCCTCTATTCCGGCTGCGACGGTCCGAAAGACAATATGGCGCGATGGTCGGCCATGCTGGTCGGGCAGGGCTGGACCGCGATCGTTGTCGACAGCCATACGCCCCGTGAGCTCGGCGATTTCGAGGTCTGGCGCCTGGTCTGCTCCGGGCAGCTTTTGACCGGCGCCGAGCGCGCCGGCGACGTCCTGGTTTCCCTGAGCGACGCCGGGCAAATGCCATTCGTCGATCCCGGACGCATCGCCCTGATCGGCATGTCCCATGGCGGCTGGTCGATCATGGATCTGATGGCGTTCGATCCACCCGACAAGCTGCCTTGGAACCTCGCCGCGATGCCGGCCGGCATGACCGATCGATGGATCGAGGGCATCGTCGGGCTGATCCTGGTCTATCCCTGGTGCGGGTCCGGCAATCGGGCGGCGGAGGCCGGCTGGCGGCACAAGGCCCCCGTGCTGTTCCTGCTCGCGGCCGAGGACACCATCGCGCCATCCGTGGATTGCGTCCGCATCGCTGAAAAGCTTGAGGCAAACGCATCCGTCGAGGTCCGGCGGTTCGAGAACGTCACCCACGGCTTCGATCAGCAGGATCGCAACATGTTCAGCACGCTCTCGTTCAGCCCCGAAGCCACGGCCGAAGCCCTCACCATCGTCGGCGCCTTCCTCGACCGCATCGCCGCAAGCCCGGTCGATTGAGGCGAGGGTCATCGGAAAACCCCGGCTATTGAATTTTTTCCGGGTCGTGTGACGGCGATCACAGTCGGGGTTCGGCGTTGGCGGCATAGAGGACACATCTTCTCTGCTCTCTTCCCTCCTCAACTCACAGCCGCCTTCGGGCGGCTGTTTTTCTTTGCGGCAGCAAGGGCCGATGGGACGCCGTGTCAAATTCGTTCCAGGCGCCGCAGATCGGGAAAAAACCGCCACCACAAGGCCGTCGCCAGGAGGGTCATGCCCGCTCCGATCGCGACCGCGGGCACGGTGCCGATGACCGCCGCCATGGATCCCGCACGAAAATCGCCGAGTTCGTTCGAGGCGTTGATCGAGACGGCGTTCACCGCACTCACTCTGCCGCGCAGGGCATCGGGCGTCCGAAGCTGGACCAGCGTCTGCCGGACATAGACGCTGATCATGTCGGCAGCGCCGTAGAGGGCGAGTGACAGCAGCGACAGCCACAGCACGGTCGAGAAACTGAAGACCAGGATCGAAGTCCCGAAGACCGCCAGCGAGAGGAAGAAGGTCTTGCCGATATGCCATGGCAGGCGGACTCTCGCCAGAACCAGGGCCACGGCCAAAGCACCCAGGGCCGGCGTGCCGCGCATGATGCCTAGAAATTCGGGGCCGACCTTCAGGATGTCGGCGGCGAAGACCGGCAGGAGCCCCATGATCCCCCCGAAGAGCACCGCGACGAGATCGATCGAGATCGAGGCGAGCACGATCTTTTCCCGCCAGATGTGGTGGAAGCCGCCCAGGATCGTTCGGAGCCCGAAGGGTTCCCTGCCGGCGACGCGCAATCTCGTCTGGATCATGAGTGCCGCCACCGCCGCCACGCCGAACAGGGCTGCCGCCACGAAGTAGCTGGCTTCGTCGATCAGCGCCACCATCAGGCCGCCGACCGCGGGGCCGCCCAGCTGGCCGATCTTGGTGACCGAGGACGACACCGCGATCGCATTCGCGAACAGCTCTCGCGGCACGATGTTCGGCAGAATCGCCTGAAGGGCAGGGTGCTCGAAGCCGCGCGCCGCCCCATGGACCGAGAGCATCAGGAAGATCGGCCAGACCTCGGTGGGCCCGGTCAAAAGATAGACCCCGATCCCGATACTCACTATCAGATGGACGACGTTGCACACGGCGACGATCAGCCGGCGATCGATCCGGTCCGCGGCGAGCCCGGCGACCAGGAACAGCAACAGCACGGGCAGAAACTGGGCGAGCCCGATCAGACCCAAATTCAGCACGCTGCCGGAAATCTGGTAGATGTGCCAGCCGACGGCAACATTGAGAAAGTTCAGACCGAACATCATGCCGGACCGCGTCATCAAAAGGAGGACGAAATCCGGGTACTGGAAGAGACCGCGCGCCGCCTGAGGCTGCTCGCCTGCGATGGGTCGACCGA
>JBGSYN010000040.1:0-20331 GCA_041750975.1 Geminicoccaceae bacterium | reverse complement strand
TCCGGCGGCCAGCAGGCGGCGTTCGATCTCGACGCGCGCAGCACCGGCTTCGGCCTTGCCGATCAGCCCCTGCTCCCCTTCGCGCTCAAGTTCCTGCAATTGCTCGCGATAGACGGCGATCTCGGACGCCGCACCCGGATCCGGGCGGTGATTGCGGCGCAATAGCGGGCGAAGGATCGCCGCCATGACGCCCGCGAAAACAAAGAGTGCCAGTAGCGTTATCGTCATGTTGGGTTAGATAGGCAGTCTTGACCGATCGTGCTCGCGGCAACAATGTCGCGCATCGGCCGGCGGATCGAGACGGACATCCTCGAGATCAGTCGGCACCGTTTGCATAAGATCCTCATGATATCAACGATGGAATTGGGCTTGTGAACATCGACCTGTTGCGAAGACTTTGCACGACACCGGGCGTTCCCGGTCAGGAAGACCGGATTCGGGATCTGATCCGAAGCGAGGTCAAGGACCTGTTCGACGAGATCAGGGTCGATCCGATGGGCTCGCTCCTGTGCCGGCGCGACGCCAAAAAGGGCAAGGATCCGAAGAAGATCATGCTGCTCTGCCACATGGACGAAATCGGCTTCATGGTGAGCCACATCTCGAAGGAGGGCTTTATCTATGTGCAGGCCGTGGGCGGGTTCGATCCGCGCAATCTGTTCTCGCGCCGGGTGCTGGTCTGCACTGCCGAGGGCGACTTCAAGGGCGTGATGAATCCGGAAGGCCGGCCGATCCACATCGCCACGCCCGAGGAGCGAAAAAAGGTGCCGGAAGTGACAGAGTTCTTCGTCGATATCGGCATGGGCGAACGCACCAAGGATGTGGTCCAGGTCGGCGACATGGTGGTGATGCACGAACCGTTCGAGGAGATCGGCGACAAGGTGGTCTCCAAGGCGCTGGACAATCGGATCGCCTGCTGGCTCGGGATCGAGACGATCCGGCAACTCGGCAAGACCAAGACCTCGAGCGAAATCCATGTCGTCTTCACCGCCCAGGAAGAGGTCGGGTTGCGCGGTGCACGCACGGCATCTTTTGCGATCCGCCCGGATATCGGCATCGGCCTCGACACCACGCTCGCCTGCGACACGCCCGGCATTCCGGAGAAGGAACACACGACGGTGCAGGGCAAGGGGTTCGGCCTCCATGTCCGGGACAGCTCGTTCATCGCGGACCGGGAACTGGTGGCGGAGTTTGCGGCCCTGGCGACCAAGAAGAAGATCCCGTTTCAGCGGACGATGCTCAGGGCCGGTGGGCAGGATGGTGCTGCCGCCCAGCAATCGGCCGCAGGCGCCAGGGCGGTCGGCATCGTCGTCGGCACCCGTTACATTCACACGGTGACCGAGATGATCCACAAGACCGATCTCGCCGCAGCACGCGACATCGTTTGCGAATACCTCAAGCAGAGTTAATTCTGCCGGTTTTGGCGCTCGGGCGCGATGATCGACCCTTGCGACCATGATGCGGCTGCAATCGCCGCCGAACTCTTTGGCGAGCCAGCTGTGGGCATCAAGCGGTTTGCCACGGGTTCCCAGCACTTTGTCTTCGATGTGTCATTGGACGACATCGCTACGGGCGGTGATCGCCGTTTTGTGCTTCGCTTGTCTCGTGCGGATGACATCGGCCTCGCCGAGGGTGCCGTGTATTGGTCGAAGCGGCTGCGTCCGTTGGGCGTTCCCCTGCCCGCGATGCTGCATGTCGATCTTGAGATGCGCCGCCACCCCTTCCCATTCGTCGTGCTGGAGCGTCTGTCTGGACGTGACCTCGGCACCGACTTTGAAACCTTGTCGACGGCCGAGCGGCGGGCTTTGGCGGCCGAACTCCACGACATCCAGAACCGCGTGACCGCGCTGCCTGAGGGCGCAGGATTTGGCTACGCGTCATCTTATGAAGGCGCTTTTCCTTGCCAAAGCTGGGGAGAGGTGGTCGCCGGTCAGTTGGCGCGGAGCCGTCGCCGTATCCGTGCCGCCAGCATTGTGGACGAACGCTTGGTCGACTTGGTCTGGAATAGGGTGGAGCGCCTGGCGGGATATCTGGCGGCGATCCGGCCGGTCCCTTTCCTCCATGATATCACGACCAAGAACGTCATCATCGACCGGGGGCGATTGAGCGGCATTGTCGACGTCGACGATCTCTGCTTCGGCGATCCATTATTTTTGGTAGGTCTCATCCGGGTCGCGCTGATCGCCCACGGGCGCGACCCGGGCTATGCGCAGGACTGGGTCGATTTGCTCCGGCCTGATTCCGAGCAAAGGGCTGCCCTCGATCTTTACACAGCGATCCATTGCGTGGGCTTCATGAGCGAACTCGGACAGCGATTCAACCGCACGGAACCCCAGCCGATCGATCCTGGCTTCCTGGCGCGTCTTCACTCGTTACATGGCAGGCTCATCGCCGGTTTTCGTAATCACTGAGGACCTGATCCCTTACCTCGTTCGTATTTCACGGATCGATTATGGTCGGTGTTAGACCATCGACCGACAAACCATCGCCATCCTAAGGCTTTTGCTCCGCACTCATTGTGGTCTGGCTCAGCGGGATCGGCTCGGCGCCGTGCAGGAATCGGCGCAGGATCTTGGTTGGAAGCGGCAGAAGCCCGGCAGCCGGATCGAAACTGTAGGCGAGACCCTTGCCAAGGAAGTGCTTCGGGCGGGGGCAATCGTCCCGCTTCTGGCGACGCCACGCCGCAACCGAACGGCTGAAATAAAGCCGTGCCGCGAACCCACTCGCCACTGCCTGCGGGACATCTGCACCAAGCAGTTTTTTTGCCGCATAGCTTTCGGCCCGCAGGATATGATGGGCGCGATGCGGCTTTAGCTCAGCGAGCATCAGGGTCCAATCGAGCAGCGGATGCGTCCGGACGATCCTTGTGACTTCCGTCAGGCCACGCAGCGAAACGGTACCGGCGAGATGGCCAGCATGATGCACCATGTCGTGTAGTACCCGGTGCATCATCTGGTCCTCGGCCGACGGCACGATCGCGGAGACATCTTCGACCTCCAGCCGGTGTGCCCGGCTGCGAACGGATGAGGCCGGCAGCAAATGCGCCGATCGCAACAATTCTTTGTGGAGGTCCAAGGCCGCAGGCTCACCTTGTCGAACCAGATAGGCGTAGGCGTGTTCGCCGGCGTCATGATCGAAGACCGGGCGATAGCCGAGTACGCCAGCCGTCTCGATGGCCTTGTCGCTGGCGTCGGGATCGATCTGAAGATCGATGTCCGTGATCATGAAAGATGGAAGCGCTGCTTCCGGCTCGAGCAGAGCAACACTGCTTTTGAGCACAAGGGGTGCCGTTCCGGCGGAATTCCAGGCGTCGAGGATTTCGACCAGCTGGTGGCGGATCCGCGCGTTGCGGGTCCGGTTGAGATTGTGGATATGCGCCAGATAGCGACGCACATCGGCCGGCAGCAGGCCAACGGAACCCACGGACGCGAGCGCGGCATACACATCCGGGGTCACCCGCTCCTCGTTGGCGAAGGCGAGTGCGGCGGTCCAATCCAATTCGCCTAGATCTTGAAGCGCGGAACAAGCGCCCCCTTGGTGCCATTGCAGAATCCCGCAAACCGCCTCGATATGGGGCGGCAGGCGGTCTAACCGATCCATTGGCGAAGCGCAGCGACAGCGGCGCCACTGTCGCCGTAGTGCAGTTCAAAGACCGGCGCCTGCCGCAGTAGTCCGATCAAGGCATCGATGGTTTCGCCGTCGAACCGGTTGGACACCGGATAAAACTCCGGCAGGATCCGATCGAAGGATTCGTCTGCGGTTAGACGCCGAAACGTCACGGACGCGCCTTCACGGTAGCGGGGGAAGGCAATCAAATTCACGGGAAGCCGGTCGATATCCTTTGCCAGCGGATTGCGCGGCAAGAGAAAGCGCACCGATTTCCCGTCGGCGCGGCAATGCACGGCCAGCCGCTCGAACTCGGGGACCAATTCGGCCATCACCGGCCATGAACCCGATTTGAGGCAAAGAGCCGAGGGCAAGGGGCGCATGGTCAGCAGACCTTCGGGACCGAGAACAGTGACATCGTCCGCAACGAGACTCCATCCATTATCAACCAGTGCTGCTGCGAGTGTGCTCTTCCCGGCCCCGGCCGGTCCGGGAAGAACCAGGCCTGTACCATCACGCCACAAGGCGGCTGCGTGGAGAACCGCAGATGCCACAGCCTTGCCGATAGCAAGCTGGATCAGGCTCGCCTTGATCATTGGCACGACGGATTCCAACGCCTCGCAGCGATCGAGGACCTGATCCTCATACGCAAGCCGGTAGCCCTCATGGTCGGCGAACAAGTCGCAGATTAAGTCGGCTTCTCTTTGACCGGGCACTGCCATATCGGCGAATGCCTCTTTCATCGAGGCATGCAATGATTCGGATAATCCTTGCACGGCGATAGTGCTATCGAGAATTCGAAAACACGCAGGCACGCTCCGGCGCACCTTTCGTGCAGACTTGGTTAACGACGTTTGCCGCAATGTCGACGGTCGGCTCTCGCCGTTGACAACAGCGTGCCTAGCGCCCGAAATAGGACCGTCCAACAATCCCGCTTGGCGCCACTCCGACAAAGCAGCAGACACGTACTGCGCAGCGGAATTCGATGAGAGCCCATGGTGCTCGGATAGGCGAGCCTCGACGGTAGAACGAGGCCAACCACATTCAAAATAGGACCAGAGCAGCGTAGAGGTTCTGTTCAGCCGAAAGATCCGCTGACTATGCGGATCGAATAGGACGCCATCATTGTCGAGGAGATGGAGGCTCGCCTTGGACTTAAACTCTAAATTGTCGTGCATCTGCGCCTAGCAAAAATTGACAACATAAGGCCGCCAAGTCCGGGCAGATTCTACCTTTTATTTGTTACGACGAAAGAAGCGCTTCAATTTATCCATTCGACCAATCTTCCCCAAGGATAAATATTATACCAGACGATGGAATTGTTAAGTGGCTTTAAGCATACTTTGATATGTCAATGTTAACCCCAAACATAATGTCATGTTATTTTTTATCCTTTCTATTTTTTTGTCTTTTTTCTCTTTTATCTTTTTTCTCTTTTTTGTCACCACTCATCGCGTTGGCATAGCTCCGGTTCACAGACGATAGCATAAGTGCCATTGCGGGTGGCGTGACGACTGCGAAACGACCGCAATCCGCCAAAAAATCCCGTCGGCTATCAGAGACCGCATTCGAATTTTGCATTTGATTAACACGCCTCCGCAATAAAAATTATCATTTCGAGCCCATATCATGGAATAAAAAGGTATGCAAGCATATCGACAATAACTATTAAAAGGACAAAGAAAGAGCATTCTTGTAAATTTAAGATTGATATCCCACTGTTAGCGGACCACTACCTTGTAATTGGCACTTAAGAATGTGCAGCGGCAGCCAAGCAAACAATCACTTCCATCGCTACGATGCCGAAGATTCGTTACCGATTGATTAAGGCATTCGGGTCCGAGAAAGTTAGTTCAAATTAGCGCACTGATGATCGTTATAACTTATGCGTTTGACTGAAACTTAGCAAACAAAGCGCCCCTTATCTTTGCAGCTAAAGTTAGTAAGCGGCGACTCTGTCTTTAGGAGGAGATAAACAAGCCCGTCAGCTATTTATCCATCAACCAGGATTGAGTTGAGATTTCAAGTACGGTAGGATTGAATTATTCTTCTAAGGACAGACCGGATGTAACGGATGCGTTGAGCACGTGTCGCCTTCCGATCATTATTGTCTCCACCACCGGAACCGCTAACGGCATTCGCGTAACTTCGATTGGTGGCCGAAAGCATTAGTGCCATCGCCGGAGGTGTTACCAGCGCGAAACGGCCGCATTTGGCGATGAAATCGCGTCGATCGCCTGATTCCCCATCACCTGTTTTTGCTGGTATATCGCCCATTTCATTGTCAGCATCATTACCGGAGTACACATTCGCCTCCTCTGCGTTACGCACGAAACTTGCCTCCAACTATGGATTCCATACGAATAACACGGAACAACAGTACTATCAATAGATGACACACAATCCCAAGCCATTTCGGATGTATCTTAGTATGATTTTATTGTTTTTCTGAGATTCAAAGGGAATTTTAATCAAAACCTTAACGAAAAGAACTGCATTAGTACTTGAGATTGTTGAGTAAGTAGAAATTATTCGCTTACTGATATCGATGCCCCACGACCCACGTCGAGGTTCAATTCGTCATAAAGGTCGCTTGTCGACACTTGGCGGCAATAACCGCTCAGCGACGACAAGGCGGCAGCGTGCCGTTGGGCGGTGTAGGTCGCGGTGGCATCGGTAAGAAGGGTAACGAGATAGCCGAGATCGCAGGCGTCGCGGACCGCGGAGCTGATGCATTGATCGGTGACGAGGCCGGCCACGACTAGCTGCCTTTTCGCCATGTTGCGCAGGAGGTAGTCGATATTGGTCGAGACGAAGACGTTCGACGAGGTTTTCGGCAGGACGATCTCGTCGCCCACCGGCGCGATCTCGTCCAGGATCTGCGCGTCCCATGAACCCTTCGGCACGTGGTACCCGGTGATCCGGTAGTCCAGGCTGCGATCCCGTCCATCCTGCGTGAGGCTCTCGATCACGGTGTAGATGACTTCGACTCCGGCGGCGCGACAAACCTCGATCAGCCGCACCAAATTGGGCAGCGTTTGCCCCCGGAAGTGACGCGAGAACCAGCCATAGCGCTCTTCATATTCGTCGTCGGTAAGACCCCGGAATTCGCCACCCTCACGCGGGACACTGAAATTCTGGACATCGATGACGAGGAGCGCCGCATGGTCGGGAACAAGGGGTATCTCGCGCGTCGTCAACTGATCGAAATTCATGGCGCTCACCGCTCTTCCAGAATCCGCGGCAAGACCGCGGCAATCGCTGCAGATAGCAAATCCGTCCACCGGGCGATACCGGCGGCCCCGGCGATGAGATCGTTGCGGATCTCGACCAGCACGTGGGGCAGACCGCGGGCCTCGCCATGCACCGGAATCGTATAATCCGTATCGTCATCGACTTGGTAGGGCGCGTTGAAGACAATTTCGAGCGAGGCATCATGGGCGACGATTTCCTCGCGCAAGGCCACGGCCATAGCCGGGTCCTGGCGGACCAGGAGGCCCGCCGCCATCGGCCGGGGCGGTTCGGTGCGCAGCTGCGGCGTGAAGCTGTGAATGGCGACCAGCGCCACAGCGTCCCTGCGGTCGAACAATCCCGCCACTGCCTCGTGGAACGGCCGATGGATCGCATTCCAGCGGGCGTCGAGCTCGGCCTCAGCCAGCTCATGATTGAACGGGATCGAACTTTGATCGCTGATGGCCGGTGCGAGATCGCTCGCATGACGCTGGCGGTTGCAGTCGATCACCAGTCTCGAATAACGCTGAATCGCGAACGGCGCATCGAGCCGGGCTGAAATGCCTCGAGCCACCTCGGCGGCACCTACGTCCCAGGCGATATGCCGCGCCATATCATCCGGCGGCGGCATCCCTTGTTTAAGCGATTGCGGCACGGCTCGGCCGCCATGCTCGCACACGAGGACGACCCTGCCCCCACCGCGTTCGCGGCCGAGTTCCACAGGCTCCGGATCGTCGGCGCCGAAGGATAATCCTGGAGCGGCTTGCATTCGGCACCCGGTTCTCAAATCGGAAAATCTGTGAAAAGGTTCAACCGCGAATATCTCCAAACCGCAAGCCCGTCAGATCGGCACCCATGATTTCTGATCCGCAACTCTTTCTTTGCCTGAGCGATATCTCGGGAACGATGCGCGGCAAGGCGATGCCGGTGCGCGAGATCGACAACGGCGCGGAGGCGCGGGTCGGCTGGACCCCGACCAACGTCCAGATCGGCTGCTTTGATACCATTGCGGAGAGTCCCTGGGGTGCCTTGGGCGATCTTGTGCTGATGGGCGATCTGAATTCGCGGGCGCGAGTCGATTTCGCCGATGGCGGCCCGATCGAGGATTTCGCCCTGGGCGATATTCTCCATCTCGACGGCCGCCCCTGGGCCTGTTGCACGCGCTCGATCCTGAAAGCGGCGCTGACGCGTCTGCAGCATGCAGCAGACATCACCCTCTTTGGCGCGTTCGAGCATGAATTCCATCTGCCGGACCGCACGGCCTCGAAGGCTGAAAGTTATGGACTGGGCGCATTTCGAACGGAACGCGTCCTCTGCGAGACGATGATGGCGGCCCTTGCCGGCGCCGGGCTCGTGCCCGATACGATCTTGAAGGAGTACGGCCCCAACCAGTTCGAAGTGACCGTCAAGCCGACGTTGGGGCATGTCATCGCGGATCAGGCAGCGCAGCTTCGCGAAATCGCGCGCGCCACCGGCGAGCGGGTCGGCCAGAGGGTTTCCTTCGCACCGTTGATCGAGGCGGGCGGCATGGGCAACGGGGCGCACGTTCATCTGAGCTTTCGCGACGGCGCCGGACGGCCGGTGACTTATGACGCAGCCGGGCTCCATGGCATGAGCGCGCCGACCGGCTCGTTCATTGCCGGAGTTTTGTACAATTTACCGGCAATCGTCGCCTTTCTGGCGCCAAGCGTGGTTTCCTACAGCCGGCTCGTCCCGCATCGCTGGAGTGCGGCATTCAACAATCTTGGTGTCCAGGATCGCGAGGCGGCGGTGCGGCTGTGCCCGATCTCCGAGCTTGGCGGCGAAGATCCCGCCCCGCTTTTCAACTTCGAGGTGCGCGCCTGCGATGCCACCGCCAGTCCGCATCTGGCCTTGGCGGCCATCGTCCACGCCGGTGCCTGGGGTATCGAGGAAAAACTGGCACCGCCGATGGTGACCAACGAAGATCTTTCCCAGCGTTCTGCGGCCGATCTGGCGGCACAGGGGCTGCGGCGCCTGCCCACCTCGCTCGGAGCGGCGCTTGATGAACTGGCAGCGGCCGAAATGGTGAAGGCCTGGTTCCCGGGAGGCTTCGCCGAGATCTATCTCGCCCACAAGCGCCATGAGATCAGCGTGCTCGAGGGCCAGGACGAGGCCGCCATTTGCGCAGCCTATCAATCGGCCTATTGACAGAATGAAGCTGATTGTGGCGCGGGTTTTGCGTAAAGTTCGGCGTTGCGTTACTTCGATGTCAAAGAAACGAAAAGGGAAGACCATGCTGACACGACCCCTGCCCATCGCCGCAGGTGCCCTTGCGGCGCTGATGCTGACCAGCGGCGGCCACGCCCAAGAGGAGCCCATCCTGTTCGGCGGCGCTCTCTGCCTAACCGGTGTGCAAGCACCCCTCGACACGCCCGGATTCAGAGGTGCCCAGGTTGCGATCAAAGCGCTCAACGACGAAGGCGGCCTGCTCGGCAGACCCGTCGAGTTCGTCAATATCGACGGCAAGTCCGATCCGGTCACGGTCGGCAATGCGGCGATCGAGCTGATCGATCAGGGTGCTGATCTAATCCTCGCACCCTGCGATTTCGATTTCGGCGGTCCGGCCAGCCGTGAGGCGCAGGAAGCCGGGATCGTCGGCCTGTCGCTCTGCGCGTCGGATCCGCTCTACAGCTCCTGGTCGCTCGGCGACAAGCAATTCACCCTGTCGATGTGGAATACGACGATGGGCGCCACGGCCGCCGAATACGCGTTCAACGAGCGCGACTGGCAAACGGCCTACGTCGTGACCGATCAGTTCATCGCCTACACCAAATCGCTCTCCAAATATTTCGTCGAGCATTTCGAGGCCCTTGGCGGCGAGATCCTGCTCGAGGATACCTATACCAATGGCGACAACGATTTCTCGGCTCAACTGGCCCGCTTGCAGGCGCTCGACGAAAAGCCGGACGTGATTTTCGTATCGTCCTATGGTCAGGATATCGGTGTGATTATCCGCTCGCTGCGTGAAGTCGGCTTCGATGCGCCGGTGCTCGGCGGCGACGCTTATGACGATCCGGCCATGATCGAGGCCCTCGGCCCGACCCTCGGCAACGACATCTATTTCGTCACCCACACCTGGATGGGCGAGGAAGCGCATCCCGACATGCCGAAATTCATCGAGACCTATACCGAGATGTTCGGCGAAGCGCCGGATACGTCGTTCGTCGCGACGGGCTGGGATTCGGTGATGCTCCTGGCGCAGGCCGTCGAGATGGCCGGAACCACGGAGGGCGATGCGGTGGCGGCGGCACTCGTCGACGGCAATTTCAATCTGTTGACCGGTAATCTCGATTATCGCAGCGCCGAGGAAGGGCATGCCCCGGACAAGGCCGCGGTTCTGGTCGAGATCAAGGGTGGCGAGCCCGCTTTCCTGGGCTGGCGTACGCCGGAAAATCCGCCCGCACCCTGATTTGGCCTGCCGGAGCGGCAATCACCGCTCCGGCCATGCCCGGCACCGTAATGGATGCGCGATCGCTCAAGGCCCATGAGGTTTCGGTCGAGTTTGCGGGCCTTCGGGCGCTCGATGGGGTCTCGCTTTCCGTTCATTCGGGCGAGATCCTCGGCCTGATCGGCCCGAACGGGTCCGGCAAGACCACGCTCGTCAACGCGATCACCGGGCAGGTTCCCCTCACAGGTGGCCGAGTAACCCTGGCAGATCGGGACATCAGCGGGCGCAAGCCACGCGACATTGCTCATGCCGGTGTCGCGCGGACGTTTCAGATCGGCCGCCATTTCAACAATCTGACCGTTTTGGAAAATGTCGCGACCGGGGCGCTCGCGCGCGGCAAATCCCTGGGGCCGGCCAAGGATCGGGCCCACGATCTGCTTCGTGAGTTCGATCTTGAACGACGCTCGGACGAACTTGCGAGTGGCTTGAGCTATGGCGACAAGCGGCGCGTCGAGATCGCCCGTGCGCTCGCCGGAGAGCCGAATTTTCTGCTGCTCGACGAGCCTGCTGCAGGCATGAACGATGCCGAAGGCGAGGTGCTGCTTGAGATCCTGGCGGAACTTCCCAAAGCGCGGGCGCTCGGCCTGCTCATCATCGACCACGATATGGGTCTGATCATGCGGCTCTGCCAAAGGCTGCATGTTCTGGCCTCCGGGCGAACGATTGCAGCAGGCAGTCCGGAGGCAGTGCGTGCCGATCCCGCTGTGATCGAAGCCTATCTCGGCCACGACTACGCCGATGCTTGAGGTCGACGATCTGGAGGTCCGCTATGGTGCCGTCAGGGCCGTGCGCAGTGTCTCGATCAAGGTTGCGAACGGCGAACTGGTCACACTCTTGGGCGCCAATGGTGCCGGCAAATCCTCGACCTTGATGGCCATTGCGGGTGCCGTCAGTACGTTCTCCGGACGTGTCCGCCTCGGCGGTGCCAAAGTCACGGGGGCGACGCCTGAGCGGATGGCCCGCCTTGGGGTCGCCACCGTGCCCGAGACGCGGAACGTCTTTCCCGATCTCACCGTCGCCGAAAACCTGCGTCTCGGCGCCTTTCTCCGGCGCCGAGACGCTGCAGGCGTGGCGGCGGACCGTGACGCGTTTTTCGATTGGTTCCCGATCCTGGCCGAGCGCGCCGATCAGCCTGCCGGCACGCTTTCGGGCGGCGAGCAGCAGATGCTGGTGATCGCCCGCGCCATGATGTCCCGACCAAGGATGCTCTTGCTCGACGA
This sequence comes from Geminicoccaceae bacterium, assembly GCA_041750975.1. Classification (GTDB taxonomy): domain Bacteria; phylum Pseudomonadota; class Alphaproteobacteria; order Geminicoccales; family Geminicoccaceae; genus JBGSYN01. The sequence goes on along the minus strand of JBGSYN010000040.1, from coordinate 8,808 downwards.
ACCCTCGCTCGGCCTCGCCCCTCTGGTGGTCGATGAGATCTTTCGGATGATCGAGGGACTGAAGGCGGCGGGCGTTACCATCCTTCTGGTCGAGCAGAATGCCCGCAAAGGCCTTGCCGTCGCCGATCGCGCCTATGTCATGCGCTTGGGGCGGATCGAGGTGGAGGGGTCCGCCCGCGAGGTCGCGGCGACAGCCGAACTTCAATCGCTCTATCTCGGCGGGGCTGCATGAGTTCGCTCCAATTCGTCATCGACGTGTTGAGCCTGGGCAGCGCCTACGCCTTGATGGCCCTTGGCCTTGTCATCGTCTACGGCATCCTGCGGCTGGTGAACTTTGCCTATGGCGAACTCATCATGGTCGGCGGCTACACGATGTTTCTCGTCAGCGGCTCAGGCCTGCCCTGGATCGTCATGGCCGTTTCGGGCGTCATCATGGCGATGGTCGCCGGTATCGCCACGGACTATGTCGCCTTCCGGCCGGTCCGCTCGCGGTCGATCACGGCGGTGCTGATCACCTCCTTCGCATTCTCGACATTGTTGCAGAACGCGGCACTGCTCTTCATTTCGCCGCGCCCGCGGACGGTGCCGTTGCCGGAGATCTTCTCGCGGACGGTCGAAATCGCGGGTGTCGTCACGCCTGCCCGCAATCTCATCACGATTGCGGTCGCCATCATCCTGCTCAGTCTCTTCACCTGGCTCCTGCGCAGCACGGTGCTGGGCATCGCCATGCGCGCCGCGGCAACGCATTTGACCATGTCCCGAATGCTTGGTGTGCCGGCCAATTTGATCATTTCCACGGCCTTCGCGATTTCCGGGTTTTTCGCGGGCGTGATCTCGATTCTCTGGATCGGGCGGATCGGCACGGTAGTGCCGGGCATCGGCCTCGAACCCCTGCTGATCGCCTTCATCGCCACCGTGATCGGCGGCATGCGCAGCCTGCAAGGTGCCGTGCTCGGCGGCTTCCTGCTCGCCATGATCGACACCAGCCTCAACTACTCGTTGCCGCAGAGCCTGCTGCAATTCCGCGACGCCTTCACCTTCTCGCTCGTCATCCTGATCCTGCTGTGGCGCCCCGAAGGCCTGATCAAGGGCCCGGCCAGCGGGCAGAGGACGTGACCTTGGGGCGGCACATCGCCACCATCCTGGTGCTGGGAGGGCTCATTGCAGCCCTCGTCATCGGCGTGGAGTGGTCTGGCGTTCGCGTGTTCGATCGGATCGCGACCAATCTCTGCATCTCCCTCATCCTGGTGCTGGGACTGCAGGCCTTCATGGGCAATTCCGGCATCCTCTCCTTCGCCCATATCGGTTTCATGGGCATCGGCGCCTACACCTCCGCCCTTCTGACGATTCCAGCGCAGATGAAGGGCATGGCGCTGCCGGATCTCTCCGGAGTTCTGGCGAGTGTCGAACTCTCGCCTTATTGGGGTATCCTCGCGGGCGGTTTCGTCGCCGCCGCGGTCGCGGCACTCGTCGCCTATCCAATCATGCGGCTATCCGATGCCGCCGCGGTCATCACGTCTTTCGCCCTCCTGGTCGTGCTGCATACGATCATGACCCATTGGAGTGCCATAACCAACGGCCCGCGCACCCTGTTCGGCCTACCCAAGGCGACCGATCTGCCATTGGTCGCGAGTTTGGCCATGGCGGCCGTGATCGTGGTGCTGGTCTTCAAGGAATCGCGGCTGGGGCTGCTGTTGCGGGCGAGCCGGGATGACGAGATCGCGGCCGCCGCCCTTGGTGCCCATCTGCCACGTCTGCGCTGGCAGGCCTTTATCCTCTCTGCCCTCCTCGCCGGGATCGGCGGGGCCGTCTGGGGACACTTCATCACATCGTTCTCGCCGCGAGCCTTTTATCTCAGGGAAACCTTCGTCATTCTTGGGATGCTCGTGATCGGCGGCACCAATACCGTGACAGGCGCCGTTGTCGGCGCATTCGTGGTGACCGGCGCGTTCGAGGGCCTGCGCGCCTCGGAAGCTGCGATCAACCGGGCGCAAATCTTTTCGGAGCAAGTCGTCGGCCTTACCGAAGTGACCCTGGCGCTTTCGATGATCGCGGTTTTGGCCTTGCGCCCCGGCGGCATTTTTCCGACCCGCGAAATTGGCTATTATCTGGTGCGCCGAAGACCAGAACCGCCTGACAATTTGAAATCTTTGAAGGGAGAACGGCGATGAGCGATTGGATCAAGCAAACTTATATGGCACGCAAGGGCGTCGCCAAGGGCGAGCCGGCCCGGACCCATAACCTGACGACCGAGCGACAGGGCTCATACCCCTATGTCTACGGTCCCTATGTCGAGCCGGTCATGCGGGTATCGCCGGGCGATATCGTCGTCGCCGAGACCCCGGACGCCTTCGAAGGGGCTATCAAGAGCGAATCCGACAAGCCCTCCGAGGTCCTGAATTTTCCGTTCCTCAATCCGCAATGCGGCCCGATCGCCGTCGAGGGTGCCTCGAAGGGCGATGTGCTCTGCGTCCATATTCACAGCATCAAGCCGCGCGGTCCGCAGCCGGTCGGCACGACGGCGCTGATCAACGAATTCGGCGGCCTGGTCTCGACCAACAATACCGCCATGCTCCATCCGCCCCTGCCCGAGCGCGTCAAGAAAATGGAGGTCACGGAAGCAGGCATCATCTTCAACGAGAAGATCACCCTGCCCTATGAGCCCTTCATCGGCACCCTAGGCATCAGTCCAGAGATCGAGGCCGTAAGCTCGCTGCAGCCGGATTATTGGGGCGGCAATATGGATCTGCCGGATATCGGTCCGGGGGCGGTCCTCTATTTCCCGGTCCAGCATGAGGGCGCTTATCTCTATCTCGGCGATTGCCACGCGACGCAAGGCGATGGAGAGCTTTGCGGCGTCGCGGTCGAGATCCCGTCGACGACGACGATCCAGGTCGATCTGATCAAGAACTGGCCGATCGCCTGGCCGAGGCTCGAAAACGACCGTTTCATCATGACCATCGGCAGCGGCCGGCCGATGGAGGACGCGGCGCGTATCGCCTACCGGGAACTGATCCGATGGCTGGTCGCGGATTACAGCTTCGACGAAGCCGAGGCCTACTTCCTGCTCACCCAGGCCGGCCGGGTCCGCCTCGCCAATATGGTCGACCCCAAATACACAATCGGCGCCTCGATCCTCAAAACCTATCTGAGCTGAGCCAGGCGTGGTTGCCAGCGCCCCCCGGCGACGGCGCAAACTCCGGGTCTTGTCGGTGGTCACGAGTCAAGAACGTGCGTCCGAGGCGGACGTTGCTCAGGCCCCATCGGCGGGCACGATGTCGTCCCAGGCACGATAGGTCTCGCGGGCGGTATTGACCTTGACGAGGTAGGCCTTGGTTTCGTCGAACGGCAAGTCGCTCTCGAGCCTGGCGAACACGTCATCGGGCGACAGAGCATTGATAATCGGTGCCGCCGCCTTGACGCTGGTGGTCCCGGAAAAGGCCCGAGCAACATTGCCCGCACCGGTGTTGTATGCGGCAATGACGCAATAGCGGCGGCTTTCCGGATGTTCGATCGAACGCAAATAGCGGCCATTGAGGATCCAGAGATAGGCCGAACCTAGCTCGATGTTGTTATTCGGATCATAGAGATATTCCGGGCCCAACAAGCGCATCATGCCGTGCACGAAGTCATAGGCATCCAGGCCGGCCGACCGCGGCACGATCTGCATCAATCCGTAGGCCGGGATGTGCGACGTGGCGCGCGGATTGAACGCACTTTCCGCCTGCATGATCGCCAAGAGAAGCGACGGCGGCACTTCGTGTCGGTGGGCATCGCGCAGTACAGCGTCGGCGTAGTTGACAGCGAGGCGGCCGTAATAACCGTCTACGAACGGCACAATGGCAGTCAGCTTGATGCGCGTTGCACCGTCGACGCCGAACAGGAGTTCCTCGTCGACCACGACGTCGTCGCGATCGCCCGTGTCCGGGATGACATCATCGAACAGCGGTGTCTTGGCGAACTCCTGCTCCGTACCCGGCAGGACGAGGCCCTGTTGTTCGGCCGCCATCTCGGCGCGGGCGCGGGTGCCATCCAAAACTTTAAGGTCGGCGGCCGAAGCGGCCCGGGTGCTAACGATGGTGGCTTCCAGGCGTTCGATCGCAGTGTCCCGATCATCGCCGGGCTCGACGAGCGTTTCCGCCCGCAACTTGCCCGCTTCGAAATCCATTACCGCGCGGGTTGTCATCGGTTCGTCATAGTGGACCCAAACCGTCTTCGAGGGGATCGCGCCGGCATCGCCCCACGTTTTGCGGGTTTCCCGCAGATAATCCTCCTGTGCCGCACGCACGATAGCGTCGACCTGGTCTTGCCGCGCCATCATCACCGGATGTTTGTCGTCTTCCGGTCCGCGCCAGAAGAAATCACGGGCGTCAACATAGAGATTGCTGACCGTGTTTCTGAAACCGGCGCAGCCACCCACCAGCGAAGCAGTACCCAAAGCAGCAAGGACACTGCGCCGCCGGAGCCTCGGCCCGACAGGAAGATCGGGGCGCGCGCTAACCTTGTGACCGCACCATTGCGTCAGGTTTCGGAGGCGGGGCATAGCATGGCCTTTTCGGTACAGAGGCATCGGGCGGCGGCATCGGAAGGCCGCCGCCAGCGTATGGGTCTTCAGGCGGCCGCATTGTGAGCGATCGGGCCGTTGCCGCCGACGGCGCGCATCTCCTCGCGAGGGTTGGTGAGACGCGAGAACGCTTCTTGCCGGACGCAATTGCCGACAAATCCGAAATACCCGAGCGGCCCGCTGACCAGGAACGCGGTCCCCGATTCGGCAGGGCGACGCACGGCGACGATCACGGCAGCGATGGCATGGGTAATGACAAAGACGACAAATGCCGCAGCGAGCAGGACGGCGACGAGCACAAACGCCTGTCCCAACTCCCGCAGCGGTCCAGCAATCGCGACAATATCATCGCGCAGCGCGAGCAAGGGCTGCACCACTGCGCCGGTCTGCTGAATGGCGTCGCTTAAGGGACGCTGGACCACACCGATTGCTTGACCGAAGCCGTCGGAAACCGGCCGCAGCGCGGCGCGGACGGGTTCGGTCGAAAGGCTCAGGCTGCGCGGGGGGATCGCCTGGCTCGGCAGCGTCTGGTTGAGAAGGCTACCTGTGCTCAATTCGATCGAGGGCAGTGTGGCGGTGGGGTTCGGCACGGAGGGCGGGCTGCTAAAGGGATTGCCGCTGAAGGGATTGCTCCTGCCGAATTGGGCGAGCTCGAAACCTGTCCGGTGAACATTGTCGGGCCGCAGATCCGATGAAGCGATCTTGTAGTTGCGGTTCGGCACGACGATGCGTATCGGCGGCGTAGAGCCAAGCTGACCCCGCTCAATGGTCAAATCGGGCACGCTGCCCAGTCGTGCCAGGGTCTGTCGTATGTCACCCTCGAAGCGCTGAACGCCGTCGGCGACGCTTTGATAGGACTGGCGCAAATCATCCAGGCGCGGGGCGATTTCGTCATTAACCGTGCGGGCGATACCGGCAATCTGCGCGCCATAAACACCGCCGGCGTCAATGGCCGCCTTGCCAAAGATCAGGATTGCGGCAACGACAAGCACGAACGGTGCAGCCATCAGGGTCACGAGACCAAGGCCGATGGCACGATTGACGATCAATTTACGCATGGTATTTGTTGGAAAAGTTCGGGCGTTTGTCCCTTTAGAATTGAGCGATTGAACAGCCTCAGCGGGTGAGAGCGCGCGCATTGCAAAGTCTCCAGTCCTAGTTAGAGAGGGGATGGGTTACGCTGGGAGCTAGCGATTTCAGTCGGAGTAGTCCGTCGCTGCGGCCGCGACCTGGCCGAGATTGCCGCGGGTCTGCTCGAATGGCAGGTCGCGCTCGAACCAGCGACAGATCTGCTCCACCGGCATGGTAGCGGACCCAGACCATGCGGGACATGACCGCCATATTCTTGATGCAAATCTTCGCAGCCTCTGCCGGATATTGCGCCGTGTTTCCTGAAAAATCGTCGCGAATTCGTCTTGACGGATCATGATCAACGGATGCTCCATTTCCCTTGCCGCCCCAGACGAAATCGTGGGCATCCGCATGTAAGTCGGCGGCGGTACGGTGGAATCCGCCACAGCCGGCCAAACACGGTGTGACGAGAATGCAGTCGAGCAGAAGACGGCTAGCTGCTGACGGCAGGTTGCACCCCGTACGATTCGTGTACACTGTGCTCATGACGACACTTCCTGATTACGCAATCTGACGATTCGATTCAGTGCGCATCGCCATGTCGCGCTGCTGAAACAAGAGCGTTCGGTCTTTGCTGAGCTCGGACGATTGCATAGCATAACAGGCCAAAACTCCCGCATTTTGCTAGTTCCAGCGATCTTAATTCGCTATCCAATTCTATAGATAAGATCAGTCGATCTGGTAATATCTTTTCGTGATGCCTCACTCTTTTGTGATTTGCTACAGCAAACCGTCCGGAGGCGGATTACGATCTAAGTTGTTCCATTTAAAGATCGGTCTGGTCTCGAACGCGATCGGGTCCTCAATGGAATCAGACCAAACGGTAAAGATATAACGGATGAGGTTTGTACGAGATGCCGGCCAGCAGCCTGCCGCCCCGTGAGCGCCTGATTGAGACGGCGACCCGACTATTCTCCCGTCATGGCTATCATGCGGTTGGAATTGCGCGCCTGGTCGAAGAGGCGGGCGTTTCGAGGGTCGCGCTTTATCATCACTTCCGCACCAAGGAAGAGCTGATCCTGGCTGTCTTGCGGCGCCGTGACGAGGTCTCTCGCAACGTCATCATGCGTGAAGTGGAGCGGGCTTCGGATGAAGCGCGCGAACGGCTGATCGCACTGTTCGACTTTCTCGAAAGCTGGTTCAAACAGACCGATTTCACCGGCTGCATGTTTCTCAATGCCACGGCGGAATATCATGACCTCGACGATCCGATTCATCGGGCAGCCAACGAGCACAAGCGGATGATGCTTGACTATATCGGCAAACTCAGCCGCGAGGCTGGCGCCGATGATCCGGAAACGCTGGCCTATCAACTATATATGTTGTTCGACGGAGCCGTCGTGCAGACCCATGCGAGCGGCGGCGGAGCGCCCCGCCTGGCGGCCGCAAGGGCCGCAGCGGCAGCGCTGATCGATGCGGCGACCGCAGGCAAGGGAAAAGTAAGAACCTTATCAAATGGCGTTCTACCTAGCGAACGCCCGCGATGAGATTATCCGAGTTGCGTCGGTATGGGCTCCTTGCGATAGACGATTGGGGGCTGAAGTGGCGCATTCGGCTAGGGAATCAGATCGTTCGGGAAATCCTGCGGGGAATGATTCATTGAAATGCTGGACGTCGGCCCTCCCTTAAAGAGGGAAAATCGACGGTCGCCTTGGCCTCGTGGCGGTCAGCCCGCATATCTCTGTGCGTAGACGTCTCGAAAAGTTATATCTCGACTCGCTGCGCAGAGCGGCGCCCCTCTTGTGGATAGCCGATACAGATATTGAACAGCGAGCGCGTGATTAACGCGCACAAGGTACGCGGGTACAGGCATTTAGTCACAAATAGCATAGAAGGCCAAGCACTGCGTGGCTCAATCCTTGTGTCCAACATTATTCTTGTCGCAGGCTACCGCCTCGACAAGACGCTTTGCTCACGCCGGCCAGACGGGTCCGCCTTGCCAACATGGTCGACCCCAGATACACGATCGGCGCCTCGCTCCTCAAAACCTATCTGAGCTGAGCGGTATAGCGCGTCGCGAAAGTCGAATGCCTGAGATGATGGCGCGCCCGAGAAGATTCGAACTCCTAACCTCCTGATCCGTAGTCCTGTGGTCTGGTGTTCACCACAATTCGCATGTTTTCCATATTGTTCAATTAAACCAAATGATTATAAGTATTTAGTGGCTGCATGCGTCCACTGCTGTGCGGTTGGATCTGGCCCTATCCGCGCAATCTTGGTATCCACTCTGGTAGCCAACACCGTAGCGGATACCAAGTATGGCCAATTCCAAGCGTCTTACGGACTTGATGATCGAACGGCTGCGGCCACCGGCTACCGGACGCCTTACTGTTTGGGACCAAAGTGAAGCCGGATTGGGCATCCGCATCGGCGCCAGCCGGCGAACCTTCATCTTGAAGCTGCGCCATTACGGTCGACAGCGAATGGCTACCCTCGGTCATTTCCCAGGCATGGGCGTTGCCGACGCCCGAACCACCGCGAGAAAGCTCAAACAGCAATCACTGCGAGGCATCGCCCCGGATGAGGCCTATAAGCCCGGCGCAGGCTCCGACAAGCGACGGCTGGAGACCATCTCCGACCTCGTCGAGGCTTACATCGAGAACTATGCCAAACCCAACCAGCGCTCGTGGAAAGACACCGCCGGGCATCTGCGCAATAACCTTTGCAGGCTCCACGGCTCGCGCCCGATAGCAAGTATTAACCGATCCGACATTCATCACATGCTCGACGACGTTAGGGGCCGTGGCGTCGTTCAGGGTACCAATCGCTTGCTAGCGCACTCCAAGAGGTTTTTCGGTTGGTGCGTCGAACGTGGGACAATTGACACCTCCCCTGCGAGCGATATCCGTGCGCCCTTTAAGGAGCAATCGCGTGACCGTGTGCTCACCGATACTGAGATTCGAAGGATCTGGCATGCGGCGGAAGCTCTAGCGTTTCCCATCGGCAGCGCGGTCCAAATGCTCCTGCTCACAGGCCAACGGCGCGACGAAGTCAGCCAGATGCGCTGGGACGAGATCGACTATGGTGCTCGACTTTGGACCATACCAGCGGAACGCAACAAGAGCGGGCGCCCGCATCAAATACCCCTGTCAGATCTGGCGAACATCGTTCTG
>JBGSYN010000039.1:0-18162 GCA_041750975.1 Geminicoccaceae bacterium | reverse complement strand
ATCGGCAGATAGCCACGGCCTTTGGCCTGTTCCGGCGGCGTAAATTCATGCTTTTTGGCAAACGGCAGGCTAAAGAACTCATTCACGGCGTCGTAGGTGTCCTGGATCAGGTTTTCCGGGATGCCGTGGCCGACGATGATCGCGAAGCCGATATTCTCGAACGCATCGCCGAACTCGCGCGCCACGCCCCTCCGCCCGGTCTCCTCACCGCTTATGAAGGGCTCGATGTCAATCTCGGCAATCGGCGCGGTCGGCATGCTTCTCTCCCGCCTTGATTGGATGATCGTAATACAGGCATCCGCTGCACAGACTCAAGTCGCTGGACTACCCAAGTGGGCCTCATAATCAACCAAGATCTTCGGAGCAAATCGCGTGCCAGCGCTCGGTCTCCTCGGTCTCGTGGAGGCTCCGCACAAAGTATTTTTTGCACGCCAAAAATTTAGAAAAAACTGGCCAAGGTGGTGGTTCGTGCGCTTTGTTGTGGCTAAAGTCACGGCGGTGAGGTTGCGGCGTTCCTATAAGCGGAATGCAACGGCCGATCTCAGGGGGAGAAAGCCAAACGTGAGCAGAAATATACTCAATCGCTCGTTTTCGGCGATGTTCCGTGCGCTCAATCGAGTTCGCGTCTGGCATTCGCTGCCGTTCCCGTTGGCAGTGGCCAATCTCGTGGCGCTGCGCGCTGATCTGCGTGCGTATAATCTGCACGGCACCGAGCGGGCGAAACCCGAACCGCCCGATCCCCGCGGTTTCGATTTTCGCCGCAATCGCACGCCGGACGGCAGCTTCAACGATCTCAGCAAGCCGACCATGGGTCGGGCCGGCACGCGTTTCGGCCGCAACGTGCCGATCGCCCTGACATATCGCGAAAACGACGAGGCGATCCTCGATCCCAATCCAAGGCTGATCAGCCGGAAATTGCTCACTCGCCACAGCTTCACACCCGTCCCTCATCTCAATGTGCTGGCCGCCGGCTGGCTTCAATTCATGGTCCATGACTGGTTCAGTCATGAAGGTGGGGTTCGTCCCGACGACCCCGACTTTTCCGAGGAGGAGCGGCGGCCATTCAAAGTTCCATTGGCGGAGGATGATGACTGGCACGAGAGACCGCTCGAGGTTCGCAAGACCACACCCAATCCGGAGACCGGTCCCGCGGATGAGGGCAAGCCCGCGACTTTTCGCAATACCGAGAGCCATTGGTGGGACGCCTCGCAGATTTATGGCAGCTCGCAGCAGCGGATCGACCGGATCCGTTCGGGCCCGCACCAAGAAACCCCGGCAGCGGACGGCAAGATCCATCTCGAGAACGGTCATCTGCCTCTGGAAACCATCGCCGGCGAGAATCTGCGCGACGGCCAGGTCGAACTGGCGGGCGTCAATGGCAATTGGTGGGCCGGCATCTCCATCCTCCACACGCTCTTTGCCCGCGAGCACAACGCCATTTGCGACCACCTGAAGACTGAATATCCGGACAAAAATGGCGAGTGGCTGTTCCAGAAGGCAAGACTGATCATTGCCGCCCTCCTCGCCAAGATCCACACCGTCGAGTGGACCCCCGCCCTGCTCAACACGCCGACCCTCCGCTTCGGGATGCGCGGGCAATGGTGGGGCGTGCTAGGCGAGGAATTCATTCGGGGCTACGGCCGGATCGGCCGCACCGAGGTGGCGAGCGGGATCATCGAAAGCGACACCGACCATCACAGCGCCGACTACTCGATCACCGAGGAGTTCGTTGCGGTCTATCGCATGCACTCGCTGCTGCCGGATGAGTTCGACCTGCGCCGGCACGTCGACAACACGCACATCGAGCATCGCAATCTTCTGGAGATTTCGGGCCAAGGCACCCACCACATCTATGAGAATGCGGATCTCGCGGACGTCTTCTATTCGATGGGGACCGAACATCCGGGAGCACTCGTGCTCAACAACTTTCCGAAGCATCTGCAGACCCTGCGAAAGCAGGTGCCGTCGAGCCGTACCGTGGACGTCGCGACCATCGATATCCTGCGCGACCGGGAACGCGGAGTTCCGCGTTATTGCGAATTCCGCCGGCAGCTCCGAATGAGCGTGCCGAAGACCTTCACGGAACTCGTCGGCGCCGATCGGGCCGACCTTGCGGCCGAGCTCGAGGCCATTTACGGCAAGGTCGAAAAAGTCGATCTCCTGATCGGCACACTCGCCGAAAAGGATCCGGAAGGCTTCGGATTTTCCGATACCGCCTTTCGAATCTTCATCGTCATGGCCTCGAGGCGGCTCAAGAGCGACCGCTTCTATACCTCCGATTACAACGCGGAAACCTACACGCAGGTCGGCCTCGACTGGATTGCGGACAACTCCTTGAACACGGTTCTTTTGCGGCACATTCCAACGCTGGGGCCGCGACTGGCCGAGGTCAAGAACGCCTTCTTCCCCTGGCACAAGGCGGGCTGATCCGTGGCAAGACGCGCCCGAATTCCCTGGTTGGTCGACGTCGTCCGCATCGACGATGCCGCATTGATCGACATCCTCGATGCCGACCCTCGAATCGACCGTGACGTCGCCCCAAAAGGTCCGTGGCTCAACCAGGTGATCCTCGAGCGAATGGCTCGAGTCCTCGCTATCGATGGCGTGCCACTGCCGGCCTTTCGGCCGCGTGACGACGAAACGCGCGCCAGGGCACGCGACGCACTGGAAACGCGATTGAACCGGATCGGCGTCGAGACGTTGACCGCGGATCCCGACGTCGAGCAACTCGGCAAATGGGTGCGTGGCGGTGTCGGGGGCTCTCCCGGTCCCTACGTTCAAAGCATTGTCGGGCGGTTGTTCAAGGATGATTATCATGCGGATTTCCGCAGCTATGAAGCCGCCAGGGTAGTCGATAGCTATCTCCGCGCCGGCCCGGTCCGCGGCCTGGTATCGAGGCTCTCGGGCAAGATCGTCCGGGCATTCCGTCTGCTGCGCGAGCGCGCCGACGACAACCCCCATGCGATCCATGCGACCTGCGTCGCCATGCACAATATCGAACGCGCCCTCGTCGAGATGCGGGGTCTCATCGCCGATCCGGCCAGATCCTCCCGCCTGAACGCGGATACCATCGTTCAGCAATGCCTCAAGGCGCCGGAGGCCGCACTTCGCACCGTCCGCGAGCCGACCCAACTCGATTCGTTCCCCTACCCCATCCGCCCCGGCACACTTATCGCCTTCCAACTCGCCGAAGTCGCGGACAACAGTGCGGAGACCGGGCGGGCGTTCCGTGCAGGGAGTTGGGCGCAGTGTCCCGCCCATGACTATGTCCCGAGACTGCTGCGCGCCATCTACCTCGCGGCCACGAAGAAGGACCATTGAGCGATGAGCGAGGACGTCATCTTTCAGCCGCTCGACTGGCCCAACCTCAAGGTCAAGAACCGAATTTTTCGCTCGAGTATTTCCGGGCGCTTCGACAATGAAGACGGCGGCGTCACCCAGACCCGAATCAATTGGGAGAACAAATTCGCACGTGGCGGCGTCGGCGCCATCATCTCGTCTTATGTTCCCGTACTCATGGAAGGCCGGATTATTGCGGGATACGCCACGATCCATGACGATCGACTGATCGAGGACTGGGGCAAGCTTGCAGAAGCCGTCCATCTACACGATTGCCGCTACATCATGCAGCTCAGTCATTCCGGGCGGCAGATGGATATCCCGGGCGTCTACAATCAGCAGCGGCCGGCGCTGAGTTCGACCTCGAACAAGGAATCGCTGCACGGTTTTCTGTGCAAGGCAATGACGGCGCGCGATATCGACACGACCATCCGCGCTTTTGCCCAGGGTGCGCGGCGCGCCAGGGAGGCCGGGATCGACGGCGTCGAACTTCACGCCTCGCACGGCTATCTCATCACGCAGTTTCTGAGTTCCGGTATCAATGACCGCAAGGACGCCTATGGCGGCTCGCTGCAGAACCGCGCCCGCTTCTTGCTGGATATCATCGGCGCCATTCGCGCCGAGGTCGGCGACGGCTATCACCTGCAGGTCAAGCTCAGCGGGATCGACCACAACAACGTCATTCCCTGGGAGGGCAAAGGCAACACGCTCGATGAGGGTATTGAGGTAGCCAAATGGTGCGAGGCGGCTGGAGCCGACGCCATCCACGCCTCGATCGGATCACTCTTTCCCCATCCCCTGATGCCGCCGGGCGGTTTCGACTTCGAGACCATCGCATCGACCTACGATGCGATGATATCCTCGGGCGTCGACACTCTCCGCAACTATCTTTTGTTTCGCTATCCGCTGCTGCGGCCGATCTTCAAATGGATCTGGTTTCGCATGAAGAAGCACTATCCGGTCGAAGGTGTCGCCGCGGAAGTGGCGCACGCGTTCAAACGCAATGTCAAAATCCCGGTGATCTGCACCGGGGGATTCCAGGATGCGGCTCTGGTGCGCAGACTGATCAATGACGGTTGGCTCGACGGCGTGACCATCACCCGGGCCCTCGTCGCGAACAACGATCTGCCGCAGCAATGGCGGGCGGGCAGAGACAACCCGGACCGTCCCTGCACCTTCTGCAACAAATGCCTGCTGAATGCACCCAAGAATCCGATGGGATGCTACGAACTCGAGCGTTTCGGCGGCGATTGGGACCGGATGGTCCAGGAACTGATGTCGATTTACGAGACCAAACCCGATTTGCAGATCCCGGATCGAGCGGCGGCTTGAGGGATGAGCGCGATGCAGGCCGATAATTTCGTTACCGCAGTCCAACGCCACAGCGCCCGCAGCCGCTGGCGGCGAACCGCAATCCTGATTGTCGTTGCGATCATATTCCTTATCGGGTTCGTCGCGCTCATTCTTGGTGGCGTCGCCCTGGCGCGTTTCTCCGATTCGAGCACACCGCACTACGAGAATATCGTCGAGCATTTCAAATACGGCTCGATCGGCAGCGAACCTGAAAGCGGACTGCCCTATTGGCTTTGGCAGGCCCTGCCCAAACTGTACCCGGAAGAATTTAAAGGCCGGGACGACTACAAGGCATTCGGCTTCCTCTACGAAGAGGACGAGGACGGCAGCCAACGCGATCTTCCCATCGGCGTCAGCCAGCGACGCGTCAGTGGCGTCGATCTGGTCTGGCTGAACTGCGCTGTCTGCCACACCGGCACCGTCCGCATGACCGAGGACGAGGCGCCGACAATCATCCCGGCAATGCCCTCGAACAATCTGGACCTGATGCGGTTCATCGAGGTTGTCCTCGACGCCGGCCCCGATCCGAGGCTCGCCCCGGACAATCTCTTTCCGATCCTCGACGATATGGGCGCGGAGCTGGATTGGATCGATCGATTGGTCTGGCGTCTGATCGTCATGCCGCAGGTTCGTGAAGGGATGTTGGACCAGCGCGCCAAGCTCGGCGAACTGCTCGAGGCTCAATCCGATTGGGGCCCGGGACGTGTCGACACGTTCAATCCCTATAAGCTTCTGGAATTCGGCAAGGATTTCGACGATCTGGACGATGACGAGATCCATGGCGCGGCCGATTTCCCCAGCATCTACTATCAGGGACCGCGCGACGGGATGCAGCTCCACTGGGATGGGAACAATCCTTCCTTGCAGGAGCGGAATCTCAGTGCCGCGATCGGCGCCGGCGTCACCGAGGAAACGGTCGATCACGAGTCGATCGAGCGGGTCGCGGATTGGCTGCTCGATCTGAAGCCGCCGGCAAATCCAAATAGTGAAGACCCGGAGGTCCTCACCGCGGGGCGAGACATCTACATGGATCGATGCGTGGCCTGCCACGGCTATCGTGGCGATGACGGTGGCTATGTATTTGCCGGCGAGACTCTCGGCAAGGTCACGCCGATCGGCGAGATCGCAACCGATCCAGGCCGCCTCAATTCCTACACCGAAGAGCTGAGCGTATTGCAGCGGCGATTGTTCGAGGACGATCCCGACTACGCGTTCGAGAACTTCAGAAAAACCGGGGGCTACGCCAACATGCCGCTCGACGGTCTCTGGCTTCGCGCACCCTATCTGCACAATGGCGCCGTGCCGACGCTCCACGATCTCCTGATGCCCGAAGCAGACCGGCCCGGGGCTTTCGTCCGCGGGCTCGATCTGTTTGATGTCGAGCAGGGCGGTTTCGTTGCACCCGGTTGCACGCCCGGTGAATCCGTGGAAGCCGGTTTCTGCTACGACACGGATGCACCGGGCAACAGTAACGCAGGGCATCTCTATGGAACCGATCTTTCGGCCGAGCAGAAATCGGCACTGCTCGCCTATCTCAAGACATTCTAGGACGCTTCATGCGCTCTCGATGGTTCATTATTCTCATCATCGTGGTCTTGATCGGTGCCGGCGGCTGGTTCGCCTACGATCGTTTCTTTGTCCGAGAGATTCCCTTCTATGCCGAGGAGGCCGAAAACTTCAATTACGGCTCGATCGGCAATGATGGGGCCACGGGCATCCCCTATGCCATTTGGCGCGTCCTGCCAGAGATCTGCGGCGATCATCTGCCGGGTGCCGATGGCTACGCGTCACTGGGCTTCGTCTGGAAGCACGGCCAGGACCCGTCGGCGACCCCCATCGGGTTCTCCCGGGCGCGCGTCGGCGTCGAGCGAATGGCAATCAATTGCGCTTTTTGCCATACCGTTCGGGCACGATCGGACGCCCAGGCCGAGCCAGAAATCTATGTTGCAGGAGCCGGCAACACCGTCGATGTGCAGGGTTATCAGCGATTCTTGACGAGTTGCGCCGACGACGACGATTTCGCGCCCGGACCGATTCTCGAGGCCATGCGTAGCGCCGGGATCGAGCCCCCGATGCTCGACCGGCTGCTCTATCGCTTCGCCTTCATTCCCTTCACGCGCAAGGCACTCTTGGAACAAGGCCAGGATTTCGCCTGGGCCGACACGCGTCCCGATTGGGGGCCAGGCAGGATCGATCCGTTCAACCCCGTGAAGTTCGGGATGCTCGGCCTCGAGGATGACGGCACGATCGGCAACTCCGATATGCAGCCGATTTGGAATCTCAACGCACGCGAAGATATCCGCGAAGGCGCACCGTTGCATTGGGACGGGCTCAACACATCGATCCCCGAGGTCGTGCTGAGTTCGGCCCTGGGCGATGGCACCGTTGCCGACGAATACGATGCCGAGGCGATTGCGAGACTGGAAGCCTTCCTGCGCGAACTGCCGGCACCGCTCTCACCGCACCAGCCGGAAGCGGACGCGGTCAGGCGCGGCGAGGCTCTGTTCTCGGAGAGTTGTGCCGAATGTCATGGTGCGGATGGGGCGCGTACGCTCACCGTTATTCCGATCGAGGAAGTCGGAACGGATCCGAACCGTGTTGCGATGTGGAACGATGCGGCGCGAGACGCCTACAACGCCTATGACGAAGGCTATGATTGGGGTTTCGTCCAATTTCAAAACGTCGAGGGCTATATCGCCGAGCCGCTGGAAGGACTTTGGCTCAACGGCTCCTATCTTCACAACGGCTCGGTTCCGACATTGGCTGATCTCCTCGCATTACCCGAACAGCGGCCGTCCGCATTCCTTCGCGGGCTGGATATTCTGGACAATGACAAAGGCGGCTTCCTGGCGCCTTCATGCGAACCGCAGAATCCGCCTGCCGATGGCTTCTGCTACGACACCGAAGTCGTCGGCAATGACAATGCCGGGCACCTGTGGGGTACCGATTTGCCGTCGGATCAGAAGGCCGACCTCCTCGCCTACCTCAAAACCTTCTAGCTGGAAGTGAGACCATCATGGCGACAGCACTAGGAACCCGCCCCCTCGCAGCCTCAGCCGATCCGCTGGCTCCGTTCAAGCGCTGGCTCACCATCGCTGTCGCCATCGATGCGCTGTTCGGTGTCGTCGCCATCATTTGGCCCCGCTGGCTGACGGAATTCCTGCACTTCGGCGCCGCCTACCCGACGATCTGGGTCCGGATGGTCGGTCTTTATGCGATCCTCTTCGCCGTCACCTATGTTCCCGCCATGATCGTCCCGATCGCCAATCCGTTCCTTGCTGTCTGGGCTTTTGTCGCCCGCTTTATCTTTGTGATCTTCTTCTTCATTGCAGCATTGAACGTTGCTTCAGGCTTCTGGATCGTCGTGATCTATGATCTGGCCATCGGATTTGTTCTCGGTCGGACCTATTGGCGGGGCTTCAGGGACGATCTGATGTCCCGGCCCTGAGCGATTAGCCTTCACCAAGCTCGAGCACGATCTTAAGGCGCAACGGTATCTCGATTTCGCGCTGTCCGCTGGCACCGATGATCGTGGGACCCGGCATCACCGAGTGACCAGCACGCTCCCCTCCACGATTTCGACCCGATTCCTCAGCGCGCACAGCCGTTCCGGCGTTGGGCTGATCGTCCGTGCTCCAAAGGGTCAGCAGTTCTTCCAGGCGAGATCGATGCTCAGGCTCGAGTTGTTCCCTTTTCTCCCGAAGGTTCGCGACGATCCTCGATGTCCTGACACCTTCATTGGCAATCCATTCCTCGGCGTCGCCGCTGCTTTCGGACTTGCCCTTGCCGCTGCGTGAATTCCTCGGCAATGACGCATGATGCAGCGCCACGACTTCCCATTGATCGTTGCAGACAGGCGAACCGGAAGAGCCGCGCTCGGTGTCCGCCTCGTAGAGGAGAAACGGATCGAGTTCCGGAGAGCCCGGATTGAGGGAGGTGCCGGGCAGGTCCAGAATGCGATTATTCCGGACACACATCTGTTTCACCTTGCCGCCCGGATGCTGGACGATATTGATGTACTCGCCAGCGACCGCCTTACCGGTTCGGCCGATGAGCGGTAGGAAGCCGAAGTCGCGCAGCTCGCGGCCCTGAACGGCTTTGGGTGCGACAGCGACCAGTGCGAAATCGAGCTCCGGGTCCGCAACGAACAATGCTGTCGGATTGAGCGGAAAGATTTGGGCCGTCTTGCGCGGCCCGAAGCGATTGGCTTCGAAATCCAGCATAAGGTCGCTGCGAGCTGCCATCTCGGCAGTTTCCAGCACATGCCAGTTGGTCATCATCACGCCAGGACCGACCAGAAAGCCGGTGCCGTTCTCGGTTCCATCCGTCGAGACGAGGCCAACCGAGGCCGCTGCCGACAAGCCTTGCTCGAAGAATTCGATCGACAGCAGGTCGCGCGAGTTGCCAAGTATTCGCTCGAACATCCGGTCATTGAGCGTCTCCGGATTACTGCGGATCTCACTCGCCGTCTTGCGCGCCACTGCCAGCGCTTCCTCTTCACCTACGGCAGTTGCCGGGTCAACTTGCGTATCGGCGAGCAAGGCCCGGGCCATCGCGTCTTCGCCCGTAGGCGGCGCGTCGCCCTGAGAGGCGGCCAGCCAACCGCCCAGCCTTTCCAGGCGTTGGATCAATCGCTCGGGCGTGTCGAGCTTGGTCCAGGCACCCTTTTCGGCATTGCGTCTGGCCTCAGCAACATCGCGCTGACGTCCCTTCCACCGCTTCTGGGCCTGGGCGACGACCTGATCGTAGCTGGTTTTGGTGGTTGCCGACGCCATGGATCGATCCCCCCTGATGGTCACGCTCGTTCCGGACAGAATCGCCTTATTTTCTCGGCAATTCTATGCGAATTCGCACAGCATTTCGTTTTTCTTGGCGTATGATCGGTTCGAGGTTCGGATAACGAGGACAACGGAGGCTCATGCAATGACCCGCATCTCATATGACAAGTTCAAGCAGATGCTGATCGATCCGGACGTTCCCGAGGCCGAGATCGGCGCCTTGTTGACGTTCGATCGCGATCTTGCCGGGCCGTTCGATCCGCGACCCTTACCCGATCCCAACAAGGTCGCGCTGGATACGCCGGAGGCGGAGTTCGATATCGGCGGCGCTGAGAACGCTTTGCGCTGGGCCAACGGTATCTGTCGTAACCGGCGACGGATACGCTTCCAAAGGCGCCGGGACCTTGGCGCCAAGCTTCCCGTTCTTGTGTCGGAGGGCGATTCCTGGTTCCAGTTCCCGTTCATCATCGAGGATGTTATCGATCAACTCGGCGGCGATCACCTGATCTGGAGTCTCGATGCGGCCGGCGATACGGCCGAGAATATGGTCAATCGGCGCCCGGAATACATGATGGCGCTCCAGGCTCGCGCCGCCGAAGGACCGGTTGCGGGATTCCTGTTCTCGGCGGCCGGCAACGATGTGATCGGCGAGGACGAGTTCGGCGTCCCGGTCCTCCAGCAAATGTTGAAACAGCACTCTCCCGGCAAGGATGCAGCCTTTCACATCGACAAGCTCGAACTCGCTCGCATCCTGATGCGGCTGGAGACGGCCTATCGAAAAGTCATTGATACGATTCGCAGCGAAGCTGGATTCGCGAGACTGCCGATCGTCCTCCATGGCTACGACCACACATTTCCCGGCGGCCAGCCAGGCGATGCGCGCGATCCGCTATGGGCCGCGAAGGACCAATGGCTCGGCGGACCGATGAAAGCGAAGGGCATCGACGATCCGCAATTGCAGCGGGATATTCCGAAGTTTCTGATCGACGCCCTCTACGACATGCTCGAGACCATCGCCGGAGATCCAGCAGAGACGCATGTCCACGTCGTCGATGTGCGGGGCACGCTCCTGCAAACCACCGACTGGGCGGACGAGATCCACGCTACCAATGCCGGCTTCGCACGCGTAGCCGACCGTTTTCGGAGCGTCCTCGAATCGGCTCGAATGAACTGAGAATCAGAATTGCAAACGGGCTGTGTCCACATTCCTAAAAGCGAGATGTTGACGTGAACGACAATCTCCCACGGTTGAACGAGGACGCTGAACAGAGGATCGCGGTACAGCGTACCAGCTTGTCGCTCGATGTGCTCGGCCGGTTTCTCTGCAATACGCTCGATGAGGCGCTGCAGCCGGCCGGAGAGACAGAGCCACCATTCGATCTGACCGCCAAGTTCGATGCCATCGTCATCGGCTCCGGCATGTTCGGGGCTTACTGCGCCTCGCGGCTCTGGCGGAATGGCGCCAAGGTGCTGGTACTCGACGCAGGCCCGTTCCTGGTCAGCGAGCACTATCAGAACCTCTCCAATGTCGGGCTCGGCACGGGCGGTGCCGTTGACGGCCGGCCCGGTCCCAATCCCGGGGCCGATGAGGTGACGGATCAGGTCTGGGGTTTGCCCTGGCGCGGCAACCAGATCTTCTCGCGGCAGGCATTCTGTGTCGGCGGCAAATCTATCTTTTGGGGCGGCTGGGCGCCTCGCCTGAGGGACGATGTGCTCGAGGGTCCCCTCGCCCAGGGCACGGCGTGGCCCGCGACCACGGCCGAGTACCTCAAATCCTTCTATGATCGCATCGAACTTCAAACGGGCGTTAGGGAATATGTGGTCCGGGGCCCCGGACAAGCACCCATCGCCGAGATCCGAACCGACCTCTTCAACGATCCTGAGAAAAACCGACTGAGCATGGCGCTCAAGCCGAAGCTCGAGGCGCAGATCGGCGCCATCCCCGTTGTCGCCGGCGGCACCCAGGCGACGACGCGCATCGAGGCGATCGAGCCCGCACCGATTGCGATACAGGCTGACGCGCCGGCTTCCGGCCTTTTCAGTTTCGACAAATTCTCGAGCCTGCCCGTGTTGATCGAGGCGATCCGCGACGATATCGGCCGATCCGGCAATCTGGACCAGCGCCGGCGGCTGTTTCTGGTGCCTAACACGCGGGTGCTGCGGCTCGCGGTCGAGCCCGAGGGCGACCTGCACAGGGTGAGCGTGCTCGACGTCTGGGACGGCAAGGCGCGACGTTCCATCGACGTGTCAAGATCCTGCCAGGTCGTCCTTGCCCTGAGTGCCATCGAATCGACCCGGCTTGCACTCGAATCCTTTGGTGGCATTGCGCCGCTCAACGGTCTGATGGGACGCAATCTCATGGCCCATGTGCGCAACAACATCACCATGCGGCTGCGCCGCTCGGCCGTTGGAATCGATTCACTCGACCTCCTGCAAACCTCGGCTTTCCACATCGCCGGCAAGGCCAGCAATGGCGGACGCTACCATCTCCAGTTCTATGCAGGATTTCAGCCGGGACCGAACGCCGAGGCCGTACTTTACCGCATGATCCCCGACATCGAATCGGCCGAGGCCCTTCTGGCCAACCAGGATCCCGAGTGGGTGGCGATCACCTTTCGCGGTATCGGCGAGATGGTCGGCCGGACCGATCTTGCGCCGGGCGACCCACGGGCGAATTTCGTGGATCTCAGCCAGGACTATGACGAATTCGGCCAGCGGCGCGCCTGGGTCAACTATGTG
The DNA here is from genome assembly GCA_041750975.1 of Geminicoccaceae bacterium. GTDB lineage: Bacteria > Pseudomonadota > Alphaproteobacteria > Geminicoccales > Geminicoccaceae > JBGSYN01. The sequence goes on along the minus strand of JBGSYN010000039.1, from coordinate 5,953 downwards.
CAACAGGAGGATGACCTCACGGTATTTGCCGAGATGGATCAGGCAGCCGGCATCTTGGCCCGCGGCCTGGTCGACGCCGATAACGACATTCAATATTGGGATGCGCAGGCGGGACAATGGCAGGACGATAATCCCTACGCACCCGGCGGGCCGCGGTTCGGCAAGCTCAACCTGGATGTGCCGGAAGAACGCGGCATCCGTGACCCCCTCGGCACCACCTACCACGATGCCGGAACGCTCTGGATGGGCGAGGATCCGAACGGTTCCGTGACCGACCCTACCGGACGCTTCCATCAGGTCGACAATGCCTGGTGCGTCGATCAGGCCGTTTTCCCGCGGGTCGGGTCGGCCAATCCCGTTCCGACCGGACTGGTGCTCGCCCGGCAGACTGCCGAGACCATCGCCAATGACGGTTTGGCCGTCGTCACCGAGCGTGACGGGGATGGCAACATTACGGGGTTCCACCATCAGCCCGAGCCGGGATTCGATCCGCTCTTCGTCTTCGATCGCAATCCTTTCGGACGGGACGCTCTCCTGCCGCGCGGGTGGAACCATGTGGGCAAGGGGGGCCTTGCCCGCTTCGGCCTAACCCTGGAAACGGACAGCGGAATCGGCATCCTCTACTACGAGCCGCAGGACTTTCAGGATTTTACCCTGCGCCTGCAGTGGCGGGCGGGCACGATCAGAAACAACGCCGGCGTCTATGTCCGCCTGCCGCGAGAACGGCTGGCGAATTTTGAAGAACTGATCAAAACCGGCTACGAGATCCAGATCGACAATACCGGCGAGCGGCCAGGCGATCAGCCGGCGTTCCCGTTCCCGACCGAGCTCTTCAACCCCTACCACCAGACCGGGGCGATTTATCCGGTCCACCCGACGAGCGGCTTCCCGCCGGTCGAGGATCTGCCCGAGCCCAATGGACATCCGTCCATCAGCCCGGTGCCGACACGCGCCCTCGAGCGCTGGAACGACCTGGAGATCCAGATGGGCGGAAACCGCATTCGGGTCCTGCTCAACGGCGCACCGGTGCTCCGGAACGGCGACTATACCGATACGCGCAACGCCTATCCCAACGGCCTGATCGCCCTCCAGAACCACTTCAAGGGCTTCCGGGTCCAATTCCGACACCTCCGGATCAAACCCGGCCCGCCACAATTCTGACGCCCCTTGGTCGAGCAGCGGGGCCGATGGCCGACAATGACGGCTGATACCCGGCACGCCCCTGCCAGACATCCATGCAACGCGCCGAGCATCCGGGTACAGGGCCGCACCGCGATAGCCGGTCATCGACGGCAAGGCCGCATCGACGCCGAAAGCCCCCTCCAAAGACTTGGTCGGTCCGGGAACAGCCTATTGCGCGAGCCCATCTAGCCGAACAGCTCGGAAATGCTGGAGCCGTTATGGATCGCCCGGATGGCGTTGGCGAAGAGCTCGCTGACCGAGCAGACCTCGATCATGTCGATTTGCTTGTCCGGGTTCAACGGGATCGAATCGGTGACGACCAGCGAGCGGAGCGGCGAGGCCTCGATGCGCTGGATCGCCTGGCCGCTCAACACCGGATGAACGGCAGCGGCTTCGACCGAGATCGCGCCATGACGCAAGAGGAACGTCGTCGCTTCCAGCATGGTGCCACCGCTCGCAACCTCGTCGTCGACGATCAGCGCGCGCTTTCGTTCGACGTCGCCGATCAGATTGACCGCACGAGGTTTTTCGTCATCGCCGTCGCGCCGCTTGTCGACGATGGCGATCGGCAGGTTGAGGCGATTGGCATAAGCGCCGATTTCCTTGGCCTCGCCGACATCGCCCGCGACCAGAACATAATCGGTCAGATCCCGGGTTCGGCGTAGATGATCGCAAATGAGAGGTGCCGCCTTCAGCTGATCGGCCGGAATCCTGAAAAAGCCCTGCACCTGCGGCGAATGCAGATCCATCGTCAGCACCCTGTCGGCCCCCGCTGCCTCCAGGAGATCGGCCATCAGCCGTGCCGTGATCGAGATCCGCGGCCGGTCCTTCTTGTCGGAGCGGGCGTAGGGAAAGTAAGGCAGCACCGCGGTCACCCGCCGGGCCGAGGCGTGCTTGAGCGCGTCGATCGCGATCAGGAGCTCCAGAATATTGTCGGACACGGGCGAGCAGGATGACTGGATGACGAAGGCATCGGTTTCTCGGACATTCTCCTCGATCTGCACCAGGATGTTTTCGTTGGAGAACCGCACCACGCTGGTTTTGCATGGTGCCACGCCAAGATGCAGGCACAGCTTTTTGGTGAACTCGGGATGGGCCGAGCCGCCGATGATCCTTATGCTGTCGTTCATTCGCTGTTCCCTACGACGGTCCGAGATCGGGTAATGTCCGATTTCGGGGCGATCGGCAAATGACCAATGACGAGTTCAACGCGTTTTGCAAAGCACTGAACGCCACCACCCATGTCGTTCAATGGGGCGGCTCGGATGTCTGGAAGATCGGCGGCAAGGTTTTCGCCATCGGCGGCTGGGGCGATGGCGAGCCCGCCTATACCTTCAAGGTCGGCCCGATCTCCTACGAAATCCTGAAGGATCAGCCGGGCCTGCGTCCCGCCCCCTATCTGGCCTCCCGCGGCATGAAGTGGATCCAGCACTTTGCGAAGCCGGGGCTCGCCGACGACGAGTTGAAGGATTATCTCCGCCAGTCCTACCGCATCGTCGCCGCCGGGCTCGCCAAGAAAAGGCAGCGCGAACTCGGGCTGCTCCAGCCATAGCCGCGTTGGCCCAACAAGTCAGCGGGAGAATTGGCCATCGGATCCAGCGATAATTCGGCGATGATCTTCCCGAGATCCAGAATACCCGCCCGCCATGCCGAGTTCGGCCCCAAGGCGATACCACAATCCCGCCATTCCTTCGGCTCCTTGACAACCAACGGCCGGAAAGCGACGCCGAACGTCTTGACACCCAAGCCGACCTCGGGCAGGCGCAGAGTTATGTTGGAGGAGAGAGGGAAACCCGACAGGCTTTCGGGAATTCGTTCGTGTAAAGGTCGGATGGGGTATCTGGGGGTCGTCTTTGGTTGGGGTGAGCCTGGATTAATGGTTCGTGTAATTTGCGGCTCCGGGTTGGGGACCTTGGTTATCGACCGCGATCCTGCTGAATTCGTTCGTGTAAAAAGCGTGGTGTCGAACTTGGGTGGGCGTCGACGGCTCTGCAATAATTCGTTCGTGCAGAAATGCCGAGCCGCTTCTGAATTCGTTCGTGCAAAATCCGGCATCGTTCAGGCGGTCTCGCTGACCCAACTGGATCTGGAAGAATTCGTTCGTGTAAAAAGACATTCGGCATTCCTTCATGGCACCCGACCGGTGAACGCAAGGCGACACTCCACAATACCATAGCGCCGGCGTTAATGCTAGGAATATTTAGCCCGACAGAAGCGGCGCCGGATTACGGCATCGCAGAGAAGAGCGATCGAATGGCAAAGCGGAAATCGAGTTCCAAAGAACTGCGACTGATCGATGAAATCGTCTCGATCAGAAGGCAGGCCGATTATGATGAAGACGCTCAACACATGTTGATCGGGCAATTGCGCAGGGCCGGCAGCAGGAGCATATTCGAGCGCTGCCTTGTGCTGTGCGAGAGCGAAGACCCGATCGAACGCGCTGTTGCTTGCGATATCCTCGGGCAGTTGGGAGGCAAAAGTCCATTCCCCTACCGTGAAGAAACTATCCCAGTGCTCGCAGTTTTGTTGGAGGATAGCAATGAAGTGGTTCTAGATTGTGCGATCATAGCACTGGGCCACCTGGATGCAGACGACACGTTGCTTGCCAATCTCGCGCTCGCAAAGCATCCTTCGGCGGATGTCCGCTTTGCCATGGCATGGAGCCTTGGGTAAGTCGAATCGCCTCGTGCCCGAAGGACACTGATTCGATTGACCGCCGATGCGGATGCCGATGTGCGCAACTGGGCGACATTCGGGTTGGGCTCGCTCAGCGAGGCCAACACCAAGGAAATTCGCGCAGCACTATGGGCTCGCGTCGACGATCCGCATGACGAGACCAGAGGCGAAGCCCTCCTCGGTCTGGCCCGAAGAAAAGTGCAAGAAGTTGTGCCGTATCTGGTCCGTGATCTGGAGCGAGACAACTTGGACCTCATATCCCCCTTGAGACCCGCGCCGGAAGCCACCGACGTATTCCCCCAACCCGAATTCCTCGCCCCCTTGCTCCAAACCCTCGACGCAACGGGCGACAATAACTACAGGATCACCGCCACAATCGCCAAAATCCGCAAAATTACTGCCGAAATCGGACCCTGCTTTCCTTTTTGAACTGGGTTATGCCTGACATATTGGCGTAAGCGCTATCTCCGCAATCGATCCTTGGCTGCAAGATACGCCGTACAACCTCGCACTATTGCATGCTTACACCAGAAAGAGCATATTCCCTCTAGTGAAAGTAACTTTGCGATTAGAGGGCGTTTTAGACACGGCACATGGGCAATTCTCGTTGGCGCCAGCGGTTGATAACGACCGTCAAATGCAAGTATGTAAGATTAATAGAAAACCGACCGCGCATTTATTCTCCCACTAAACACCAAGTGACCTGATGATTCGTGAACTATCGATACGAGGATACTCTGAGTATGGCGCTGACTCACTCTCAATAGAACACCCCTGTATTGTTATTTTTATTGGACCAAACAATTCGGGCAAAAGTCTAATTCTACAAGAAATCACTTCCGAATGCAAGAATCCCGATAACGACTACAAAGTATTAAGACGCCTTACTTTTGACCATATAAGTGAATCAGAAGCAGATGAAGAATTAGAAGGTTTCATCCCAGATTATAAAAATAAACTCGACAAGAATAATTTCATATCACTGAGTTTCGGCGACAAACTGGTTACCGGACCACCTGAAGAATATATCATCGCTCGGGTAAATCCAAATATTCCAGAAGATGCCAAGCCGACGGACTGGCAACGACGGAGAATATTCACATCTTGGTACGCCAAACACCGAATACTCGATATGCACGGCGAGCGGCGACTATCGATTGTTTATCCTCAGGAGCGTGGTGATCTAAAAAAGCCAATTGGTTCGTTTGCACGCTTGCTTACCAACGATCCCAAGCGCGCGGAATTGAGGTCGCTTGTCCACGAAGCTTTCGACATTTGGATTGGTTTTGACTCCTCAGAAGGCAGTATTCTCCAGCTCCGATTCGGACAAACTGAACCAGTCGGCGAACGCACCATTGAAGATGAGACCCTAAATTGGATGGCCGACGCACTGACCACTGACGAGGTAAGCGACGGTGTCAAGGCCTTTGCGGGTATTCTCATCGAATTGATAGCAGGAGACCATAAGGTAGTCACGATAGATGAACCAGAAGCCTTTCTCCATCCAAGTTTGTCCTTCAAACTTGGAAAGGAGGCAGTCAAAGTAGCAAGGAAGTATGGAAAGCAGATTTTTGTCGCCACCCATAGTCCGCATTTTCTCATGGGTGCAATACAGTCGGGAACAAGGGTTGATATTGTCCGGCTGACTTATGATGGGTTTGCCGGATCAGCTAATTATTTGGATCTTAAGGATTTACGTAATATTATACGTAAACCTCTTTTGAGATCCGCTAATACCTTGTCAGGTCTCTTCTATCGAAGCGTCATTGTAACGGAGGCGGATGCTGATCGAGCATTTTACAATGAGATTAATGAGCGTCTTCTAGATCAAGCAGATTCTCGAGGAAATGAGAATTGTTTATATTTAAATGCCTATGGAAAAGATAGTATTCATGAAATTGTGAAACCCCTGCGAGCTATGGGAATTGCCGCTGCGTGTATTGCAGATATCGATGTTACTGCCTCTCCGCAACCCTCAGGCCACTTGACATTAGTGGCGATGTGATGGATGATGAACAAAGAGAGAACGTAGTCGAGAGGGCATGATGTCGGACGAGCTGTTGCGGGACCTGCCGGGTGATCTGCCGAGCTTTCT
>JBGSYN010000038.1:0-1687 GCA_041750975.1 Geminicoccaceae bacterium | reverse complement strand
TCGAGCCCGGCGCCCTCATTGGCCTGGCGGACATGGTCGATATAGAGCCGCGGCCAGCCACGTTGGTGTTCCTGTTGAGGCGGCTGCCAAGCGGCACGGCGGCGCTCGAGTTCGTCATTGTCGACCAGGAGCGAGAGCCTTCGTCCTTCGACATCAAGCTCGATTTCATCGCCGTCCCGGACCAGCGCCAAAGGCCCGCCCACTGCAGCTTCGGGGGTGACGTGAAGAACGACGCAGCCGTAATGCGTGCCGCTCATGCGGGCATCGGAGATCCGCACCATGTCGCGCACGCCCTGCCGCAGGAGTTTTTTGGGGATCGGCAGCATGCCCCATTCGGGCATGCCCGGCACGCCGACCGGGCCGCCGTTCTGCATCACCAGCACCGAAGCGGCGTCGACGTCGAGATCGGGCGAATCGATGCGATCCTTAAGATCCTGGCGATCGCGGAAGACGATGGCCTTGCCGCGATGCCGCAAGAGCTTCGGATCGGCGGCCGAGCGCTTCAGCACGGCACCGTCCGGCGCCAGATTGCCCTTCAGCACGACGAGGCCGCCCTGGTCGATCAGCGGGCGGTCGAGGGGACGAATGACGTCGTCATCGAAGACTTCGGCTCCCTCGATCGCCTCGCCCATGGTCCGGCCGCCGACGGTCCTGGCGTTCAGGGCGAGACTTTCGCGAATCCGGTTCAAGAGCCCGCGCAGGCCCCCTGCTTCGAAGAAATCCTCCATGAGGAATCGGCCGGAAGGCTTGATGTCGGCGAGCACGGGCACTGCATGTGAGGCTGCCTCGAAGTCATCGAGTGCCAGCGGTATGCCGGCGCGATCGGCGAGGGCTACCAGATGGATCATGGCATTGGTGGACCCACCCAGCGCCATCAGCGCCGTCATCGCGTTGCGAAACGAATCGAGCGAGAGCACATCGCCCGGCTTCAGATCCTCCCAGACCATCTCGACGATGCGCCTGCCGGAATCGACCGCCATGTGTCGATGGCGGGAATCGGGAGCGGGAATCGAGGCGGCACCCGACAAGGTCATGCCCAGGGTCTCGGCCATCGAGGTCATGGTCGAGGCCGTGCCCATGGTCATGCAATGGCCGGCCGACCGCGCGCCGGCGGCTTCCATTTCGACATACTGCGCCTGGGTGATCTTGCCGGCCTGGAGTTCGTCGTACCAGCGGCTGGCGTCGGTGCCGCTGCCGAGGGTGTGGCCGCGCCAGCGCCCGGTCAGCATCGGACCAGCCGGGACATAGATGGCGGGAAGGTTGGCCGAGATGGCGCCCATCAACATGGCGGGGGTGGTCTTGTCGCAGCCACCCATCAAGACGACGCCATCGAGCGGATGGCAGCGCAACAGCTCCTCCACCTCCATCGCCAGCATGTCCCGATAGAGCATGGTGGTCGGCTTCATGAAGGGCTCGCCCAAGGACATGCAGGGCACTTCCAACGGGAACCCGCCGGCCTGCCAGATGCCGCGCTTCACATCCTCGGCGCGCTCACGGAAATGGATATGGCAGGGGTTCAACTCGCTCCAGGTCGAGAACACGCCAATGGCGGGCTTACCCTTAAAATCCCGGTCCGAAAAGCCCGCCTGCTTGATCCGCTCCCGGTGGATATAGCCATGCTTGTCAGGCGGCGTGAACCAACGGGCGCTACGGAGTTCGTCATAAGTCTTGGGCATGGGTCACCTGA
>JBGSYN010000037.1:0-26711 GCA_041750975.1 Geminicoccaceae bacterium | reverse complement strand
CCGTGCAGGCGCTCAATCCCAGAGCGCCTGCATCTCAGTGTAGACATGGTCGAGATGACGCCGCATCGCGGCATCCGCCTGCTCAGGATCGGCTTCTTTGACCGCCCTGACGATCTCTTCGTGCTGGATCATGATGGGCCGTAAAAGGCCCGGCACGCTGGCTAGATGCTGGTGCCACTTCGCACTCATCTCCCCTGACCGCTCCTGCCACAGATTATGAACGATATCCTGGAGCAGTTTGTTGCCACAATGATTGGCCAGACAAAGGTGAAGATCACGATCGGCCATCTCTGACCATTGATCGAGTTCGGTCGCCTCGCTCAGAATCCTCAGGCATGCCTCAAGCCGCGCCGTCGTTTCCTCGCTGATCGAGGTCGCCGCCATCGCCGCAATCCCCGGCTCGACCATGGCCCGAGCCTGCATGACCTCGAGCGGTGAATAGCTATTGGAAGGCAGGCGCAAGTTTTTGCCCGGATGCTGCCTTACGAAAACGCCGACACCCACCTTGACCTCGACGAGATCGGTAACCTCGAGTGCGATCAGCGCCTCACGCACGGTCGGACGACTAACGCCCAGTGTGATCGCCAGATCCCGTTCCGGGGGCAGTTTGGTCCCTGGTGGGTACTCCCCACGCTCGATCAGGTCGCCGATTTGAGTGGCAATCTGTTCGTAGAGACGACGGGTCGCAACGGTCTGAAGTGCCATGATCAGTGTCCGATTTCAGCACGAGCCGGCCATGTGGCCTGACCACTTGACACCGAGTTTAGACCGCGACAATCTGCGAATCAAACGCTATGAAAAGTTGTTGCTCAAACGACCTTTATACAGCGTTGGAACGACCAAACATGATCCGAACAGGGAGACATCCGATGACGACGCAACGCCTCTTGGCCACACTCGCCTTATCAGCATCATTGTTCGCGATCGCATCGACGACGCAGGCGCAGGAGCCGACGGAGGTATCCTGGCTGATGTGGTCGAGTTCCGATGAGCAGACCGCCGCATGGCAGTATGTCGCCGATCTCGTCAACAAGCAGCATCCGGACATCAAGGTTCAGTTGCAGACGACAAATTGGGCGGACTACTGGACTAAGCTGCCGACTTTGGCCGCTTCCGGTCAACTGCCTGATATCGTCAGCCTGCAAAGCCTGAGAGCACCTGGTTTCGCGCAGATCATGGAGCCGCTCGATCCCTATATCGAGGAGACCGGCTTCGATATCGACGCCTTCGATCAGTCGATCATCAACGGGCTTTCGATGGATGGTAGCGTGTTCGCGCTGCCCTACGATTTCGGCCCCTATGTCGTCTATTACAACAAGGACCGTTTCGACGAAGCCGGCGTGCCGCTGCCGACCGTCGACTGGACCTACGAGGAATTCCTGTCGGCAGCTCGGGCCCTCACCAAGGACGGCAAATATGGCTTTGCGGTCACCGCCATGGGCTACATTCCCTTCGCCCTTTCGGATGGCGCTGAATACCTGACCGAAGACGGAGAGCTCAATCTCGACGATCCCAAACTGCAGGCCGCCTTCCAGAAATATGCCGATCTTGCGGCCAAGGAAAAAGTCGCTCCGGTCATCGCCGCCAGCGGCACGATGTCGACGCAGATCGCCAGCGGCAGATTCCAGTCGGGCGACGTGGCGATGTTCACGACCGGCCCCTGGGAGTTGATCAACCAGAAGAACAAGACCGATTTCACGATTGGCCTCGCACCCATCCCTGCGGGCAAAGCCGGCAGCATCACGACCAGCGCCGGATCGGGCTTCGGCATCGCCAAGGACAGCGACAAGAAAGACGAAGCCTGGAAGGCTATTCAGGTCCTGACGGGACCCGAAGCGGAACAATATTTGGCCTCCGCCGGCCGGGCGTTCACCGGGCGCATTGCAGAGCAGAAATACTGGTATGAGAACGCGGCGACCGATGTCGTCAATGCGCGTCCGGCGTTGGAAGCGGCGCTGGCCAACGCGGTGCCCTTTCGGACGACACCGAACTGGAACAGTGTCGAGATGCTGAGCGAGCAATATGCACCCCTGGCTTATAGCGGTGCGGAGAGTGGGGCCGAGGTCATGGATACGATCTCCACACTCGTCGAAGAATGAGCATTGCCCGCGATCGGGCCGTGGCAATCGGCGCTCGTTCGGCCGCGAACGAGCTGCTGGCGGTTACGGACCCGAGCGCGGGTGCGTCACGCAAGCCTCGTCCGGCAGCGGCGGTAGGCTATAGCCGCCGCCGTCAGGATGCTCATGCGGCGATCTGGTTCCTGCTACCGAGCCTGACCGGGCTCACGCTGTTCCTGATCGTACCGCTGGCGGCGTCCCTGGCATTGAGCTTTACCAATTGGCAGCTCTTGGCCGATCCCAAGTTTGTCGGAATCAGCAATTACGTACGGCTGTTGACCTTCGATCCGACATTCTATCGGATTTTGGGGAACACCGTCCTCTATACGTTCGAATACTTGACCCTGAACATCATCCTTTCGCTCGGCATGGCCGTCTGGATCTCCAGTCTGAGCTGGGGCAAAACGCTGTTCCGCCTGGTGTTCTTCCTGCCGACCTTCACGCCGTTGATCGGCGTGTCGCTGGTCTGGCTTCTGATCTTCACTCCGGAAGGCCTGATGGACTGGCTGGTGGCATCGCTGCACCTGCCTATCCCCAATCTCGTGACCGACCCCAATTGGGCGATGCAGGCGGTGATCATCGTCTCTCTCTGGGCCGGCTTCGGCTACAATCTGCTGCTGTTCGGCGCCGCACTCGAATCGATCCCGCAATCCTATCTAGACGCTGCCGCCATCGACGGGGCGTCGGCTTGGCAGCGTTTCTGGAGTATCAAGCTCTGGTTGATCTCACCGACGCTGTTCTTCGGCATGGTGATGACCGCGATCACGGCATTGCAGGTCTTCGATCAGGTCTATGCGCTGACCCGTGGCGGTCCCGGCAATGCCACCGCGACCCTGGGCTTCGCCATCTACAATAGCGGCTTCACGACCTATAAGATGGGTTATGCCGCCTCGATCTCCTGGGTCCTCTTCGTCATCATCATGGCGCTGACCCTGGTCCAGCTGCGACTGCAACGGAAATGGGTGCACTATGACGCCTGAGCAGACCGCAGCACCGATCAACCTTGCAGGAATAGGACGACTGGCGTCGCATCTGGCCATGGTCGTTATCAGCCTGGTCTTCCTCTTCCCGTTCTTCTGGATGATCTCCAATGCCGTGCGCGCCAATTCCGAGGTATTGGCGATCCCGCCCATCCTCTGGCCGAACGAGGCCCATTGGGGCAATTTTATCGCAGCCTGGAGCTATCTTCCATTTGGCCGATTTTTCCTGAACAGCGCTTTCGTAGCGGGCTCGATCACCATAATCACGCTCGTGGTCTCGAGCCTCGCTGCCTATGCCTTCGCCCGGCTCCGCGTCTGGTGGCTCAACAGCATTTTCGTCGCCTACCTCGCGACCTTGATGGTGCCCCAGGCGGTGCTGGTCATTCCGCTCTTCTTGATGATGACGCATCTGGACTGGGTGAACACATATCAGGCGCTCATCATCCCGATGGCGTTTAGCTCGTTCGGCGCCTTCCTGTTGCGCCAGTTCTTCATGCAGATCCCGATCGAACTCGAGGAAGCGGCGATGATCGACGGCGCTTCGCGCCTGCGTATTCTCTTGACCATCATTTTGCCGCTCTCGGCGCCTGCTCTTGGCCTCCTGGCGCTCTTCACCTTCACCAGTCAGTGGAACAGCTTCCTGTGGCCCTTGATCGTCGTTTATGGCACCGAGCATGCGACGATACCCCTGGGTCTCACCATGTTCCAGGGCGAGCAGGGCACGGACTGGAACTACATGATGGCGGGTGCCGCCATTTCGATGATGCCGGCGGTGATCCTGACGATTCTCCTGCAGCGCTATATCTTCAAGGGCATTGCCATCGGTTCCGGCTTCGGCGGCCGGTAGCCCTTTTCCATCTTCGATCAACCATCCGAGGAAACCGAACGATGACGGATCTTAAACTGCTTTCCGACGCCCAGATGCAGCAATTCCTGGCGCATGGCTATCTCTGCCTGAAGACCGAACTGCCCCCCAGTTTTCACGACGCCATTTATGCACGTTTCGATGAAATCATTGGGCAGGATGCTCCCATAAGTCCCGGGAACAACCTGCTTCCCTATGTACCGGACCTCACCGCAGTGTTCGAGGATGCCAACGTCAAGGGAGCTTTGACCAGCGTCCTCGGCAAGGACTATGTGATGCACCCGCATCGTGCCCTGCACAACAACATGCCGGGTACCGATGCCCAGACAACCCATAAGGACAGTTATTGGGGCTATACGCGGCGCGTCCGCAATCACCGCCCGCGTTGGGTGATGATCATGTATGTGCCGCAGGAAACTCCCGTCGAGCGCGGTCCTACCGGTGTCATTCCCGGCAGCCAGTATCAACTCCAGAACCCCGACCAGACCATCATGCCGGAAGTGCCGGGCGCTCTGGAGAAAGGAGGATTTCTCCTGATCCACTACGACGTATGGCACCACAAGATGAAGAACTTCACCGACCTGAAGCGGTTCATGATGAAGTTCGAGTTCATCCGCATGCAGCCGCCGGCGGAGCCCAGCTGGGATCACCAAGACAAGAGCTGGACCCTCCAAAGCCTGCCCGGGATCGACCTCACGCCGGTTTGGCAGCGTCAATGGTCGTGGCTCTCGGGCGCGCGCCTGCCCGATGATGACCTCAGCGAAGCGGCGGTAAGTGATGCGCTGGCCAATATCAGCAACACGGACCGGAGCCGACGCCTCGAAGGCGTCAACATGCTCGCCAGGGATCCCAAGGCCGTTGCCGCCCATCTCGACATTCTCGGTGGATTGTTGAGCGATCCGTTCGAGCCCGTTGCGATCGATGCCGCCTACGGCATGGCCCGTGTCGGCGCGGATGCGATCCCGGCCCTGGCGCAGGCGATGCGCGACGGCGATGGTGTCGAGCCCAATGTCAATCGCAGCTCAGAACGCGGCGAGGCTGCAGCCGCGGGACAGGTCACCCGCAGTGCCTCCTACGGTATGGTCGAGATCGGCAAGGCCGCTATCCCGGCGCTTCTCGATCTATTGCAGGGAGGCCAGCAGCGGGTCCGGACGCATGCCTGTTTTGCGCTCGGCGAGATCGAGGTCGCCGACACCGCGGTGATGGATGCACTAGTCGAGGCCACGCAGGATGCCGAGCCGCGCGTCAGGATCAACGCCGTCGAGGCCCTCGGCCTTAAGCCGGGGACGCCGGCGAGTATCCAGGCGCTGACTGCGGCACTCAAAGATGAGGATGATCAGATGCGGTTTTCGGCCGCCTTTTCGCTAGCGCAACTCGGCCCGGTAGCACAACCTGCCGTGCCGGCGCTCAAGATGGCGTTAAGCGATACCAATCGCTATGTGCCCGGCTATGCCGTCGAGGCACTGGAACGGATCGGTACCCCGGATGCTCTGGCGACGCTCGTCCCCTATCTCAAGACCGCACGCTGGTGCCCAAAGACGACTCCCGCCAGCACCTACTAAGCTTGAAAGCTGGCCCCCGACCCCTCTAAGCCGGTCGGGTGGCCGGCTTCGTCTGGGCTTCGCGATAGGTGATATAAGTCACCGACGCGATGATGACGGCGCCGCCGGCGACCGTCCAGATATCCGGGATCTCGCTGAAGAAGATGTAACCCACCAGGGCTGCCCAGATCAGCTTCGTGAAATCGAACGGCATGACCAGGGAGGCGTCGGCAAGCTTGAGTGCCTGATTGATCATCACCTGATAAAAGCTGCCGGTGGCCGCAATGACGACGAGCAGGACCCATTCGCTGCCATGCGGCCATTGCCAGACGAAAAGCGCCGGAATGCCCGTCAACGGCGTCAACAGCAAGGCTGCATAGATCGCGATCGACAGACTGGTTTCGGTCCGTGACAGCAATTTGATGCACATCAGGGCACAAGCCCAAATCAGTGACGAGCCGATCACCAGAACGGAACCGAGGCTGAGGGGGACGACGCCCGGGCGAATGATGATCAACGCCCCGACAAGGCCGACAAGGAGGCCCACCATCCGCCTCGGGCCAAGGCGCTCTTTGAGCACGATCACCGCCAGAACTACTGCGAAGAGCGGCGTCGTGAACGCCAGTGCGGTGACTTCCGCGAGCGGGATCAATGCCAGCGCTTGAAAAAAGGTGAGCATGGCAACGGCGTTCAACACCGCGCGCAGCAAGTGCAGCGGAAACCGCTTGGTGCGTAGAACGCCGAGACGGCCTCTGGCAACCAGCCCCAGCATCAAGATCAAGCCGAAGAAATTCCGGAAAAAGGCGATCTCGAAGACATGGAGGCCTGTGGAAAGCTCGCGGATGCTGCCATTCATGCCGGCCGAGGACGCGGAACCAACCAGGATACAGCTGATTGCGTGCGCCTTGTCCCGGCTTTCTCGGGAGGCATTGGTCATCGACGCGGCTTCACTGCTCATGACTGCCTAGCTAAACCGCCTCGAAGTGTGCTGCAAAAGAAAGCGACCGGATCTTTGCAGATCCGGTCGAATGGAGAGATATAACAGGGAGGCAATTCAGCTTCTAACTGGACACGAGGCTTGACGCTGTGAGCTAAGTCACATTGGGATCAAAAATCCAAGGTACGGGAAGACTACGACTTGATGCAGCCGGCATGGCCGGATGCGATGATCGCACAACAAATAAAATATAGGCTAAGCCCATGCAGGAACGGGATCTAGTGGCACTGGCTGGTATCGATATCCTTAAGGATCTCGATCACGCAACCCTCGGCAAGGTCGCCGAATCGATCCACTTCAGGGGGTTCGAAGCGCACCAGGAAGTCGTGGCGCATCAGGACTCGACCCAGGATGTGTTCCTTATCCTGGAAGGTCAACTGCGTGTCACGATCTTCTCGAAGGCCGGCAAGGAAATTTCATTTAGGGATCTCGGACCAGGCGAGAGTTTCGGGGAACTGTCCGCGATCGATGGGTCACCGCGGTCGGCGAGCGTCCTTACCCTAAGGCCTGCCCGGGTCGGCACCATCAGCCAGCCCGCCTTTATGGAACTGGTCACCCACAACCCACATGTTGCAAGAGCGGTTCTGCGCAAACTTACGTTTCTGGTCCGCTCCCTCTCTGAGCGGGTCTTCGAATTCTCGACACCGGTCCCGACCCGCGTCTGTATCGAGTTGTTGCGCGTCGCCCGGCAGAACATGCTCAACCCCAAAACCGCACGCATTACGCCCGCGCCGAAACACGCCGAGATTGCCAGCCGCATCAACACACACCGCGAAGCGGTATCCCGTGTCATGAGCGATCTGCAGAAGCGCGGCGTGCTCAGGCGCGGTCATGGCGAGCTATTGGTCCTGGACGTCCCCGCCCTCGCCGACGAAATCGAGGGCGATGAGGACGACCACTAGACCTCTCGTTCAAGCGCCGAAGATCACGCGGGTTGTTGCGGTGCTTCGGTTGACCCCGGTTGTGGAGCCGCCGGCGGTGGCGGAGGATACGGGCCGCTATCCGAGCGCTTGCGTTCGGAACGATGGGAGCGGCACGCAGCGACAGCGGTGCCGACCGCAAGCATTCCCAACACCATGCCGCCCAATGTATGCACGGCAGCGTTGAGGCCGAGACGTAGGATCATTTTGTCCTCCGACGCGCCTCGCAGGCCGCCAATGCCATGGCGCCGATGGCGACACCCATAGCGACGCCTTTGGCCGTGGCAATCAACGCCACCATATTGCTGATCAGACCCATCATTCGCTCCAATTCTCGATGCTTACTCTGAAGCTAGGAGCCGGTATGGCCATATCGAGAGCTGCTGCCGCTTTCTTCCGCGGCTTGCCGGGCGCGCTTGAGTTTCCGAAGCGAATGCAATTCCCAGGCGCCCCAGGCGAGCGGTACGCCAAACCATAACAAGCCCTTGAGAAGGACCCAGAGTTCACCCGATATCGGCATGCCATTTCGCTCCTTGCACAACGTGTCGTTTTCTTGCGAGGCTACGCGCATCGTGACCTGGGCGATCAGTTGATGCGGCAAATCCGACCCCGACGATGACATGCAGCGCACTGGCGATCGACCATGTAGTGCTCAATGTCGGCTCGCTTGACCGCGCCATAGCCTTTTATCGAGAGTTGCTGGGGCTCCAGGTCGTCGAGTTCGGCAATGGCCAATGCGCAATCCAAATCGGAGACCAAAAGATCAAACTCCACCCTGCCGACACGACAGCCGAACCCAGGTCCCGCCATCCCATGGCAGGGGGCGGCGATATCTGCCTCCTGACCGACCGGCCCGTCGGCGATATCAAGACCGAGCTTGAGACGCGCGGCGTTCCGATCATCGAGGGACCGGTCGAGCGCACTGGCGCGCTGCGCCCGCTGCTGTCGATCTATCTTTACGACCCGGACGGCAATCTCATCGAGCTAGCGAATGCCATGAATGACTGAAGCGCGGCTGCCGGAACCCTGGGCACCGGCGGTGCGGCCCGCCGTTCCACGCGGACTCTGCACGGATTGCGGCATCTCGCGCAGTGAGGATCCCAAGCGCTGCGGCCGCGCCTGTCAGTTCATCAAGCCCGACTATGCGTCTCTCGAGCGAAGCGTGCATGGGCGCGAACGCGATCCCGAGCGCGGCGACGAGCACTTTTTCGGGCCTTATCGAAAGATGCTGCAGGCCTCCCTCGTCGTACCGCGGCCCGAGGCGCAATGGACCGGGATTGCCACGAGAATCGGCGAACGCCTGCTCGAAACGAAGGCGGTCGATGCGGTCCTGACCGTCGCTCCCGATCCGCTAGACCGCTGGAAGCCCGTGCCGGTATTGGTGACCGAACCCGAAGCCATGGCGAGCTGCCGCGGCATGAGGATGGGCTACGCGCCGCTTCTGGCCCTCTTGGAGCCGGCGCGCGAACACGGCTTCAAGCGCCTCGCCGTGATCGGCATCCCATGCCAGGTCTATGCCTTGAGAGCGCTGGAGCGCGAACTTGGTTTCGAGCGGCTCTACGTCATCGGCACGCCCTGCTCCGACAACACCACCACGGCGAATTTCCACAAATTCCTGGAGCTCGTGGCGGCTCGGCCCGAAGCCGTGACCTATCTCGAGTTCCGCGCCGATTATCGGGTCGAAATCCGCTTCGATGATGGATCCCAGCGGGAGATACCGTTCCTCACGCTGCCGATTTCGAAACTGCCTTCGGATTTTTTTCCGATCACCTGCCGCACCTGCGTCGACTATACCAATACGCTGGCCGACCTCACGGTCGGCTATATGGGGGGACGGATGCACGGCAAGGGCGAGCAGTGGCTGCTGGTTCGCAACGAGCGCGGCCAGCAACTGATCGATCTCCTGGGATCGGAGCTTCGCAAGACACCGCCCGGCAGCCGCGGCAAGCGCCAATCGTCCGTCAAAGGCTTTCTTACTAACACCGAGCGTGCGGCGGGCGGCCTGCCGTTGCGCGCCATGCCCGATTGGCTGCGACCTTTGATGGGCTGGCTGATGCCCAGGATCGGTCCGCGCGGCCTCGAATTCGCCCGTGCCCGCGTCGAAATGAAGGCGATCGAGACGGTCCTGCACCTCCGTAGGACCTATCCGAGACGCCTCAAATCGATGGTGCCGCCCCATGTCTGGCGCGTGGTTGAACCTTATGGTCTCATTCCATCCGAGGCTGAAAGCTTCAATGAAGATAACGCTGACAAAACTACACCATTAGCAGGTGATAAGAAAAACAAGTCAGATACCATGAAATAAAATCATCGTTCGTTCGTACTGCTGGAACCCGAACAGGCAACCGACGTTTCACTGCTGGTAAATATCGATCACCGCACAACCAGCATTTGGGAAGACATCAGCATGTTCAGGAAAAATTTTCGATACGCATTATTAAGCGGGGCAGCTCTTGGCTTTTTCGTCGTACCGCCGGCCCTTGCACAGCAAGAGGATTGTGTTCAGCAGTTGGACTCCATCGATCAGCGCGTGAGCGGTGCGGATCTGCCGCAAGAACAGCAATCGACTATCATGAGTGCGATCGAGTCGGGCCGTACGGTCAGCCAGTCTGGTGATCAGGCAGCTTGCAACCAAATCGTCGCCGATCTCCAGGATCTTATGCAGACCTTGGAAGAAAACGGGACCATCCAGCCTGTTTCGGCAACGTCGTCGCAACAGGGGCAATCGGGCCAGCAGTCCGGTGGTCAACAGCAAGAAGCCCAATCCGGCAGCGCGCAGCAGGGCAACGCCGAGGTGACGGCACGAATTCAGATAGAACAGCCCCAGCCGCAGGTAACGGTACAGCAGGAGCCACCGAAGGTTACCGTAAATATCGGCAAACCGATCATCACGATCCGGATGGCGCAGCCTCAGATTGACATACAGATGCCCGATCCGGACGTGCAGGTGGAACAATCGGATCCCCAGATCAGGGTCGTCATGGGCGATCCCGAGTTGCAGGTGCAAGACACGCAGAGCCAGGACCAATCAGGGCCGCAGCCCACACAGGCCAACATCCAGATGGAAGGCCGGGAGCAACAGCCGGAAATTATAGTCAACATGGAAGATCCGGAGGTTCGGGTCGAGCAGCAAGAGCCCCAGATAAATATCGCTCAGGCCGGCAGTCAGGAATCATCCGGCGGCGGCCAGGAGGGGACTCAACAGATCCAGCAGGCACTGCAGCAGACCGAGCAGGCCTTGCAGCAAAACGACTTTGAGCAGGCTGACCAGTCGCTGCAAGGCGCGCTTCAGGCGCTCGATCAGGAACTGCAGCAGGCAGAGGGGCAGACGCAGCAACAACTGCAGCAGGCTCAGCAATCCCTGCAGGAAGCCGAACAGGCTATACAGAACCAGAATGTGGAAGAAGCCCGGCAAGCTCTCCAAGAGGCCGAGCAGCCGATGCAGCAGGCCCTGCAACAGGAGGCCAGCGCCGGCGGTGAATTGGGTGGTCAGTCCGCCACCCCGCAGCTCTCAACTGAGCAGCAGCAGGCCAGCGCTAGTAGTCAATCGGGTGGTCAACCCGTCAGCCCCCAGGCACCCCTTGCCGAAGTCCAGCAAGCCGGCACCAGCGATCAATCGGCGGGACAATCCGGTACTCCGCAACCAACCGGCGAGCAGCAGGCCAGCGACGGCGGCCAATCGACAGACCAACCGCCTCCAGCTACCCAACAGCAGGCAAGCGAGATCGGTCCTTTCCAGGGCATGACGGTCGAAGATTTGCGTGATGCCGATGTCTATAACGAGGCAGGCGATACTGTCGGTGAAGTGGTAGATCTGGTCGAGGATGACCAGGGCCGCTACGTCGTCGTCGGTGTCGGCGGCTTCCTCGGCCTGGGTGAAAAGCAGGTTGCCATCCCCTTCGACCAGTTCGAATTAGGGCCTGACAACAGCATCCTCCTCCCGGCTCGAACCGAAGACGGACTTGAGAATTTGCCGGAGTTCGACAAGGCTTCCTACCAGCAAATCTCAAGCCTCTGAACCGTCAATCGTAGGCATGAAATGGGGCCGGCGTTGGCAGCGCCGGCCCTTTTTGCTGAGCCACCCCGCGCCGCCCCACCACGGTCGGCCGGTCGCTGCAATCGTGGAAAGTGCGCGGCTGCTTTTGCCAGACTCGGATAAGCGACATAGCTCGTCATGCCCGTGTGTCGAAAGTCGCACTCTACCTCGACTTCAATTCCAAGAGCGCCTGGTTCACCATCGGTTCCGAGCCGACCCTAGCCTTCGATGATCGGAAACGAGCCGGCAATGGCGATGGCGAAAACGACCGCATTGGCCAGGGCCGCGACCAGGGGATGTCCGGTCGCCCGGTAGCTCCAGCTGCTGAACAGGCCGAAAATGATGAAGAAAATGACGATGACCGGAAAAATGATGATCAGGAAGAAAAGCTGTTCTGTATTCAGGACGATCGCGATGACGAGCGACAGAAGAAAGCAGAGTTTCGTCACCAGATAGCGACCCCTGCCCGCGGCATATCTCCGGGTCAACCACTCGTCCCCAAGAAAATACGGAAGCATGCCGACGAACATCACACCAAGCAGCGGTAGGCGGCTGGCGATGGGCGCCAGCGCCGTGACGAAAGCATCGATAGGCCAGATGATCGCAATCATCGAAAAGGCGGCTACCAAAATTATCGCCAAAACAGCGGGGATCTTTCGCGTGTTGAACCGGCCAGCGCTTTGGCCGCCCTGGATCCACAGCCCTGCCAAGGTCAGGAGACCGTATAGGCCGAAATGCACGGCCAGGTAATCCCCGACCAGGACCGGCAGGAACGAGATGGGAATAAATGTGAGGACCAGAGGCGTGCCTATCGCGGGCAGAACGGCAAGGAGGAGGAACGGGGGCCAGCCGACAGGGGAACCGCCGGACCTTTCACTCACCCTGGGGAGCAGATGCGACAGCGGCCAGGCGAGCGCCACAGCGCCTAGAAAAAGCAGCCCCAGCCATGGCCCCCAGATCGCCAGGCGGTGTTCGGACGTCCGCATGAAAACGGCATTCAGCCAGTCGACCGTCTCGGCCAGGGTCTCTGCACTATAGAGCACGCCGACATGCTCGACGGCATCGGCAAAAACGACGCGCCGCGCGGTGCCTTGGTCGAACTGGCCATAGGTTGCCGCCTCCTCGACGCTGCCCTCGCGGCCGAGGCCCAGCATGCGTAGCGCCTCCGCCTTCAATCCGCCTTCCCAGCCGCCGACGATCATCAAGAGGTTCCTGGGGTTATCCGCGCCGACTTCGTTCGAGAACATCGAGATGGCGACCGTCGCCGCAATGTCCGGATCGCTATTGGCGGCGCGGACAATGATGTCCGAGCCCATGGAATGCGCCAACAGCGCCACTTTCCCCTGGCTCAACGGCAGCGCCTTTGCAAAAGCGATGATATCCTCGAGTTGCGCCAGCAGGGCTTGGGTCGCACCGGCCTCGCGCGTGATGTCGCCGGTCAGCGGCTTCGGGTTCTGGCCGTGCCCCAGAAAATCGAAGGTCACGGCGACATAGCCGTTTTGCGCCAGCGTCAACGCCAGTGGCTGCATCAATTGCTGCGAGCCCGCGAAACCATGCGCGATGACGACGACCGGTGCCGTCTCCGTACCGGCCGCGCGATAGATCGTGACCGGGGTCGCGCCGACGCTCTCCGTCCTGATCTCGAGACCCGATCGGGTCGCGCTCAGCTGCCAGAGGGCGACGGCAATCGCGATCGCCGCAAGAACCGCCGCGACCCACAGACGTATAGATGACCGACCAATGAGCAAAAAGGTACCTTCCAATGGTTAAGCCGAAGCGACCGCACCCCGTCGGACCGGGCCAGGAATCCGTCTGGGACTATCCTCGCCCGCCACGCCTGGAAAAGGTCAGCGATCGTCTGCGCGTCATGGTCGACAATGTCTTGATTGCCGATACCGTGCAGGGCTTCCGCGTCCTCGAAACCAGCCATCCGCCGACCTATTACTTCCCGCAGAGCGACGTCGACATGCAGTACGTTGTTCCGGCCGCCGGAAGCTCAATCTGCGAATGGAAGGGTGCTGCCAAATATTGGGACGTGCTCGTTGGGGACCGGCAGATTCAGCGCGCGGCCTGGAGCTATCCGAAGCCGACGCAGGTCTTCCACGATATAGCCGATTGCCTCTGCTTCTATCCCTCCAAAGCCGACAGCTGCTGGGTCGGCGATGAGCAGGCGACGGCCCAAGAGGGCGATTTCTATGGCGGCTGGATCACCTCGAAGATCGTCGGCCCCTTCAAAGGTTCGGCCGGCACCTGGGGCTGGTGAAGGTTTTTCGGTCCCTATAGTCCGGAACCGGGGGAACGTTCCAAGCCGGTCTCCGTTTTCGTTTTGAAATCTAGCGGCGGTCGAAATAGAGACACAAAGGTCGCCGCGTTTTGCAGACAACAGGACAGAAATGGAGCCACTAATGGCCGTCACGACATTGAACGAACTCTTCATCGACGAACTGCGCGACATCTATCACGCCGAGAAGCAGTTACTGAAAGCCCTGCCGAAAATGGCGAAGCACGCCACCGACGACAAGCTCAAGGCGGCATTCACCGAGCATCTCGAAGCAACCGAAGGCCAGGTCGACCGGCTCGAGACGATCTTCGAGGATCTCGACCTTGCCAAGCGCGGCAAACGCTGCGAGGCGATGGCCGGTCTTGTCGAGGAAGGCCGCGAGATGATGGACGAGGTCAAGAACCCGCAAGTTCTCGACGCCGCCCTGATCACCGCCGCCCAGAAAGTCGAGCACTACGAGATCGCCAGCTACGGCTCGCTCGTCGCCCTCGCCAAACTCCTCAAGCACCAGAGCGCAGTCAAGCATCTGGAAGCAACTTTGAAGGAGGAACGCAAGGCCGACGAACTTCTGACCGATCTCGCCAACAGCCGTATCAACGAAAAGGCCGCCGCCTGATCCACAAGACCCGGGCGGGTATTCGCCACCTGCCCGGGTGCCTTTGAATCGGATCAATGCATCGGACGGAGCCGTCGATCCATTGTATTGCTATATCCGAAGTGGCGACCGAATGTTATTGTTCGCTCGCCTCCATAAGCTCGATTTCCCTCTGCAGAGCTTCTTCGAAAGTGGGAGGGCAAGGCTGCGATTGCTGCGGACGCCAAAAGCCTGGCCAATTCGGTTCACCCCAATAGGGGATCAATACAGAACCTGAACGAACGCTGCCGGCGGGACTGGTTTCCGGATCAAACGAAAGAATGGCGTTAAACATACCCCAGCGCAAAACGAGCCGGGACATGCCGATGTCATTTACTTCGAATGATACGCCGCGCCCGTTGGGCCGGCTCGCGCCCAGGTGTGTTAGGCGCCGATCGAGCGCATCAGCGCATGCACCGCCGCGATCTTCTCGTTAGCACCAGAATAGTTCTCCACGACCTGCTTGAGCCGAAGGCGAAAACTGCCTGAGAGACCGTCTTCCTGGTCTTGGGCTTCCAGGCCTTCCTGCCAATCGAACGGTGGCATGGCGGCAACTTCTTCTGCGATCTTGCGATACTCACCGGGACTGACCTCGCCGATCCGACAAGTGTCCTGTGAGTCCGGTCCGCTCGATAAGGCAGCCGCTTCCAATGGCCAAAAAATGTCGATAAGTAGCGTTGCAAGGACGAAAATCTTGGTCATAAAAAATCTTCGCGCCATCGGCCGGAGTTTTACTTCTCGAGCAGAACGCCAACAACTCGACGAAAGGCGCGTGAGCACCTTCGTGGCGAGCCGATGCAGAACCAATTCACTTAATCCCGTAACTATTTCTTGACGTTCAAGCGGCTTAATCGGGCCTTGATTTTTTCACAGCAAATCCGCAGGCGTCCCATCCAGGCGCGCCACATGTGCCTCCAGCGTTACTTATTCTTACCTTCCTTGCATGAAAAGAATGTTAGGTCCATAGTCCTAGGCGGCTTGCTCGCGTTCGGCGACGACCTGATCGGCCATGCGGCCATGGAGTTCCTGGAGGTGGTCGAAGCGGGCGGTGTAGCTACCGACGCCCAGGGTCAGCGAGCGCAGATCGACGATCAGGTCCTGCAACTCGGCATGGGGCATGTAGGCCTCGACTTGATCCCAGGCAGTCCAGCCGGCGCGCGCATCGAAGCCCAGGATCTGCCCCCGCCGGCTCGAGATCAGGCCATGCACCTTGTTGGTGAACTCGCTCGGCACTTGGATGGTCACATGGTAGATCGGCTCCAGCAGCACCGGCTCGCACTCGGGCAGTCCTTCGACGACGGCAAGGCGCCCGGCGATTTTGAACGCCATCTCCGAACTGTCGACCGAATGGAACTGGCCGTCATGCAGCGTGACCTTGAAATCGACCACCGGAAAACCGAGCGGGCCTTTGGCCGCGGCCTCGCGGACCCCGTTTTCGACAGCAGGAATATATTGCCGGGGCACCGAGCCGCCGACGATGGTTTCATCGAACAGAATCCCGGCGCCGCGTTCCAGGGGTTCGATCCGCACCTTGATGTCCGCGAACTGGCCATGCCCGCCGGATTGCCGCTTATGGCGGGCGTGATGCTCGACCGATTTGCGAATAGTTTCCTTGTAGGCCGGCTGCGGCTGGCTGACCGCGACCTCGACATGGTGCCGGTTCTTGAGCTTGTCGGCGGCGATCTGGAGGTGGATCTGACCCTGGCCTAAGAGAACCAGCTCGTGGGTATCGGCGCGACGCTCGAGGCTCAGTGACGGGTCCTCCTCGATCAGCTTGGCGAGCGACGCGGTCAGCTTGACCTCGTCTTCCCGCTTCAAGGGCTGCAGCGCCTGCGCAAAAACCGGCGTCAGTGCTTCCGGCCACAGCATATTCACGCCCTCCTGGCGGCCTTCGCCGGTGACCAGATCGCCGGTCTGCAACGCCTCGAGACGAACCAGACCGACCAGGGCTCCGGCATCGGCCTCGGCGAGCTTGTCTATTTGACCGCCATTGAGGCTGATGAGGCCGGCCAGACGCTCGCCGCCGATAAGGACACCCTCCTTGATTTCCCCCTGCCAGAGCCGCGCCAGGCTGACCTTGCCGGTGTGCGGCAGATGGAAGGTCTTGACGACGGTGGCGGTGAAATCTTTGGCGTCGGCGATGCCGAGCCGGGCCGCGGTCGAGGCGACATCGGGGGTCTCGTGACGAAGCGCCTTCCAGAGGCGCGTGATGCCGTTGTCCAGATCTGCCGAACCCAGGAACACCGGCACGATCAGGTCGTCGGCCAGATCCTTGGTGAGCTGCGCATAAACCTCTTCGGTCGGCGGCACTTTGTCTTCGAGCAATTCCTCGAGCAGGCCGTCGTCGAAATCGGCGAGCGCTTCCAGCATCTCCCGCCGCGCCTCCTCTTCGCGGGTCTTGACGGTTTCGGGCATGGCGATCAGTGCTGACGGCTTGTGCTCCTGGTATTTCCAGGCGCGCTCGCTGACGAGATCGACGGCGCCGACGATCTGCTCGCCATCGCGAATCGGCACCTGACGCAGCAGGAGCGGCCTGGACGAAACGGTCTGCAGCGCTTCCAACACATCCCGCACCCGGGCATTGGCCTTGTCCATCTTGTTGACAAAGAGGCAATGCGGGATCTGGTAATCGTCGAGAAATTTCAGCAAGGGCGCCAGGGTGATCGCCCGCGCTGGCTCAGGCTCGGCGACGACAATGGCGACATCGGCGGCCATCAAGGCGTTGCGCGCATCCTGCGCGAGTTCGATCGAGCCCGGACAATCGATGAAGTGCCAGGGATCGCCCAGATAGGTGCAGGTCGCCACATTGGGCTCGATGCTCATCTGCCGGGCTCGGGCCTCAATCGAGGCGTCGCCAAGACTACTGCCGTCGGTGACCTTGCCCTTGCGCGAGCGGGCGCCCGCAGCAAACAACAAGGCTTCGAGCAGACTGGTTTTGCCGCTGGAGTAAGAGCCCACCAGCACCCCGCAGCGTGGCCGGGCTGGGGTCGCACTCGTGCCGCCGTCATTGCCGGCATTGCCTCCGCTGCTGGCATTGCCGGCATTATTGGGTCCGTTGCCCATGGTCTTGGCTCCCGATCGTCGACGTTCTGGCAATCCCTTGAGGATGCCCGAGCATTGGGCTTGCTTCGAGGCGGGCTTGTCAACGCCTGAATGCGACGGGTGCTTCGAAAACTGCGCTCGAAGCGCTATGCCGGGGTCGGCGCTGCTTGATGCAGCAGCTTTTCGGCCTTGAGTTCGGCCCAGAAGCCAGCCGGTATGTCAGAGAACAGATCGGCGAGGTTGCCCGACACATGGCTTGCCTCATAAGCCCCTGGAATGATCGCCGCAACGACCGGATGGGCCAGGGGGAACTGCAACGCGGCAGCGACCATCGAGACGCCGTGCCGCGCACATATGGCTTGAATGCGGCGAACTCGCCGCTGCACCGGCTTCGGGGCGATTTTGTAGCCATACCGGGCGTTTGGCCCAGGTCCGGTCGCAAGAATGCCGGAGGCCAGCACCGAGCCGATGACGACCGATACGCCACGCTCCTCGAGCAGGGGGAATTCGACGTCGAGAACATCTTGATCGAGCAGCGTGTAGGGCATTGCCACCAGGAAGAAATCGAGCGGAAACCTCTCGAGAAATCTCGGCATCATGCCGAGCATGTTGATGCCCGCACCGATCGCGCCGATCTCGCCCGACGCCTTGAGGTCCTCAAGCGCTCGAAAACCGCCATCATGGTCCAATTCGTCGAAGCGTGCAGCGACACCCTCTGCGCCGTGATAAGACGGATCGAGATCGTGGATGATCAGTGCATCGACCCGGTTCATGCCAAGCCGCAACAGACTGTCCTCATAGGAGCGCATCACGCCGTCGCGGCCGTAATCCCAGTCGAAATCGAACTTCAGCCCGCCGCCGAGCCAAGGCGGATTGAAGGTGAGAGGATCCTCGGGCCGCTTGAACACCCGTCCGACCTTGGTCGAGAGCACGAATTCGTGCCGTGGACGTTCGTGGAGATTGCGGCCGATCCGATGCTCGCTCTTGCCTTGCCCATACCAGGGTGCCGTGTCGAAATAGCGGATGCCAGCATCATAGGCCCGGCGCACGATCGCATCGGCCACATCATTTGCCACCCGCATCTGCCGCTCGCCCATGGGCGCTCCACCCAGCCCCATGGCCGTGCACATCACATCGGTGCGTCCCAAGCGCCGCCGCTGAAACGGGTCAAACGCCATCGGTCTCGCCTATCTCAATTGAAGTTGGCACAAGCCTACAGGGCCTGATCAGGTGCCGCAAATAAAGGAAGGATGGTCCGAGCGGCTCGTCTCCGTGGGCTCCTGCGCATGTCGTAGAGAAACGGCGGATTGTCAAAAGTGCTCAAGGTCACAGCGCGGTGATCAATAGCATGCTGTGAAGATGTGCTGGCTCTGGCGTGACCAAGGGTGATGAAGAATGTCGATGTTCGTCGAAAGCAATCAGTACTTTGATGAGATCAAGCGTCAACTCGGCTTGGTGACCGACCCATCGGGCGGACATCCCGCGCTACAATTCCTGCCCGCCAATCCCTCGACCCTCGGCGACCACGTTTCTGTTAACGTCTATTCGAAGGTGGTGTTTCCGCAGACTGCCGCCGGTACGGATCTGGGTGCGCAGCTGGTCGACAAACTTGCAAACCAGACCATCAGGGAAATATTCATTCATGGTGTGGATGGTGCGTTCTCAAAAAGCATCTTCGACAGGTTGGGCAATGAGACGAAATATGAACTGTCGAAAGACAATGGCCTGACAATACCTTCAAACACAACAACGGAAGTCAATATCTACGTGAATGGCACGGCGACCAATCAAAACTACCAAGTAAGAATAGGTTTCAGGACATGGGGACCCGAAAAACCCTACATTCTGCTCTATCACGAACTTAAGCACGCAGAGGCCGACACCTACAAGACATCGAACCAACACTGGAAGCTCATTCCTGAAGTCAACAAATTCCGCAAGCAGCGTAATCTCGGCTATGAGCGCTGGCGCTCACCCCAGGACGTCTTTTAGGTCGCTGACTTGAGACTCCTGTCGCCCGCGTTGTGCAGCCCAATTTGCCAAGCTATAGTTACGACGTGGCGTTCTGAATGGACGACGTCATCGATGGCACCCTATTTCAGCATGATTGTTCCGGCCCTTTGAACCCCGGCTTCAAGTCAAGTTGGGACCCATCTCAGCCGATCGATACCAAATATACTGACGTACGAATTCTCCAAAACTGTCGTACGCGAAACAAGAAAACACCGAGATTCGGAGTAAAAACAACATCATAATATTCGAGATTTGGCCATCACAAGAATTTTACTTCTTTTGATGGAATAAAGTGCTGCCAGCGTTTGTTTCGTGCTAGACCACGGTCAGAAAGGGAGTAACTTCGATGAACGTTCCGACTTGGATCAAACCTGGAATCTATGGCGCCGCCGTCGGCGCTGCGGCCATTGCCATCGCCGGCTTTTCATGGGGCGGATGGATGACGGGCAGTTCGGCCCGGGAAATGGCGGCCGACAACGCCAAGCTCGAGGTCGTCGCGGCCCTGGTGCCGATCTGCGTCGAGCAGTCGAAGCTGGATCCGCAGGCCGCGGTGACGCTGGCCGAATTGCAGCAGGCCCGCAGCTATCAGCGCAACACCATGATCATGGAAGCCGGCTGGGCGACGATGCCCGGCTCGTCCGAGCCCGACCGCTCGGTTGCAACAGCCTGCATGGAAAGGCTGGCCGCCCAGTTCTAGGCAAACGATTGACCGGATCGAACGACCGGGAACGTGTTCCAGACATTGCGGCCGTTCGATCCGCCGGAAAATGTAGTGAAGTCGTCCATGAGCGCCAGGCGCATTATCTCGCCGAGGCTCTGCGAACGGGTGTTTTTGTCGAGTTCGCACGATTAGACCTGGCCCGCGGTTTCCGGCGCGCCGGCGGCTTTGAGGTCGGCCAGAAAGACGTCCATCAGCGGGGCATCGCCGAAACGGCGGTAATTGCGTTCCTCGGCAAGAGAAAAATTGGGATCGATTTCAATCAGCCGGGCGATTGACGCGCGGGCAGCTTCGGGACGGTCGAGCTTCGTTTGAACCGCGGCGCGGATGAGGATGCAACCCTTGTCGTTCGGCACCCGCAGCAGGCAATCGCCAAGGACACGGTTCCCTTCTTCGAATTGCTCGGTGGCGTAGAGCGCCTGGGCATGAATGAAGGGATAGTATTGCGGGGCCAGGGGATTCAGACGACGCGCACGTTCGGCATGGTCGACGGCCGTCTCATAATCACCGAAACGAAGCTGGGCCTTGGCCAGCGACATCTGACTGTCGGGGTCGCTCGGATTGAGCTCGATGGCGCGGCGGGCGGCGCGCATCGCACCCTGGTAGTCCCCCAAGCCCGAGAGACCGTAGCTGAGGAACTGAAAGGCGAGCGCGAGTTCAGGCTCGAGCCGGATAGCCTCACGGAGGTGGGCCATGCCGCGCTCCAGATCTTCGCTGGTGGCGTCGCCCGTAATCCCTTGCATCTGATCGGCGATGTAGGTCTTGCCGAGTTCGGCCCGAGCGACCGCATAGCCCGGATCGAGCGTCACGGCGCGAGCAAAACGATCGCGCGCGTCGAACAGGGCCGCAGGGTCGGATGAGCCATGGGCAAAGCGGTCGCGGCCTTGGAGGACGAGGTCGTAGGCTCGGACATCCTCGGTCGGCCTCGAGGCCGCGGCGGTTTCCTCCGTCTGCCCGACATAGGAAACCAGCGAGGCCGTGATCTCGCTGGTGAGGTCGTCCTGCAGGGCGAAAACATCGGCCATCTGCCGATCATAGCTTTTCGACCAGAGGTGCACGCCGGTGTTGGCATCAATCAGCTGGGCCACGACACGCAGCTGATCACCGGCGCGGCGGGTGCTGCCCTCGACGATGTAATTGGCGCCGAGCTGATTGCCGATGGTACGAATGTCGGTCGACACATCCTTGTAAGCGAAGGTCGAGTTGCGGGCGATGACGAGCAGCTCACGGCTGCGGGCGAGATCGTTGATGATATCTTCGGTGAGACCATCGGCAAAATAGTCCTCGCCATCGCCGCCGAGATTATCGAAGGGCAGCACGGCTACCGAAGGCGACGCGGCTTCGGCCTCGGCTACGCCGGTGACGGCTTGGATCGTCTCTCGAAGCATGGCGACGGGCCGGCCGTCGATGACGCCGACGCCGATGGCGAGAGCGCCAAGGGCAACCCCGCCTGCGGTAAGTGCCCGCGCCCGGGTGACCGCAGGCGGCAGCGCCCGGGCGCCTCGACCAGGGCGGACGATGTAAGTGTCGATCGCATCCGGCAAATTCTTGCCGCGGCGATTGCCGATACGTTCGAAGCGGATGCCGGGCTTGCGGCCGGCGGCGCGGACCACGGCGACGCTGACATAGATCGTGCCGGGCTCGGCCATGCTTTCGAGGCGTGCGGCGACATTGACGCCATCGCCGAAGACATCCTCGCCATCGTCGATGACATCGCCGAGATTGAGGCCGAGCCGCAGCTGCATGGTGCTGTCGGCCATGCCACGCTGGATCACGAGCCCGGCATCGAGCGCCTCGCCGACACTGGCGAATGCGGCGAGAAAGCCATCGCCGGTGGTTTTGAAGATGGTGCCGGAGCCGGCTTGGATAACCGGTCGGACGACCTCCTCCATGAGCGCCCGCAGGGATTCATAGGTGCCCGCCTCGTCCTCGGCCATCAGCCGGCTGTAGCCGACGATATCTCCCGCCATGATTGCCGCCAGTCTGCGTACCATCATCGTCTCCCGGGTCCGGACTGAGAGTTCCTCGAAATCGCTTCCACGAAAGCATATAGGTCGCCTCGGCCTTTTCTGCTTCAAATACCGCCGATGTTCGCGATATCTTCATTTTTTCGAAAGAACCGCAACGGGAGGTGCACATGACCGAAGGACCGATCGGGTTCATCGGCCTTGGCAATATGGGCTCGGGCATGGTCACAAGCCTGATCCGCGGCGGCCACCAGGTCTCCGTCTACGATCTGCGCTCGCAATACATAGACTCCATGGTCAAGGAAGGAGCCACCGCTGCCCATTCCTGCCATGATGTTGCCGACAAATGTCGAATTGTGCTCTCCAGCCTGCCGGACCCCAAGGCGGTCGAAGCGGCGGTTCTGGGCGAAGCCGGCACGCTCGAGGCCGTACGAGCGGGCGACGTCTTCATCGATCTCTCCACCATCGATCCCGCCACCTCGCTCAAGGTCCATGCGGCCTTGGCGGAAAAAGGTGCGAGAATGCTCGATTGCCCGGTCGGCAAAGGCCCCGCACAGGCAGCGGTGGGCAATCTGGCGCTGATGGTCGGCGGCGACGCCGAACTCCTCGATGAAATGCGTCCGGTGTTGCAATGCATCGGCTCGGAAATCTTCCATTGCGGGCCGGCGGGCACGGGTTCCGCGACCAAGCTCATCAACAATCTCGTCAGTTGCTCGATCCTGGCGCTGACCTCGGAAGCCGCGGTCCTGGGTGCCAAGGCCGGGGTCGATTTGCCGACCTTGTGCGAGGTGATGGCCGCGACCGCGGCCGACAGCCGGCATCTCAGGGTCACGGTCCAGCCTCGAACCCTGGAAGGTATCTTCGAGCCACGCTTCAAGCTCGCTTTGGCGCACAAGGATCTGGGCCTCGCCTGCCGCATGGGTCTCGAACTCGGCGTGCCGACGCCTCTGGGTGCAGCGGCGCGCGTGCTGCATGACATGGCCATGGCGATGGGTCTCGCCGAGGAGGACCAGGGTGCCTGTATCAAACCTCTCGAAAAAGCGGCGGGTATCGAGGCCCGGCGACAAGGGTAGGCGCAAGAAGGTTCAGGGCGAGGGGACGCCGCCCCCTCGCGCTCCCGGATTGGTTTCGGGCGGTGCCTCTTCGCCTCGGCCGAGCTGACGCTGCATCAGGACGACGTCGACCCAGCGGTCGAACTTGAACCCGACCCCGCGCAACAGGCCCGCCCGTTGAAAGCCCATCCGTTCGTGCAGCCCGGTCGAGCCGGCATTGTCGCGATCGCCGATCACGGCAATCATCTGCCGCATGCGACAAGCCTCGCACGCCTCGAGCAAGCCTCCGAGCAATGCCCGGCCGACCCCCTGACGGGCGCAGTCGGCACGAACATAAAGCGAGTCCTCGACCGTCCGACGATAGGCCGGACGCGGGCGGTAGGGTCCGGCATGCGCATAGCCGACCACCTCCCCATCCCGCTCGGCGACGATATAGGGCATGCCCGCGGCCAGCACCCCTTCCCGCCGCACCGCCATCTCACCGATCGACGGCGGCTCGAACTCGAACGTCGCGAGGCTGGTCAGGACATAATGCCGATAAATGGCATGAATCGACGGCAAATCGCTGTCCCGGGCGGTACGGATGATCATGGCCTCAATAACTACGTCAATCCGATCGGTCCTCGAAGAGTTCGTGTACAGGCAAAGGCTTCTCGAGGATCGCACCCCATTCAAACAGGCATTGGCCTCAAGCTCCCGGGGGCTGTTGGGTTGGGGTGACGCGCTCGGGGCTTGGGTCAGGCGGAGCGGGCGAAGTCGGAGATGATCCCGTTGAGATTGGAGGTGCCGAGGATTGGAGCGCCAAGGGTGGAGGCGGAACGACCGGACCTGGAGCCAAACCGGGCCATGAAGTCGTCGACCAACGCATCGAGGCTCAATTCGTTCGTGCGTTTTGGCGACCTGCCGGCAATGCCGGGTTCGTTCGTGCTTTTGTGCATGGTTGCGGCGATGCCGGGTTCGTTCGTGCTCCTAGGTTGCGTGCGCGGAGCGTGGTTTTCGTTCGTGCATTTTTGCAGCTGGCCGGAGGCCGTGGGTTCGTTCGTGTCTCTCTGCATGGTACCGACGAGGCCGGATTCGTTTGTGACAGGCTCCCTCGATGCCGGCGCCTCGCCCGCCTGAGCCGCCGCCAGCCTCGCTTTTTCGCGCTCGGTCCGTTCGGCCATGTCGGCCAGAAACCGCAGCTGGGGCGCACTGAGGTCGAGCACGTTCCCGCTCTCGGGCCGATGCTGCAACAACGTCATCAACCGGTTCTCGGAGAGCTTCAGCTCATGATTGAGCCGCCCGCGATAGCGCCCCAAAGTGGCAAGCGTTGGGTATCTTTTCGCAATCGAGGGATCGTTGGGTTCGTTCATGCCGTCCGTCACGACGGCCCGTTCCATCGCCTCCAGCTCCAACCGGTCAAGCCGCCTGAGCTTGATCATCGACACCACCAACCCCTCGACGATCTCCACCTCCAGCTGATCCTGCGGCCCATACCGCCGCACATACCCATACCGAACCCCCTCCGCGACCCCGATCTCCTCCTCGCTCATCACCACAGCCGAACTCAAAACCCCATGCCGCACCGCATTCCGGCTCGACCGCGCCTTCCCCTCCTCAGTCACCGGCCCCCGCGACTTCGCCCCATTAATCCGCGAGGCCTGCTGCTGCGTGCTCGAAACTTCCGCCATTCTCGTTTCCTCATGATTATCCGCTAGATAGGCTTATACTCCCTTTACAAAGTTCAATCAAGGGTTGCAGACCGGATCTCACGCTACGATATATTGGCGTGTCCACTTCGCTCTTGCCGCGATGCCAGATGATGGTATGAACTGTTCTTACAACGCCATCAAACCCGCCCGAAAGCGGCATGGCCACTCCTGGCCACCGCGGTGGCCAGGAGTGGCCAACTGTCAGCCAATTACCAACTCAGGACAGTTTATCAGCGCGCACCTGGTGTCTACATCCGCGAAGTTGTACACGCCTTCACCCTAAAACCCCTCCATCGACTTCTACTCGCTGCTCCTTACATTCTCTTCTGAGTTGCCCATGACATCATCATCTATGTTTTTGTCAGCTTCAAAGAGGCTATAAATGGATTTCCAAGATTCGATTGGTTACGTGGATAAGATCATTAAGATCATCCGGGCTTTTTTTGGTCCTTACGAAGACGCTTTCTTTCTCTTTCATGGTATATTGCTTCTCATGATCATACCCATATTTATGTTTATATGGAAATCGATCCTTCGACTCAATATTGTTTTGTTTCTATTAGGTAGACATTATCGCCGGCGCATACGCAAGTCTAATGCTCTTGATATACTGAGGTCCAGACGGAATAATTCGCATCTTCAATACATTGTATTTTCATCATGTAATTATCTAATATTTTGTTTCGTTTCTCTAATATTTTTGATAATTTTATTCCTAACCTATTTGGGCGATATCGGAACAGAGTCTCTGCGGTTGCAACTTTTTGAACTTTCGATGCTGAATACGACAGATTCAATGATAGAATTGGAACTAGATATTGCCCGGTCAGCTTTAAATTTTTGTATTGTTTCTTTTGCGATGTTTCTGCTTACACTTTCAATTTTTTTGGAAAAGGCGCTATTGATTCGGGCCATATTAGCCACACGAGCATACGGTCTACGTTGGCTGCAGCAAGACGTAGACCTACGAGGCGGTACACTTCTGTCACGATCTTCGATAAATACCGAAGCTATTGGCAATATGATTCTTAGCTTGTCGAGTTTTCTAATGTTTCTATTCGTGTTTCTCTAGTTTTAACAATAATGATAAATGATTTATTTAATATAATGGCAATGATATACATAACGCTTCTGTCTGTATTGCAGATAGGATATACAATATAGTTTTTCTCGGTCTTCCATGAGGCACAGCAGGTCAATCTATAAATTTGTCAACATGTCTGCAACTGTCGACATACCATTCTTTTATCCAAGGTTTTGTATTTCGAGACCCTGTTGGCAATGCACCGGGAGATGGCGATGGATTGGTAGATCGGGAAGGTATAAATGGTCTGCGGTACAAAATTCCGCCTAGCAAAAATAGCGAAGCACTGTGAAATTCCGGCTTTGCTTGAGATCAGCCATGATGCTCCCGAGCATTCACTAAACCATGTTTCGAGGAGAGTACGAGAGGGGTTAGCCCCTTTCGCTGCTCAATCTTCCTCCGCCAGAATCACCTTCCAGATAACCCTACCCTTCCCGCATGGGTGTCATGTCGTGCTTGCAAGGGGGGTGTGGCGGGGCAGATTGGGGGGTGGGGACGGAATTTTGGCCGGGATTGTCATGGGCGAACGCGAAGGCGCCGACGCACCGCCGCGGCATAGTGCGATCGACGATATTTTCGGGCTGGCTACGGGCGTTATCCTGGTGACGCTGGGCGTGCATATATTGGCCGATGTCGGGCTGATTACGGGGCAGACGGCGGGGTTGGCGCTGGTTATTTCCTATGGCACCGGGCTCGAGTTCGGGCCGGTTTTCTTTGTCGTGAACGTGCCGTTTTATTTTCTTGCGGCGGCGCGGATGGGCTGGAATTTTACT
>JBGSYN010000036.1:0-31435 GCA_041750975.1 Geminicoccaceae bacterium | reverse complement strand
TGCGGTCATCAGGATTGCCGTCCACGAGTGCCAGCTCGATCTCGACCCGACGCCCGCCCGACAGCAGCGAACCGATCGCCTCGACCAGCGCAAAGGCGCATACGGCAAGAGCGATGAGGCCCTTGATAATGTTGATCAACGGCGCCAGTGCGTCGCAGCCGAGCGGAAAGCGTGCATTGGGCGGGCGCCGCAGCAGCGTCGCGACCTTGGCCGTCAAGAGCGCCATCAGCCAGGCGATCAAGGAAAAGACGCCGTCGAGCAAGATCGCATCCAACCTGGTCAGCAAGGTGAAACCCAGCACGGCCGCAAATCCGATGGCGAAGGTGGGACCCTACCCCTTGACGGCGCCCACCGTGATGCCGCTGACGATGCGGCGCTGGAATATTAGGTAGACCAGGATGACGGGGATGGCGCCGAGGACGACGGCGGCGGCGATGAGCGGGATATCGCTCGTATATTCGCCGCGGAGTGCGGCGATACCGACCATCAGCGTGCGCTCCTCCTGCAGCAACAGAAGCGAGATGAGGACGTCGTTCCAGCAATTGAGAGTGTTGAGAATGCCGAGCGTCAAAAGCGCCGGCCGGCCCATCGGCAGCATCACCCAGAGATAGACCTGCCAGAGGCTGGCGCCGTCTATTTTGGCAGCCTCGATCAGCTCGCGCGGGATGGCGGCGTAAAAGGCGGTCATCAGATAGACGCTGAACGGTAGAAAGAAGGCGGTGTAGGAGAGGATCAGGCCGATCCGGGTGTTCAAGAGGCCGGTATCGATCACGAGCTGATAGAAAGGCACCATGATGACCTGGATCGGGATCATCATGCCCGCGAGGATGATGACGAAAAGGGTCGAGCGGAAGCGAAAGCGGAGGTGCGACAGGGCGTAGCCGGTAATCGAGCTGACAAACAACAGCACAAACACCGCACCGATGGTCACCACCACCGAATTCATAAAGTAATCGCTGATGCGCGAATAGATCCAGGCCTCGACATAGTTCTCGAACGAGGGATCCCAGGTCATGGCGAAGCGGCTCATGATGAAATCGCGGCTCGTCTTCAAGGAGATGTTGACCGCGAAGACGAATGGATAAATCGTCGAGAGCGCCAGGAACGCCATCGGCAGGGCGATGGCCCAAAGCAAGAGCCGGTCGGAGCGCATCTCGCGCGCGAGAAAACCCGGCCCCATCAAAGATCGACCTTGCGCGTCATGAAACGGACCTGGATGTAGGCGAGCAAGCCGACGAAGCAGAAGACGATCATGCTCGTCGCTGCGGCGTAGCCAGGCTTGTTCAACTCGCCCTGTTGCAGCCAGATCAGGAATTCAGGCAGATAGGTGGCGGTACCCGGGCCGCCGCCGGTCATCACGTAAATCAGGCCGAACATCGAGGTCAGCATGCCGAGCGTGGTGACGACGGCAACGAACTCGATGATCGGCATCATCGCCGGGATCACCACATACCAGACCACCTGTGCGAGATTGGCACCGGCGACCTTGGCGGCGTCGATCAGATCCTGCGGCACCGTCGCAAGGCCCGAAAGGAAGATCAGCACCCCCATGCCGAAGCTCGACCAGATCTGGACGACAATGACGGTGGCCAAAGCGGTGCTGCCGTCACCGAGCCAGTCGACCGCCTCGATCCCGAAGACGCTCAACATCTCGTTGAAATTGCCGTCATAGCGCAGGAAGATATTGAAGATGGCGCCGATGATCACCGAGGACAGCACCACCGGGAAGAAATAGGCGACGCGGAAGAAGCCGGCGCCCGGAACCTTGAGATGGATGAAGATCGCCAGCAGCAAGGGAAAAAGCACCCAGATCGGAAGGGTTGCGAGAAGCACGAAGGTGTTGATGGCGGTGTCACGAAACACCGGGTCGTGCATCAGGTTCTGGTAGTTCTGCAGCCCGATATAGATTGGCTCGTCGATGCCGTCCCAGTTCGTGAGGGAGATCCGTGCTCCCTGAGCCAGCGGCATGATCCGCATCAGGATGATCAGGGCCAGCGCCGGCAGCACGAACAGATAGCCCAGATAGCGCTCGGGCTCGCGGAAGCCCGGACGCGGCCAATGCCAGCCGCGGCTAACTGGAGCGTATTGCGTTGCTGCCCGCATCAAGTTCTGCTCCATCCCATCATCGTCTTCGGCACGGCTCAGAGAGTCCCTAGCCGCTACTGTTTCGCCTGCTCTTGAGCCGTTTCCTTGACGCTCTGAATGGCGGCGACGGCTTCCTCGGCGGTGGCATCGTCACTGATGATCAGCGATCCCTGACGCCGCAACTCCTGCTGCTCCTCGGCGTTCAGGAAAGCGATCGGATGGTGCTCCTCGAGACAGCAGTCGAGCCAGCCGAGGATTTTGCTAGCACCCGGCGAGTTGGTGGCCGCGACGTCGACATTCTTGTTGCTGACAATGGCCCCCGCAGTCTCGAAGAACACTTGCATATGCTCGGCCTTGACGAGTTCGTGCAAATACTCGACTGCCAGATCCTGATAGGGGCTCCAGCGGGTCACGGCATAGCCGATGCCCCCGCCCGCCGGTAGACGACCGGTCTGCTCGTCAGGATCGACGCCGACCGCGACCGGCAACATCACGCCGACATTCTCGGGCCCCATGAAATCCTCGAACTGGCGCCAATTGGCGGCATCGGAAATCAGCGCGAAATTATGGGCGGCTGTGCCGCGCATGAACTCGTTCACGGCGTCGGTATAAGTCTCTAGGGAATTCGCACCCTTCTTGAACCAGTCCTCGCGCGCGAAGCGCTCCCAAAGTTCGATCGGCTTCGCCAGTTGGGGCTCGGTCCAGTCCATCTCTCCGACAATAAAGCGCTCCCGGTCTTGCTCGGTCCAGAATCCGACGGCGAAGCCGGCAACATAGGTTTCAATCATGCCCGAGCCCTTATTGCCGACGACGAAGCAGTCGGCGTCGGTGTGCTCGATTATTGCAACGCAGGTTTGCTCGAGTTCCTCCCAAGTCTGGGGTGGGTCTTCGGGATCGAGACCGGCCGCTTGGTAGAGCTCTTTATTGTAGTAGATGACGAAGCCCTGGAGGGTCAGGGGACGGCGACAATGGTGCCGTCCTCGGCAGTGAATGCGTCCCAGCCGGCGATCTCGCTCTGAATGTCGCCGACTTTATCGTTCAGCGGGACAAAGGCGTTGGCTCGGGCCCGTGTCTGGGTGCCGCCATGCAACATCGCGATATCAGGGCCGGTCTCGGCGCTGATCGCCGTCCCGAGGATGTTGTAATAGGGATCGTGGGGCTGGAACACATGCTTGATATCGACACCCGGATGGGCCGCCTCGAAGGCCTTCTCGACCTCGTCGATGTAGGCCCGAACCACAGGATCGCCCGATTTGAAATCCCAAACGGTGATCGTCAGGGAGTGGGCGGCAGTCGCGAAGCCGGTCATTCCTACCAATGCGAGCAACAGGTTGCGCTTCATCTTTATATATCCCTGACATTCGTTGGTGACTTTGAATAAAGGCGGCTAGTTCGAGGCGTCCCTGGCCAAGAAAGTCCTGACAATTTGGGGGAATGCCGTGGGCCAGAAACCGACCTTCGTCCCTGGTTCTATTGATTCGTTTGCGACTGGGCAGTTTCCCTGACGCTTTGGATCGACGCAACAGCCTCCTCGGAGGTAACATCGCCACTTATCAGCAGGTGACCTTGACGCCGCATCTCCCCTTGCTCCTCCGCGTTCATGAAGGCGCTCGGATGCTGCTCCTCGAGGCAGCAATCGAGCCAGGCCAGGATTTTCTTCGCACCGGGCGAGTTGGTGGCCGCGACATCGACATTCTTGTTGCTGACGATGGCCCCGGCGGTTTCGAAAAACACCTTCATATGCTCGGGCTTGACCAGCTCGTGGAGATACGCCGCGGCGAGTTCTTGGTGCGGGGTCCAGCGGGTCACGGCATAGCCGATGCCGCCGCCAGCCGGAAGACGGTCGGTTTGCGTCTCGGGGTCGACGCCGATCGCCACCGGCAGCATCACGCCGACATTTTCCGGCCCCATGAAATCCTCGAACTGGCGCCAATTTGCGGTATCGGAGATCAGGCCGAAATCATGGGCCGCGGTGCCGCGCATGAACTCGTTGACCGCATCGGTGTACGTCTCGAGGGAATTGGCACCCTTCTTGAACCAGCCCTCGCGCGCAAAATGCTCCCAAAGTTCGATCAATCGGGTCAGCTGCGGCTCGGTCCAATCCATCTCGCCGGCGATGAAACGCCGACGGTCCTCTTCGGTCCAGAAACCGACGGCGAAACCGGCGACATAGGTGCCGATCTGGGTCGATGATTTGTTGCCGACCACGAAGCAATCGGCGTCGGTCCGCTCGAGGATGGCAGCGCAAACGGTCTCGAGTTCTTCCCAGGTCTGGGGCGGGTTCTCGGGATCGAGCCCCGCCTCCTTGTAGAGTTCCTTGTTGTAATAGATGGCATAGCCCTGGAGCGTCAGGGGGACGGCGACGATGGTGCCGTCATCGGCACTGAACGCATCCCAGCCGGCAAGCTTGTCCACGATATCTTCGACCTCTTCGTTCAGAGGAATGAAGGCATTAGACCGCGATCGCGTCGGGGTGCCGCCATGCAGAATGGCGATATCCGGTCCGCTGTCGGCGCTGATCGCCGTGCTGAGGACGTTATAATATTGATCGTGTGGTTGCGGCACATGCTTGATGTCGACACCCGGATGGGCCGCTTCAAAGGCGGTCTCAACCGAATCGAGGTAGGTCCGGACCACCGGATCGCCCGATTTGAAATCCCAGACAGTGATCGTCTGGGCTTGCGCCGCCGTGGCCAGTGCCGTCATTCCCAAAAGGGCCAGCGATAGGTTGAGTTTCATGCCTGTGTTTCCCTGAGCTTGCCTGTTGAATGGAACAGCGTCGGTTAGTTTTGGGCGGCCGTCACCTGCAAAGCCTCGACCATTGCGGTGGGGGTGGTTTCCCCGTTCAAGAGCAATTGGCCCTGGCGCTTGAGTTCCGCGTAGCCATCGACGGTGGTGAGCGCGCTCATCGGCAGCGTGCCGCAACAGCCGATCCACTCGAAAATCTTCTGTGCTCCCGGTGACTCCACCTCGCTTTGATCGAAATTCTTGTCCGAGACGATGGCGCCCGCACTCTCGAAGAAGATGCGAAGATTCTCCGGTTGCGACAGGAATCGGACATAATCGAGGGCGAGATCCTGGTTCTGGCTCCAGTTCGTCATCGCAAAACCGATGCCGCCTTGGACCGGAAAGCGCTGCATGGTGGCCTGGGCCGGGGAATCCTTGAGTGAGACGAACATGGCTGTGCCGACCTGATTCTGGCCGAGGAAGTCCTCAAACTGGGCCCAGTTGGCGGTGTCGGAGACCAGACCGAGGACATTGGCCGCATCGCCGCGCATGAAGACCTCGAAGGAATCCGGGAACATCGCGGTCGAGTTCGATCCCTTGCCGAACCAGCCGCGCTCATTGGCGTCTTCGACCCGTTCGAATATTTCAACGAGGCGTGGGTCGGTCCAAGGCAGCTCCCCCAGTTCGAATTGGGCCAGCTCCTCGGGGCTGAAGAGATCGGCGCCCAGCACATTGAGCAACCAGGTGACGCCGAAGCCCTCCTTGTCGCCCATGGTAAAGCAATTCGCCGAAGTCTCGCTCATCACGGCATCGCAGACGTCGACCAGCTCCGCCCAGGTCTGCGGCGGATCGTCAGGATCGAGGCCGGCCTCAAGATAAAGCGCTTTGTTGTAATAGAGGGCGAAGCCCTGCAGGGTGATGGGGACGGCGAAGGTCTTGCCTTCGACCATAAAGGCGTCCCAGCCGACCAGCGCGGCCTGGAGTTCGTCGATCTTGTCGTCGAGCGGGACGAAGGCGTCGGCGCGTTCCTTGCCGTTGGTACCGCCATGAATGAGGACGATATCGGGACCGGATTTCGCACCGATCGCCGTGCCGAGGATCGAATAGTACTGATCGTGAGGCTGCATGACATGCTCGACCGTGACGCCCGGATGCTGCGCCTCAAAGCCCTCGACGACGTGATCGATGTAGGGGCGCACGACGGGGTCGGCCGATTTGAAGTCCCAGACCTTGAGCACGACGTCGGCGGCGCTGGTCGGCGAGGAGGCGGCGATAACCAGAGCGGCCGTCGCCATGAAGCCGGCCAGGGATAGAGCCCGATCGATCAGCAGCTTTGGCATGGTTTTCTCAGCCATGGAGAACCTCCCGCGTGTTCCGACTTAACTTGATTGATTAAAGAACGTTGTTGATAGATTAGAGCGCTGTTGTCAATTATCAATCTTGCAACAAGGGGACATGCTGGATGAATATGCTTGCCCACCGATCACTAGGTGCCACAGGTCTGAGTTTGAGTGTGCTGGGTTTCGGTTCGGCACCCCTTGGCGGCATGCCGGGTGCCGACGAAGCG
The DNA here is from genome assembly GCA_041750975.1 of Geminicoccaceae bacterium. Lineage (GTDB taxonomy): Bacteria > Pseudomonadota > Alphaproteobacteria > Geminicoccales > Geminicoccaceae > JBGSYN01. Next base: position 25,056 of record JBGSYN010000036.1, on the reverse strand, counting down.
CTGGCCCAGGCGACGCTGAGGGTGGCCGCCGAGGCCGGCATCACCCATTTCGACACCGCCCCGCTTTATGGTTCCGGGGTCGCCGAGGATCGCCTTGGGCGCTGGCTGGCGACGACGCGCTCGCCGCTGGTGTTGTCGACGAAGACGGGCTGCAGGTTGGCGCCGAAGGCCCCGCAAGAGATCGGCGAGGCGACGCCCGTCCAAGCCCGGCGCGTGATGTTTCGGGACTATTCACCGGCCGGCCTGCGTGCCTCGTTCGATGCCAGCATCGAACGGCTGGGCGGACGGCGGGCGGAGATCCTCCTGGCCCACGATCCGGACAAGATCACGAGTGAGCCCAAGGAATTGCTGGCGCTCTTGACGTCCGCCAACCAGGAGCTTGCAGCACTCAAGGCCGAGGGGATGGTCGCGGCCATCGGTATCGGCACCAATCGCACCGAGACGCTCGAGATCGCGCTCGACGCCGGGGCTTGGGACTGCTTCCTGCTGGCCGGCCGCTTCACGCTGCTCGAGCAGGAGCGGATTGCTCCGCTTTTGTCCCAATGCCAGGCGCGGGGCATTGGCTTCGTGGCGGCGGCACCCTTCAATTCCGGCCTCTTGGCGGGCGGCAGCACCTGGAATTACGCGCCTGCCCCCGAGCCTCAGATCGCTAAACGCGATCAGTTGCAGGCCCTGACCGCCAGGCATGGTGTGCCGTTGATCGCGGCCGCCCTGCAATATCCGCTGCGTCATCCGGGCGTGACCTCCGTCCTCACCGGCATGAGATCGCCCAAAGAAGTCGAGCAGAACCTGGCGGCACTGCGGACCCCGATCGACGACGCCCTGTGGCAGGATTTGTTCGATGCCGGACTGATCGAGATCTTCTGATCGTTCAGGCGAATTCCGGTTCTAGCTGTCCTTGCCGATCACGGTCCGGCTGATGGCGTTGCGGTTGATGAAATCCCAATCGAACTCGACGCCGAGGCCGGGCTTCGAGGGCACCGGGAAGGTGCCGTCGGCGGCGACCTGTTCGGGATCCTCGTTGTAGTCGCAGGCATAGATCGGCGGCTGCGGATTGCCGACGCCCGGCGCGCAAAGCGTGAGCTCGTAGTAATTGGCGTTGCGGATCGCTGCCATGCATTGGCGCTGCGCCGGGCCACAGCCGTGCAGCTCGACATCGAGGCCGTGGGCTTCGGCGAGGTGCGCGATCTTCATCACACCCGTGATACCCATATCCAGGGTCGGGTTGGCGCGGATGAAATCGGTGGCCTCGGCCTCGATGACATCGGCTTTCGCCTCCAGGCCTCGGACATGCTCGCCCATCAGAAGCGGAGTCTTGAGCAATTGGCGGAGCTTTCGATGAACGTGGCGCGAATAGCCGCCGTCCCGGAACGGATCTTCGTACCAGAAGAAGCCGGCATCGTCGCAGGCGCGGCCGACATAGAGCGCGTCGCCGAAGGTTTTCAGCTCGCAGGCAAGATCCAGCATCAGATCCATGCGGTCGCCGACCGTCTTGCCCATATGGCGGACATTAGCGGCCTCCTCACGCCGGTCGCCCGCGGTCCAGCCATGGATCTTGAAGGCGCGGAAACCGAGTTCGTAGCAGTGCTCGGCGTAGTCGGCAAAAGCCTCCTTGCTGGAAAGCCCGCCATTGCGGTCGCCATGGAACGTGCTGGCATAGGTCGGGAGCTTGGTTCGAAACCCGCCCAAGAGCCGGCTGATCGGCACACCGTAGCGGCGTCCCGCCAGGTCCCAAAGTGCGATGTCGATGGCGCAATAGCCGAACGCCCAGAGCTTGCGCATGATCCTTTTGGCATCGTCATACATCTGCTCGCGGGCATCGGCGTCGCGGCCGACGAAATGCTTCGCCAATTGCTTCGCCTGGGCCAGCATCGCCGGATCGCAGTTCGCCTGTACGAATGAGCCCGTGACCCCCTCGCTATCGCGCACCGTGACCGCCCAACCCGTGCGCGCCACCTTGCCGCCGGGCGTGAATACAGTGTTCGCACTTTCGTCGACCGAGAGGCCGTCAAGTTCATACTCGAAGGTCTGGAACTCGAACTGCTGAATGGCTGACATGAGCCTACCTCCCCAATGATGCGAGATGCTATGGATTGACGGTTCAAAGCGGTAGTGTGAAATATTATTTTGATCTATAGATAAATCATGGATGATCTTGGAGCAAGCTTGAGATTGGTGACGATGGAACGGCAATGATGGTCGAAAGTGCTCTGGCCCTTGAAGTAGAAACGATCGAACCTGCGAGAAAGCTGAATCAGATCGCCTACGACCGGTTCAAGGAGGCTTTGTTCGCCAAGCGAATTGCCACCGGTACTACCGTCTCGCAGGCCGATCTCGTCAGGATCACCGGCATTCCGGTCGGCCCCTTGCGCGAGGCCCTCCAGGTGCTGGCGGCCGAGGAGATCATTCAGATCCTGCCGCGCTCCGGCATTCGCATCGTGCGCCCGGATATATCCCGCGTTCGCTGCGCGTTTCAGCTGCGCGAGATACTCGAGCGTCCGGCCATCCGCAAGGTCGCCGAAGCCATGGATAAGCCCCGTCTGCAGGCGGTCCGGACCGAGCATGAGGAACTTCTGGCACGGAGCACAGGTGCCGAGACGACACCGGACCTGATCGAAACCTTCCGCCTGCTCGACGAAAAGTTCCACTATCTGGTTATCGACTTCATCGAGAACCCGATGCTGACGAGGGCTTATCGCTGGTCCTATGACATCATCCGGTTGGTGCGCGGCGTTGAGATCGGCCATCTCTCGGCTGCCGGTATCGCCCGGACCATGCAGGAGCATCTCACCGTGATCGACGCTTGCCTGGCGCGCGATCCGGAGGCGGCGGAAGCGGCGCTTGAAGCCCATCTCGGCAAGGCGATCCAGCGCTCGCTCGGCTTTTGACGATTTTGTCGGCTGAGGGCATGGCAGGGAGGCGCGTCCCGGTGTAGGTTTGCCCGCAGACGGGATCTGCCGCTGCGCCCACAACCTCGTCGAGACCGGATCAGCCTGCCCATGGATTTAGCCCTGAACGAGCCCACGGGCGACACCGTCAAGACCACGACCTGCTACATGTGTGCCTGCCGTTGCGGGATTAAGGTGCATCTCAAGGACGGCACGATCCGCTACATCGAGGGCAACAAGGACCACCCGGTCAACAAGGGCAAGCTGTGTGCCAAAGGCTCGGCCGGCATCATGCAGCAATATTCCCCGGCGCGGCTGAACAAGCCCTTGCGGCGGGTCGGCGAGCGTGGCTCGGGCGAGTTCAAGGAGATCGAGTGGGATGAAGCACTCGATGTCGCCACCGGCTGGCTGGCGCGGGTGCGCGCCACCGACCCGCGCCAACTCGCCTTCTTCACCGGCAGGGACCAGAGCCAGGCCCTGACCGGCTGGTGGGCCAAGCAGTTCGGCACCCCCAATTATGCGGCGCATGGCGGGTTCTGTTCGGTCAATATGGCGGTCGCCGGGATCTACACCGTCGGCAGCTCCTTCTGGGAGTTCAGCGAGCCGGACTGGGATCGTACCAAGTTCTTCATGATGCTCGGCGTCGCCGAGGACCATAGCTCGAACCCGATCAAGATCGGCATCGGCAAACTCAAGCAGCGCGGCGCGAAATTCGTGTCGGTGAACCCAGTGCGCACCGGTTATTCGGCCGTCGCCGATCAGTGGGTCGGCATTCGCCCGGGTCGCGATGGGCTGTTCGTGCTTTCCCTCGTCCATGAATTGCTGCGCACGCGCAAGATCGATGTCGACTACCTCGCGCGCTATACTAATGCGCCGTGGCTGGTGATCGACGCTCCCGGCACCGAGGATGACGGCCTCTTCGCGCGTAACCCGCTGGGCTATCCGCTGGTCTTCGACCTTGAGAGCGAGGCCATCGTCTCGAGTGGCAAGCCGGTCGATCGCCCCGCCCTTCATGGCAATTTCATGCTTGAGGATGGCCGCAAGGTCCGGCCGAGCTTCGAGCTTCTGGTGCGGCGCTATCTCGATCCGTGCTACGCGCCGGAGACTGTCGCAGCCGAGATCGGCATCGACGCCCCCGTCATCAAGAGCCTCGCCGCCGAGATGGCCCATGCCGCCTTCGAGCAGGAAGTGGTGCTCGACATTCCCTGGACCGACGCCTGGGGCCGCCAGCATGAGCAAGTGGTGGGCCGTCCCGTCAGTGTTCATGCGATGCGTGGTATTTCCGCCCATTCCAACGGCTTTCATACCTGCCGGGCGATCCACCTCCTGCAATTGCTGCTGGGTAGCATCGATGTTCCGGGCGGCTACCTGCACAAGCCGCCTTATCCCAAATCCCTGAGCTCGCTGCCGCGCCCGACCGGCATTTCGGAGCAGGTCTCGCGCAACATGCCGCTGCCGGGACCGCATCTGGGCTTTCCGACCTGGCCCGAGCATTTGCTGGTCGACGAGCAGGGCTCGCCCGCGCGTCTCGATCGGGCTTTTTCCTGGGCCGCACCCCTCGCCGCCCACGGCATGATGCATGCGGTGATCACCAATGCCTGGGCGCGCGATCCCTATCCGATCGACACGCTCTTGATGTACATGGCGAACATGGCCTGGAATTCGGCCATGAACACGACCGATACCATCGCCATGCTGACCGACAAGGATGTGCGCACCGGCGAGTACAAGATTCCCCGCATCATCTATAGCGACGCCTTCGCCTCGGAGATGGTCGCCTATGCCGATCTGGTCCTGCCGGACACCACCTTTCTCGAGCGCTGGGACTGCATCTCCCTGCTCGACCGGCCGATCAGTGATGCCCACGCCCCGGCAGACGCGATCCGCCGTCCGGTACTGGCACCCGACCGCGATGTCCGGCCGTTCCAGGATGTGCTGTTGGATCTCGGCGCCCGACTCGGCCTCGAGGGCATGATCACGGGCGACGGCAAGTCGCTCTATCCGGGTGGCTACCGCGACTACATCACCAACCATCAGCGACAGCCTGGCGTCGGCAGCCTTGCGGGTTGGCGGGGTGGGGAAGGCACGCAGCGCGGCAAGGGCAAGCCCAACCCCGATCAGATCGACCGCTACATCGAGAACGGATGTTTCTGGCGGGAGGAACTGCCGCCGTCGGCGCGCTATCTCCGGCACGCCAATCGTGATTATCTCAGCTATGCCAAGGAAATGAGTTTCGTCGGCTCGACGGCACCCATCACGATGAACCTTTATAGTGAGGAGCTGCAACGCTTTCGTCTTGCCGCCCAGGGCCACGGCAACACTGTCCCGCCCGCAGCCGAGCGCGGCCGCATCGAGACCTATTTCGACCCGCTGCCGTTCTGGTACGCGCCCATCGAGGAAACGTACAGCCGGCAGGACGACTATCCGCTCCATGCCATAACGCAACGGCCGATGGCGATGTACCATAGCTGGGGCTCGCAGAACGCCTGGTTACGGCAGATCCACGGGCAGAATGCGCTTTTCATGCATCATGACACCGCCGCGGCCCGAGGCATCGCCGATGGCGACTGGGTCTGGATCAAGAGCCGGCATCGGCGCATCAAGGTGCCGGTGCAGCTGGTCGATGGCGTCAATCCGCACACCGTCTGGACCTGGAACGCGATCGGCAAGCGAAGCGGGGCCTGGAACCTCGCCAAGGATGCGTCCGAGGCCAAAAAAGGCTTCCTGCTCAATCATCTCATCGACGATCTGTTACCCAAGGAATCAGATCGCCCTGCCGCTTCGAACTCCGATCCGGTCACGGGGCAAGCGGCCTGGTACGATCTTCGTGTCGAGATCGAGAAGGCACAGCCCGAGGAGGAAGCTATTCCCGAACCGAGATTCCCGGATATTCCTCTGTATGCAGGCTTGGTCAAACCGTCGAACGAACTTCGGTTCGGCGCGAGATTCAGGAGCGGGCATTGACCAGCCTTCCCAACACGCCGCCTGAGAAGCGGCTCGGTCTCGTCATCGATCTCGATGCCTGTGTCGGCTGCCACGCCTGCGCCGTCGCCTGCAAGGAGTGGAATACCGGTGGGATTGTGGCACCCCTTTCCGACAAGAACCCCTATCAGGCCGAGCAGACGGGCGCCTGGCTCAATCGTATTCACGGCTTCGAGGCCGCAGCCGGCGAGGGTGAGATTGGGAGAACGGCGTATTTTCCGAAATCCTGCCTGCATTGCGAGGACGCACCCTGCGTCACGGTCTGCCCCACCGGCGCCTCCTACAAACGCCCCGAAGACGGCATCGTCCTGGTCAACGAGGATGCCTGCATGGGCTGCGGGCTGTGTGCCTGGGCCTGTCCCTATGGCGCCCGGGAGATGGACCCGCTCGAAGGGGTGATGAAGAAATGCACCCTCTGTGTCGATCGGATCTACAACGAAACGCTCGATCCGGCCGATCGCGAGCCTGCCTGCGTTGCCGCCTGTCCGACCTCGGCGCGTCATTTCGGCGATCTTGCCGACCCGCAATCTGCGGTCTCGAAGATGGTGGCAGCCCGGAGCGGCTATGACCTGATGCCCGAACAGGCCTGCCGCCCGACCAACAAATATCTGCCGGTGCGCAAAAAGCAGCTCGAGCGCATGACCGAGCAATTGGCTGCGGGCGACACGACGGCCGAAGGCTTTTTCAGCTGGCTCGACCGCGCTCTTTCCTCCTGACGTCAGGCACTCGATCAAGAAAAAATGCATCCCGCACCGTCGATTATTTTCTTCACGGTCATGGCCGGCGCCGGCTATGGCCTGGTCATCGATTTTTGTTTGGCGGTCTTGTTTTTGGACTTGGTTGTCGAGCCGGTTGTCGGTGCGATTATTGTCCTTGCAGCACTCGTTTTTGCGGCCGCCGGTCTCTCCTCTTCGCTGTTGCATTTGCGACGGCCGTCGCGGGCGAGGTTGGCGCTGAGCCAATGGCGCTCCTCCTGGCTCTCGCGGGAAGGCGTGTCGGCTTTGGTTACATTCATCCCTCTTACGGCCCTGCTTTTTTGTTATGGATTGGGGGTCGAAACGCCATGGCTGGTCCAGGCGGCGCTGATCGCCTCGGCCATCGGTGCGCTCGTGACGATTTTCTGCACGGCGATGATTTATGCGAGCCTTCGATCAGTCCCGAGTTGGCACCAACCCTTGGTGCCGTTGCTTTACCTGCTGTTCGGGCTGATGGCGGGCGGGCTGATCCTCATGGCGATCCTGGCATTGTCCGGCATGGACATACGGACGATCATCTGGCCGGTTATTGCGGTCGTGCTCGTCACCTGGGTCATAAAATTGTTCTATTGGCGAGGCGCGGCCGGAGCCGGTCTGAGTTCACCCCAATCCGCCACGGGCCTTGCCGGCAATCTGCGGCCGCTATATCCGCCCCATAGCGAAGCCAATTATTTGCTGGACGAAATGGGATTTCGTGTTGGCCGCAAGCACAGCGTCAAATTGAAACGTCTGGCACTCATTCTCGGTGCTGCAATTCCCTGTCTCTTCTTATTGCTCGCCCAAATCTTATCGTCACCCGGCGTCATTGCGAGCGTTCTGGCAATTTTGGCGCTGCTTGGTGGCATGATCTCGATCTTCATCGAGCGTTGGTTGTTCTTCGCCGAAGCCAAACACACGGTCATGCTTTATTATGAAGATGCGCTGGCCGGCTCGACTAGTCGTTAGCGATGGGAAAAAGAGAGAATGGATCTGACACGGCCGGGCGCTGCCAATACCACCGGGATCGTCAGGGACGCCGTCGATCCCGCGCATCTGGGCCACGCCGAGCTGAGCCCTAGAGGCGCCTTCGAAGCGGGCTCCTGGCAAACCTTCACATTGACCTACACCGCCGGCAAGTTCGGCATCGACGATACCGGCAGTCTCCGGATCTGCTTCCGATTCGCTGCTGACATGACCTTGCCGCAGTTCGGTGATCCGAAGGCGCCCGGCTATACGGTGATCATGGCGTCGAACAACGCCGTTTTGGAATATCGTTTCGACGTCAAGGGCAATGTTCGGCCCTGGGACAAGACGATCTCGATCAAGGTGATGAGTGGCTACCTCAAAAAGGGCGACACCATTACCGTGGTCTTCGGCGATCGGTCGCGAGGATCGCCCGGCATGCGCATCCAGACCTATTGCGAGGATAGCTTCGAGTTTCGGGTTCTGGCCGACTCGATCGCCACGTTCAATTTTCAGACCCTGCCGAGCCAGAACGAGATCGCCATCGTCCCGGGGCCACCGGTCCGATATCTCGCCGTCCTGCCGACCCTTCTTCGTGTCGGCGAGACCTTTGCCCTGAAGCTCAAGGGCGAAGACCGCTGGGGCAATCCGAGTAATCAATGCAGCGCTTCGTTGGCAATTCGCAGCAATATGAAGGTCCACAACCTGCCGGATCGCGTGACCTTCAAGCAGGGCGAGTTCGCGTCGATCATCGATGATCTCAGGATCGACGAGGCGGGCGATCTAAAGATCGAATTGCTCGATGAGACCGGCGGCGTGGTAATCGAAGCCAACCCGTTGCGCATCGTCGAAGCCTCGCCGTTCCGCCACTATTGGGCCGATCTCCACGGGCAATCAGAGGAAACGATCGGAACCGGCTCGGCCCGGCAATATTTCGCCTTCGCCCGCGACCGTGCTTTCGTCGATGCGACCTGCCATCAGGGCAACGATTTCCAGATGACAGGCGAGTTCTGGCGGCATCTCAACGACCTCACCGCCGAGTTCGACGAACCCGGCAAGTTCGTGTGCATCCCCGGCTACGAGTGGTCGGGAAACACCGGCATGGGCGGCGACCGCAACGTCATGTTTCCGGTCGAAGGGCGCACCATCCGCCGCTCGTCCCACGCGCTGATCGAAGACCAGAGCGATGTCGAGACGGACTGCCATACCGCCAACGAGCTTTTCGCGGACTTCGCCGAGGCCGCGGAATGGGACGTCGTCGTCATGGCCCATTGCGGTGGCCGCTACGCCGACATCGACATCGCCCATGACGGCCGCTTCGAGACCTCCGTCGAGGTTCATTCCTCCTGGGGCAGCTTCGAATGGCTGGTGCATGACGCCTTCGAACAGGGCTATCGCCTCGGTATCGTCGCCAATTCCGATGGCCATAAGGGCCGGCCGGGCGCCAGCTATCCGGGCGTTTCGGTGTTCGGCGCCATTGGCGGGCTCACTTGCTTTCTAACCGATGATCTCAGCCGCGACGGTATCCTCGAATGCCTGCGCCGCCGCCATCATTATGGCACCAGCGGCGGGCCGGGCGGCCGGATGGTGATCGAACTCGAGGCGCATTTCAGCCAGCCGGCCACACTCTACCACCTCGATCCGAAAGTCTTCGACGTCGAGGGAGAGTCCACGACCTCGGCACTCATGGGCGATATCGTCCATCTGCCCGAAGGCGCCGTCGAACTCGATATCGATATTGTGGCCGCCGCACCCATCGAGCGGCTCGATATATTCAACGGCAAGGAACTGATCGAGACGATCCGGCCCTATGGTGAAACCGAACTTGGCAACCGCGTGCGCGTTCTCTGGGAAGGTGCCCAATATCGCGGCCGGTCGCGCCAGGTCATCTGGGATGGCTCGGCCCGGATCAGCGGCAACCGGATCGAGCGCGCGGTACCAATCAACTTCTTCAATCCCGACCGGACGCTGGAGCCGATCGGCGACGACGGCCTGCGCTGGCTCTCCCTGACCACCGGCAATTTTGCGGGCTTTGATATGTGGCTCGAAGATCCCATGGCAGGCTCGCTCGAGATCGAGACAGCGTTGGTCATGGAGCGGATCGAGATCGCAACGATCGGCTTCGAGGACAAAATGTTTGACCGTTCGGACAATCTACCGCGTTTCCTCAAGGTGCTGCGGCTACCTGATCAAAACCCGCACCGTGGCATGAAATTGCACCGCCGGATCGATATCCGCGACCAGGGCGACAACCCGATCTTCATTCGCCTGACCCAGGAAGACGGCACGCGCGCCTGGACCAGCCCGATCTATGTCTACAGAGGCTGATCCAGGTTGAGCCTATGACTGTGCCGAGAAGAAATCCCGTAGCCCTGCTCGGTGTTCCGCTCGAAGCCGGTGCGGGGATGCGTGGCTGTGTCATGGGTCCCTCGGCCTATCGCACTGCCGGCATCGTCGAGGAGCTCATCGCGATCGGCCATGAGGTCCGGGAACTCGGCGATCTCGCACCTCACGATGCGGCAGACGTTGCCGCAGCACGCGGCCATTTGCGCAACCTTCGAGCCGTCGCCGGATGGACCCGCAGCCTCTACGAACGTTCCAGGGCATTGGCGGCGGAGCCTCTGTTGCCGGTCTATCTCGGTGGCGATCACAGCCTGTCCCTTGGCACGCTCGCCGGCCATGCCCGCCAGGCGCACGAGACGGGAGGTGAGCTTTTCGTCCTCTGGCTCGATGCCCACGCCGATTTCAACACCTTCGAGACCACGGAGAGCGGCAATCTCCATGGTACGCCCTTGGCCTTCGCCTGTGGTCTGTCCGGCTTCGACGAGCTTTTGGGTGAGCCCCTGAAAACACCACTGGACCCGGCCAATGTCTGCCTGTTCGGCGTGCGCTCGATCGACAAGCGCGAGTATGATCTGGTGGTCGGCAACGGCATCGAGGTGCATGACATGCGGGCCATCGACGAGCATGGCGTGGTGCCGTTGTTGCGGCCGTTTCTCGAGCGCGTTGCCTCACGCGGCGGCAAGCTTCATGTCAGTCTCGATGTCGATTTTCTCGATCCCGAAATCGCTTGTGCCGTCGGCACCACGGTGCCGGGAGGTGCGACATTCAGGGAGGCCCATTTGATCATGGAGATGCTGCACGATAGCGGCCTCGTCACCTCGCTCGATCTGGTCGAGTTGAACCCGTTCCTCGATGAGCGCGGCCGGACCGCCCGGCTGATGGTCGATCTTTCGGCGAGCCTCTTCGGCCGGCGCGTCATGGATCGCCCGACAAGGAGCTTTTGAGCATGGCCAAGGGTGCGTCGGCACTGGCGCTGGTGCCGTTCGTCAGCGTCGAGAACATGATGAAGATGGTGCTGGCGATCGGCGTCGAGACCTTCCTCAAAGACCTTGCCGCCCATATCGAGGAAGACTTCAGGCGCTGGGAGCATTTCGACAAGACGCCGCGCGTGGCCAGCCATTCGCCTGTGGGCGTCATCGAGCTGATGCCGACCAGCGACGGCGAGACCTACGGCTTCAAATATGTCAACGGCCATCCGAAGAATGCGGGCGAGGGGCGTCAGACAGTAACGGCCTTCGGTGTGCTGGCCGATGTCGGCACGGGCTACCCGCTATTGATATCCGAAATGACCATGCTCACCGCCCTGCGCACCGCCGCGATGTCCGCCCTGGCCGCGAAATATCTGGCACCGCCGGGAGCCAGATGCATGGCGCTCATCGGCAACGGCGCGCAGTCGGAATTCCAGGCCATAGCCTTCAAGACGCTCTTAGGCGTCGATCGACTCCGGCTCTATGATACCGATCGATCCGCCAGCGAACGCTGCCGGCGCAATCTTGCCAGCGAAGGCTTCGAGATCGAAATCTGCGCGGCGCCGGAAGCAGCGGTCGAGGGGGCCCAGATCATTACGACCGCCACCGCGGACAAGCAATACGCGACGATCCTCACCGACAACATGGTCGGCAGCGGCATCCACATCAACGCGGTCGGCGGCGACTGCCCCGGCAAGACGGAGCTGCACCGGGACATCCTGCTGCGCTCCGACATCTTCGTCGAATTTCCGCCGCAGACCCGCGTCGAGGGCGAGATCCAGCAACTCGCACCGGATCATCCGGTGACCGAGCTCTGGCGGGTCATCGCCGGTACCACCGCCGGGCGTTCCAGCGCCGCTCAGATCACCCTCTTCGATTCCGTCGGCTTCGCCGTCGAGGATTTCGCGGCTTTGCGCTATGTGCGCTCCAAGCTCGAGGAAACCGGGATCTATGAGGAACTCGACCTCGTCGCCGACCCTGACGATCCGCGCGACCTTTACGGCATGCTGATCCGGGCGGGCGACAGCGAAGGCTCTCTAGCCTAGCCTCGCAATCAATCCCGGAAGCTCGCCCAGATGGTCGAGTTGCCGGAACTTCGGGCGGTCCTCGGGTGTCGGCGCATGCTCGATCGACCAAGTGAGGTCATGCGGAATAAAAACCGCCCAGCCGCCTGCATCGAGCATCGGCAAAATGTCCGATCGCAATGAATTGCCGACCATCATCGCCTCCTCGGCAACCGCACCATGCCGCTCGAACAGCCGGCGATAGGTCGTGGAGTCCTTTTCGCTGACAATTTCAACGGCATCGAACCGGGATGTGAGGCCGGACTGCGCGATCTTGCGTTCCTGATCGAAGAGATCGCCCTTGGTAATCAGCATGATCCGATGGTCCCCGGCGAGCGCCTCCAGGGTCTCGCTCGCCCCCGGCAGCAACTCGACGGGGTGGCGCAGCATCTCCCGGCCCGTCGCCAAGATCTCCTGGATCACCGACGCCGGCACGCGCCCGTCCGTCACCTCGATCGCGGTCTCGACCATGGACAGGATGAAGCCCTTGATGCCGAAACCGTAATGGCCGAGATTGCGCTTTTCCGCCGCCAGCAACCGCTCGGCAAGATGCGTCGGTTCGGCGTGGTCCTTGAGCAAATCGGCAAACGTCGCCTGCGTAACGTGATAGAACCGCTCGCTCTGCCAAAGCGTGTCGTCGGCATCGAACGCGATGGTGGTGAGTTGGGTCATGGCGTCCCGATGTGTGCCGGGTTCTCGCGTCCGGCCGCGGCGAAAGTACTGAGCGAAAACCAGGCAGCAAATTCCTTGATGTCGCGAGGCGACCCGTCCATCGAAATATGGCCGTCACGCAGCGCGTCCCTGAGTTGTTCATGGCCAAGCCAGATCCGGACCATCGTGCGGATGTGGGACGAGATCAGGAGGTCGACCTCGAAGCCGGGATCCTTGACGCAGAGATCGATCTCGTTCTGTTCGAAGATTAGCCAGTATCGGCGCCGGCTGACGGGCACGCCCGAATATTCGAAGCCCACCACGAAATGACCGTCATGAGACATGCCATCGGCGCTGACATTGCGGCGGATGTCCCACATTAAGAGATCCGGATCGAGATTGACCTCCGCCGTCAAATCGTCCCGCACCCAACGCTGTGCCCAGTTGCCCATCGATTCTAGCACAGGAAAAAGTTCCCTGCAGGCCTCGGTCGGGTGATACTCCGAGGTACGCCCATTGGCCGCCACCCGGCGCTCGACCAACCCGGAATGCTCAAGCTCCTTCAGGCGTTTCGAGAGCAGCGCCGACGACATCCGCGGAACTCCGCGCTGGAGGTCATTGAAGCGAACACTGCCGCACAGCAGTTCGCGAACCAAAAGCGGAGTCCAGCGTTCCGTCAAAATCTCGGCGGCCCGTGAAATCGGGCAGAACTGCCCGTATCCTTTGAACTCGGTCATAAGCCGAAAAATACCTCGGAAGCCGAGGCCATATCAACTTCATATGTTGAAGTTGTCCTTGGCATCGGATTGTTGAAGACTCGTGGATGAGAACTGCAGCCAGAAGGAGTTGTCAGTCATGAGTGAGGCTATCGATCTTGACACTATCGTTGGCGAATTGGGTCCACAGTTCGCGTGTGGGGCCGACGAGCGCGATGCCGACGCGGCTTTTGTCGCCGATCACTATGAGCTTCTGAAATCCCGGAAAGTCTTTTCGGCCATGGTGCCGCGGGAGTTGGGCGGTGGCGGCGCCCTGCATAGCGAGGTCTGTGCCTTCGTGCGCGCGTTAGCCCCCTATTGCAGTTCGACCGCCCTCGCGGTGTCGATGCATCAGCATCTCGTCGCCGCAGCCGTCTTCAACTATCGGAACGGCAAACCCGGCCAGAAGCTCCTCGAGCGGGTTGCCGCCATCGAGGCCGTCTTGGTGAGCACGGGTGCCAATGACTGGCTCGATTCGAACGGCGTGGTCGAGAAGGTCGAGGGCGGCCACCGGATCAGCGCCAAAAAGCCGTTCGCCAGCGGCTCGCCGAAAGGCGACATATTGGTTACTTCGGCTCCCTACCAGGACCCTCAGGAGGGCTGGCAGGTGCTGCACTTTCCCGTACCATTCAAGAGCGAGGGCGTGTCGCTCGCGGGCGATTGGCAGACCCTGGGCATGCGGGCTTCGGGTTCCGAAACCGTCGTCCTCGAGCGGGTCTTCGTGCCGGACGAGGCGGTTGCCCTCCGGCGGCCGCGCTCCCTCTATCATCCTGCCTTCAATGTCATCCTGACGGTCGCCATGCCGCTGGTCCTCTCGGCCTATCTCGGCGCTGCCGAGGCAGCTTTCGAGATCGCGCTGAAGCAGGCCACAAAGCGTGCCGCCGATCCCAGCATGCCCTTCCTCATGGGCGAACTGTCCAACCAACTGACGACCGCACGCCTGGCCACGGAAAGCATGGTCGCCATCGCCAACAACTGGCAATTCGAGCCGACTGTCGAAACCGCCAATGCCATCATCGTGCGCAAAACGATAGCAGCCAATGCGATTTTGGCGACGGTGGAGAAAGCGCTCGAAACCGTTGGCGGCTCAAGCTTCTATTGTAAGCTAGGGCTGGAGCGGCTGCTGCGCGATGTCCATGGGGTGCAATTCCACCCCATGCAGGAAAAGCGCCAGCACCAGTTCACCGGACGCCTCGCTCTGGGCCTTCAGCCGATCGGCGACATCACGGAAGTCGTACTCAAAGCTGCGGCATAGCCTTGGCCGAATCGGTGGGGATGGTCGCAAGATCGTTCATCCCCACCGGATGCGATGTAGCCAAAATTGCGGTTCAAGAGCGATCCATGCCCGAAACCCCAGTGGCGACAGGCTTCGATGAGAACCATAGATCTTCGTAGACTGCCGTCGCGGTCGCGTCGGGTTTCTCTGAAGTGGTCCGGCGAACCGACTTGGTTCGCCGGACATCCGTCCAGTCCGGGGGCTGCCCGATGGTCTCGGGGGCCGACGCCCCGATGCAGGGGATGAACCAAGCGGGAGCCCGTGCGCGAACCTCGTAACCGGCGGATTGGCGGGTGACAAGAAGGGCCACGCCCACTTCCTCCGCGGGCCGCGAGGGGAAGATCAGTCTTCCGCCCGGCTGCAGGGCTTCCAGCCAAGCGAGGGGCGGGGCGGCAACGCCGGCATTGACGTAAATAACATCCGCCGGCTGTAGCGCTGATGTCACCGCATCGCCGACCACGACCGCCACATTATTGAAAGAGGCGAGATGCTCGCGTGCCGCGGCACCAAGTTCCTCGTGAATTTCAAATGCCGTCAGCTTGCCGCCAGGCGCGACGAGGCTCGACAATATCGCAGAATAATAGCCCCGACCCGCGCCGATATGCAGGACCGTCTCGCCCGGGCGCGGCGCTACGGCCCCGAGCCAGGCGGCATGGAGGCCCGGTTCGCCATTATTGATCCCTTCATCCGCGTCGAGCGCAATCGGCACATTCTGATAGAGATGGATGGGATCGGCGCTCGGTGTCGCCACATAGGTGTTGCCGTCCGCCGAAGGGATAAAGATCCGCCACGGGCCCGCCGGCAAAAAGTCCTCTCGCCGCACCGCCGAGAACGCGCGGGCCAAAGGCTCCGCAAACGACCGGGCATAAGCCGCCGTGGTTTCCCCATAGAGATGCCGAACCTCGGCGAACTGCCTGGTGTCGTTGTCGTCGGTCACTGCTGACTACACCCTCAATCGCCGCCCAACGCCATCGGGATGGCGCCGTAGCAAAACGGTGCCTGTTGAGCTACGGTTTCGCGGGTAGCCTTGCCATCGAGCAAACAGCCCAAGCCCGCCTCACCACGCCCGCCTCACCAAGCCGAGGAAGCTTCAATGCCTGACCCTAACACGACCTCGATCTGGCCCGCCATTCCCTATGCCGACTGGCAGGAGACTTGTGCATTCTTGCATCTATGCACCCAGATTGTCGGCAAATATCGCCTGTCGCACACCCCCTGGCTGAACCATTCCTGGCATGCGACGCTCTATGTCTCGCCCCGCGGACTGACCACAGGGCCGGTCCCCGACGGCATGTCCATGGTCACGGTAACGTTGGATTTCTCAGACCACGCTTTGGTGGTCGAGGCGTCGGGTGGCAGAAGGTCGAGCTTCGAACTGGCCGATATGAGCGTTGCCCGCTTCCTGGCTGCCGTCGCTCGATCGGTCGGCGATGTCGGCGGGACATTCAAAATTCACGGGTCGCCAAACGAGGTGGCCGACCCGGTTGCGTTTGCGAACGACACGCGAAGCCGGCCCTACGATCGGGAAGCCGTTGTGCGTTTCCATGCGGCGTTAATTCAGATCAATCGCGTCTTCGCACGGTTCCGCACGGGATTTCTCGGCAAGGTCTCGCCCGTGCATCTGTTCTGGGGATCGTTTGATCTGGCGGTGACGCGTTTCTCGGGTCGCAGCGCTCCGCTCCACCCCGGCGGGTTCCCGAGCCTGCCGGATGCCGTCACGCGCGAGGCCTACAGCCACGAAGTGTCCTCCGCCGGCTTCTGGCCCGGCGGCAATGGCGCGGATGAGGCGATGTTCTATGCCTATGCCTATCCCGTCCCTGACGGCTTCCGGGATCGGCCGGTCGCACCGGCAGCCGCCCGGTTTGACGATAAACTGGGCGAGTTCCTGCTGCCCTACGAAGCGATCCGTCGCAGTGCCGACCCTGATGGCGATCTCTTGAGCTTCCTGGAAACAGCCTATGCGGCGGCCGCTGATGCCGGCCAATGGGATCGGACAACGCTTGATTGTCCGATCGGTCAGCCGCTCGTGCCCCGCCCCGTCGGGATCGGCAACGGCGATTGATGTGCCGCCATTAATCCTGGTCCGCCCAGAGTCGCGCCAGGGCATCGAAGCTCTTGAGTGTCCGATGAATCTCTTGGCCGATCGGCGTCAGCCCATAGGTCACCTGCGGCGGGACCGTTGCCGTTTGTTCGCGCCAGATCAGGCGGTCGACCGCGAGGTCACGCAGGCGGCTGGTCAACACCTTGGGCGAGATACCCTCGAGGCGCCGCTGGATTTCGCCGAATCGGGTCGGGCCGCTCTCACCGAGCAGATAGAGGATATGCGTTTTCCACTGTCCCCAAAGTGCCCGCAGCAGCGGATCGGCGGGGCAGACCGCAGTGAGCGGCGGATGATGCAATGTCGCTACTCCCCAGGATCGACTGCAGCCACCCTCGAGTAGGTCTGCCCACTATCCAATTGGTAACTCCTTTCCATTGGCAAGCCCATCCCCAAATGCATGGTTGTAGAGCCACCGACTGGAGCGAGAGAACCAGATGAGCTGGAACCCCTGTCCCGAGCCTGTCCTCGGCGATATCGCATCGGTCAACGCCGTCGAGACACTGATCGTGCCGCGTGCCGTTGATCTCGGCGAAATGACCGTGCGCCGGGCACTCCCCTCGACCGAGCGGCAAATGGTGGGGCCGTTCATCTTTTTCGACCAGATGGGCCCGGCCGAGTTCCTGACCGATCAAGGCATCGACGTGCGGCCGCACCCGCACATCAACCTTTCGACCCTGACCTATCTCTTCGAGGGCGAGATCCTGCACCGCGACAGCCTCGGGACCGAACAAACGATCCGTCCCGGGGCCGTGAACTGGATGCGTGCCGGCCGCGGGATCGTCCATTCCGAGCGGACCGGAGAGGAGCGCAAACGCAACGGCCAGCGTCTCTTCGGATTGCAGACCTGGATGGCGTTGCCGGTGCGAGACGAGGAAGCGGACCCCGCTTTCGTCCATTATGGGGCGCAGCAGTTGCCGATAGTCGAGGCCGACGGAATTGAGGCGCGGATCATCGCCGGAGCGGCTCTGGGCGCGACCTCGACCCTCGCCACCGCATCGGAGACGCTCTATGTCGACATCGCGCTCCTGGGCGGACGGTCGATGCCGATCGACCCGGTTTACGAAGAACGCGCGCTCTATACCATTTCCGGTCTAATCGAGATTTCGGGTCAAGAGTTCGAGCCCGGCCAGCTCCTTATCCTCCGCCCCGGCGATACGATCACGTTGCACGCCAGTTCGGATGCCCGGGTCATGCTATTTGGCGGTGCACCGATGGAGGGGCCGCGCTACATCTGGTGGAATTTTGTCTCATCCCGCCCGGAGCGGATCGAGGCGGCAAAAGAGGAATGGCGCCGGGGTCGGTTCGATACGGTACCGGGCGACGAGGCCGAGTTTATTCCGCTTCCCGAAACGATCGGCCGGCCACGGCGTGCCACAGGCGGCACGGAATATTCCTGACACCACTGCATCTTGCCGAAGGAGGCAGGCCATGCCCCACACCATCCCCGGACTGCACCATGTCACGGCGATCTCCGGGCCGCCGCAACAAAATGTCGATTTCTACGTCGGCGTCATGGGCCAGTACCTGGTCAAAAAGACCGTCAATTTCGACGCCCCCGACACCTATCATCTCTACTATGGCAATCGTGCGGCCGAGCCCGGATCGATCCTGACCTTTTTTCCCTTCGTCAATGCCGGACCCGGCCGGGCCGGGCCGGGTATGGCCAGTGCCGTCGCCTACGCCGTGCCCAGGGGCGAGCTCGAGCCCTGGATGATGATGCTGGCCGAGGCAGCACTCGATTTCGACAATCCGTCCGAGCGGTTCGGCGAACCGATGATAGCGCTTGGCGATCCCGACGGGCTGCGGCTGGAACTGATCGAGACCGATACCGTCCTCCAGGCTTTGGACGGATCCGATCAGCCCGCCGATGACGGGTTCCATTCGGTGACACTCTGGCTCGACGATCCGGCACCGACCGCGCGCCTGTTGACGGATATTTTCGGCTACGAATCAGGTCCTGAGACCTCGGCGGGCGGCGAGACGCGCCAGCGCTTGATCGCCCCAGGCAAGGGACGTGCATCGGTCATCGATCTGCTTCGGTCGGACGCGAAGTCGATCGGGCGGCAGGGGGCGGGATCGGTCCACCACGTCGCCTTTCGTGCGGAGACGGACGACATCCAGGCCGAGTGGCGCGAACGGCTCGTTGATGCGGGGTTCCAGGTGACGCCGAAGATCGACCGGCAGTATTTCAACGCGATCTATTTCCGTGAGCCCGGCGGCGTTCTGTTCGAAATCGCGACCGATCCGCCGGGTTTCGCCACCGACGAGCCGGCCGATGCCTTGGGTCGGAACCTGATGTTGCCGCACCGGCACGAGCCGATGCGCAAGAAACTCGAATCGACCTTGC
Organism: Geminicoccaceae bacterium; assembly: GCA_041750975.1. Taxonomy (GTDB): domain Bacteria; phylum Pseudomonadota; class Alphaproteobacteria; order Geminicoccales; family Geminicoccaceae; genus JBGSYN01. The sequence continues at coordinate 5,984 of JBGSYN010000036.1, read as the reverse complement.
CGCAGATCAGGCTGCCCAAGTCCCGCGTTGCGGCATGACCGGTGATCCCCATGGGCAAGGCCGCGTCGCGACCAGCGGCCCGCCGCTGCACCGTGCCCGGTCGGCGATGATCCTGCTGCACGGCCGGGGTGGTGGGCCCGAGGATATGCTCGGCTTGGCCGACCATCTGGCACTGCCCGATATCGCCTGTCTCGCACCGGCCGCAGCGGGGCGGTCATGGTGGCCGCAAAGCTTTCTGGCGCCTCTGGCCGAGAACGAACCTGGGCTCAGCTCCGGCCTTGCCGCCGTCGCCCATATCGCCGCGTCGTTGGCCGAAGAAGGCATTGACCCGGCTCGCACCGTCGTTCTGGGATTCAGCCAGGGTGCGTGCCTCGCGCTCGAACATGCGGCGCGCACCGCCGTCCCGTACCGGGCCGTCATCGGCCTCTCCGGTGGTCTCGTGGGGACAGAGGACGCACCGGGCGAAGCGGACCCAGCGCTCTACGGCCATCGCCGCAAAAGCTTCGACTATTCCGGTCGTCTGCAGGGCACAGCCGTGTTTCTCGGCTGCCACGAACGCGATCCGCATATTCCGCTGGCACGAGTGCGCGCCAGTGCCGAGGTGTTCGAAGGCATGGGTGCGGCGGTCACGACCGAAATCTATCCCGGCGCCGGCCACGCTATCGTCGAGGACGAGATCAAGGCTCTCCGGGCGCTGCTCAATCGTTAAGAGGCAAGTGCCGGAAAGCGGCAGCGCTCAGCCTCGAGCCGTCAGCAACCGCTCGGCCAGATCCGCCCGCTCGGTATTGCTCAAGGCCCAAACGGTCATTGTGCCAAGACACCATCACCTTACCGCCGGGCAGAAAACCATACCACGATGCCTCATCAGGGCACTCCGGAGTTCTCCATAAGAGCAATCAAAAACGCACCTTTTGCAACTGCCTCTCGCGGACCCGCTTTTCAATTTTTCGAGATCTAGATCTTTTTTTGACCTAGGCGGCTCGCTTAGCTTATGTAGTTCAAGGGGGTATTGGTCAGCTGCAACGGTTATATGCGTTGTCACGATTTGCCGTTTATCCAGGCACAGTAATTTGGTGGGCCCGTCTTTTCTCCATACTGTTCCTACTGGGTCCAATCTCGGATGCTGACGCCGCGCTCTGTTTGCCCGATTCAAACCTACGTAATGCCCAATCGATGCTCGCAGCATTGGGATACAACCCTGGTCCTGTTGACGGCCGAATTGGTCCAATGACCATCAGAGCACTTGAAGACTTTCAGAAAGATGCTGGACTGCCAGTCACCGGAAGCCTGGATGTGATATCAATAACGGTGCTTACCGCACGGGTTCTGGAGTTATCAGCGAAGCAGATGGACGTACAACCCGACACTACTGGTGAGGTTTTGGACCTGAGAGCAGACGTGGAGAGCGGCGAGCTTTCAGTTATTCCCAATCAGTTCGTCGATGAAAAGATCGAAGCCTCAGCAATAATTTCGACAGAAACAACAACAACTGTGCCAGATAATAACACTCTGAACGGGACAGATGGCACGCCAGAACAAATTGAAGACAATGTTGCGTACACATCGAATATTGTAATTCTCGAAGACACATTGCAATCAGTTGATCCGGCTAATTTTCCGAATGCGGGAAGCAATGCGCGGAACAATCCTGATATTTCTTTTTGGTTGATTGTCGGCAGCCTAATTCTGACGTTTTCCTTGGTGGGCCGAAATGTATACAATCGAAGGGTGTTTAAAGAGACCACGATGCGACCGACTCAGCCAATCGGTTACCAAAGCCGCGCGGTAATGATAGCTCATTCAACCCCGACCGAACCACCGCAAAAGTCCCGTGTGCCCATTTCGACGTCCGGCTTGGCGGATTCTGGTGACACAGTTGAAGGTAGAAAGGAAGTTGCGAGTTTCGCTTACAGCTTCTCTCATCATCCGGAGACGACTGGCCTTGTTGTGCCTCGCGTGAAAGCGGGCACTACGGAAGTTCTCAGAATCGGCTCGAGCCTAGTCCCACCTGAGGTCGCAGACCTGATCAGCAATGCGCATACACATCCTAAGATTCGGACCAGCAACCGTATTCCGCAGGATAAGAATGAACGTGTAGTACCGGCGCTCAATTCACATCAATACGGCATAAGTACCAATCAGATTATCGGGCTAGAGCGCCCATCATTCGGCGATCAGAAGATTCAAGGGGCGCGCACCTCTCGCATTAACCGAGGCGACGCCAAACCGTCGTCACGCAATACAGAGGGTATGCATAGGGACAGTCCGGCAAATGAGAGTTCGGACGAAGTTCATGAGGTCATTGCCGCATTGGAACGAGGCGCTCGCGCGATACTCACTTACGGTGGTGCCGGCGTCGGCAAATCTCACCTAATTCGCAACCTGAGGGCGAGGCAGGATGCGGGCAGGCAGATTACTGTAGCGCCAACGGGAATTGCCGCACTCACCCTCGGTGGCTAGACCATTCACTCATTTTTCCAATTTCCCCCAAAGATCCTCGATCCAGCAAATCTCAAGCGATTCAAAGGCCGTCGCGCCAGACTTTGGCAAGAAATGTCGCGATTGGTCATCGATGAATTCTCAATGATCCGGCCCGATATCCTCGATGCGATCGATACAAGGCTTCGGCAAATGCGGGGGTCTGAGGAGCCTTTTGGCGGTGTTCAACTGATGCTTGTGGGTGATCCACTGCAGCTTCCACCAGTTGTTACCGAGGAGCAGCGAGAGTTGCTACAAGCTTTGGGATACAAATCCCCGTATCTGCACAGTGCCAAAGTCTGGGAACACGTCGGTGAATTAAAAAGCTTTGAATTAACCCAAGTGTATCGTCAATCCGATCCTGATTTTATTGTAGCACTGAATAATATACGTCGTAGCCACAATCTAGAATCTGCCCTTGCTCTAATCAATGATACTTGTGTTAAGTCGCATAGAAGCGATCGAACTCCAACCTTACTAACGCCTCGGCGAGCACGAGCACAAGATTACAACGATGATGGCCTCCGCGAATTGCCTGGAACGGAAATAGTGTACTGCGGGAAGTCTAAGGGCAAGTTTAACCTCCAGCGCGATCAACTTCCCGTACCTGAAAAATTGCCCCTCAAACGAGGTGCCGAAGTTATGGCGGTCAAGAATGATCCATCAGGTCGATGGGTGAACGGATCTCGCGGTCGCGTTCTAGAAATGTATCCGGACGAGGTAGTTGTTCGCTTCTACGACACGGGAGAGGCGTTCCCGGTGTCGCCCTACACGTGGAAGAACGCGAGGCAGGTTTGGAACGCCGAGCTTGAACGTATTGATGAAGAAGAGGAGGGATCTTACACTCAGTTGCCGCTGGTGCATGGTTGGGCTCTTACGATCCACAAGGCTCAAGGTTTAACGATCGAAGACGTCCGCGTTGATATAGAGGGCGGCACCTTCACTTCAGGTCAGCTCTACGTCGCTATTTCTCGGGCCACTAACCTTGAAGGTCTGTCGCTGGTCCAACCTTTGACTGAGACAGACGTGAAGGTTGACCAAGACGTTCTACGATTCCTTGAGTGGCTGAAAAATTTAGCCCCGAGCCCGAGATCATTCGATCGTACTGTATATTGATTGCAGAAGACTTGCAGTGGCCTGTATCCTCCGGTCACCTCTAAAACTGTTGCACCTAAGGTCGAGAGAAAATCAGGTCCACGGAATGCATTAATCTTTCGGTTGATAGCTCACCTGCCGCGACATCATCGACAAGGTAGGCTATACGCTCTTATAGCCTATGATACGCTTTTTTTGTTTTCCGTTAGGTCCTAGTGGACCGACGCATTAGAAGCGAACTGCTGCGTTTTCGCCAACGGTGCTCTAATCCATTGAGCGCTTGCTGCTTTGGCGCATCCAAACTTGGACCGTCTGGATGCGCCGATGCACTAGCTTCTTTCTGATGTTCCAGATCGGCTAAGCGTGGTCCGATGGGTGCCCTCGTAGCACTCAAGAACACAACCCTTGATTGAAATCTAGAAAAGGAGTATATTCCGACATAGCAAGGCAGTCATGAGGAAACGAGAATGTCGAGAATTTCACGGGCGCGGCAGCGGGTCTCGCAGATCAATGGTGCGAAGTCACAAGGGCCGGTGACGGCAGCGGGGAAGGCGCGGTCGTCGCGGAATGCGGTGCGGCATGGGGTTTTGAGTGCCGATGTCGTGTTGAGCGAGCAGGAAACCGGCATGGCCGACGGTATTCGCTATGGTTATGTGCGGCGCTACGAGCCGCAGGATCGGCTCGAAGCGGAGATCGTCGAGAGTCTGGTGCTGGCGATGATCAAGCTGCGGCGGCTCGACCGGCTGGAATTGGAGGCGATGGAACGGGCGGTCATGACGGATGACACGAACGAACCCGACGGTGCGGTCGACCAGAAGAAATACCCAACATTGGCGACATTGGGGCGGTATCGGGGCCGGCTCAATCATGAGCGGAAGCTGGCCGAGGATCGCTTGATGAGGCTGTTGCGGGAGCGGCCGCGGGCCGAGGGGCCGATGGGGCTTGGCGCCAAGCAGCACCGCTTCCTCGCCGAGATGATCGAGCAGAGCGGGCGCGAGCAGGCGCGACTGCTGGCCGAACGCGGCATCGAGGCCGACGATACGGGGACCCATGAGGGGGCGGGATGGGACGTCATTCCGGTTCCGTCAACGCCCGCGAATACCGACACTCCGCCGCGTGACACAAACAAACCCAGGCACCCCGCGGCTGCGGGTCTCGACGCCCTGGCCGACGAGTTGATGGCGCAGCTTCAGGGCATCGCCGATCCCAGCCCCGAGCACATCGGCAAGGCCATCGCCGCCCTCGCCAAGGCAGCGTAGCGGGGCATCCTGACTACGCCCTGTCGGCACGTACCCGGCACCATCACCAAACGCACCCCGGGAGTATGAGGGTGGCGGTGCCATCCTCATGAATCTCTTTCGCTTTCTGCCTGCTCCTGGTGCTGGCGTCGATCGGCCAAAGCCGAACGTAGAGTGTGCCCGGCCTTGGTGAAATTGGCGCGCCGATCGATCAGGCCGGATCGCACATGATAGCCCCGATCGATCTCCATGAAGGTGTCGAGAAAGATTCGAAGTCCCGGTGCGGGTTGTCGCGAGGCGAAGAGCCGTTCGATGAAGGCGATCAAGCGCATTTCGTCTGCGGCGGCGGACGACATGTCTTCGGCGGCCCAGGCCACATGCAACGCCACATCGACCGCCTGGTCCGCAGCGTCTGCCGCAACCTTCTGGAGCATGTCATCGTCGACTTCATCGACCGCCGCACGGAACACCAGGCCCGCTCGTTTCTCGCCATTTGTTATCTTGCGCAGAAATGCTGCCGCGCTCGGCAGGTCGCGCGATGATTGGCCGAGATCGATCCTGTGTTTGCCGAGACGCGGCGAGTTCGGTGCAGAGATGGCGGGGCGCAGTTCATTCAGCATCAACCCGACCTTACGGCATCCGGCGGATTGCAAGAAATCGGCGGCGCATGAAATCAGCTCATGCCGCAGCCCGATAAGCTCGACCGAAGCGAGTGCGTCAGGTGCATCTTGGATCAATCGTTCCAGATACGAGATGGAGAGATCGGTCGTGAAAGCGGTAAAACGCATCCCACAGGTTCCGAGATCCGCCATGCGCGCCCTTGTTTCGGGGCGTTCCAAGTCTTCGATCGGGACCCGAACGTCCTTGATGCCGAGCTCGATCAGGGCCTGGATCTGATAATCGTTGCGGACGGTTTTGCGGTGGAAGGCGTCGGTCGGCGGATTGAAGGGAAACGCCACTGTCTCGGCCCAGGGATGGCGGAGGTCCACGCCGAAAGGTGCTGGTGGATCGAGGCTCAGATGGGACGGCACAGTCACTTTGCCTTCGGCATAGTCACGCAGCCGCAGGAAACGCGCGACATGCCCTCGCTCATGCACGTCAACGAGGACAAAGCCGATTTTCTCAGGATCCTCGCGGCCGTCCTCCGCGAGGGGGCCGACGCGAAAGAGCTCG
>JBGSYN010000035.1:0-14380 GCA_041750975.1 Geminicoccaceae bacterium | reverse complement strand
TCCCGCACGACCGGCGCCAATGTCCGGACAGCATCCTCAAGATCGTCGCGAGACGGCAATTCTTCGCTCATGCCCTGAACTCCCTCTTCGAGATCGAAACGAGCTTACTGGGCAGCAGCGAATTCAGCCACCGAAAACGGCATCCCCGAGCGATCCAGTCTCACCACCACCGCCGATGATGCAACGGCACCTTCTCCTTGCGATGCACAACCGGTCGCTGCGGTGCGGGCTTAGGCGCAGGCGATAAATCGTTCGTGCATTTTGCTGTAGGAAAGGTCTCCGAAAGGGGCGACCCGCCCCTCTCGGGCTCTCCCGGACATGGTGGTTCGGGTGTGGGTGAGGCCGATAGAGCGCTGGACTCGCTGACGGCTAATTCGTTTGTGTAATTTTCATCAGCGGCCTTGGCGGCGGGCGGGAAATCGTTCGTGTAATTCTCGTTTGCGGGCTCCGAGATGGGGGCGAAATCGCCAACTAATGATTGATTGGGGCAATCTTCCTCAGGCGCCGAACCCCGACCCCTCCGATAAGCCGCGAGATTGGCAAGCGCCCGCTTGAGATCCATCGACACCTGACCGCGATAGCGCAGCATGGTGGCGAGCGAGGCGCGATTCTCCGGTTTGTTGACGAGATTGCTGCCATGCACCCGGTCCGGGCTCGTCGGCGGCATGTCGGACATCACGTCCGCCTCCATCCGGTCCGCCCGCGTCTCACGCCAGAACGCAATCACGATCGCCTCGACAAACTGCCGCTCCATCGCACACCTAGGCCTTAAATCCTTCCTGACCTCCTCCGCAAACGCCTCGAACTCCTCAACCGTCTCCTCCGGCAACAACCGAAACTTCTCCGCGCGCAACCCATGCTTCAACGCATTCATCGAAGAACGGGCCTTGCCTTCAGGGGTGTTGGGGCCGCGTTTCCTGGGTGCTTGCATTTCCGTTGCATCGATAGTCATCACAAATCCCACAGAGTTGGACGTGCATAATTATAGGTCAAAAATCCTATAACTTCAATATTTCATTTCCGCCCGCACTCGTCGCATCTTCAACCTTTTTTAACCTTCCACCCTTACGATCAGGCCCATCGAGACCGGTACTCGATTTGCTCTTTTGACAAGTGAATAGACCGCAGGAGTGTGTGGATGGCGTCCATCCTCACCCTACAGGCCCGGCCGGACCGGCATCAGGCTGTCGCGGCGGCGTGAGTGGGTGCGTTTTTTTGGCGTCGGCGGGGGTTTCGTCGGCCAATCTGGCATCGTTAGGCCGGTGGGATTGAGCTAACGGGCGGGGGCGAGGGCGATGTCAGGCTTACTGGACGGTTTGCAGCGAGGCCCTTCCTGAGCAGCGGGATCAAGGTATTTCGGAGGCCGTGCCTTTACCTTCGTTGTTGCTCGACGATGGCGATGCGGTCGTCGAGGCGGGTGTCGTCGAGGCCGGTCGGCTCCGGATGGAGCATGATTTCGGCAGACGGAAACGCCTTTTCGAGGACGTTTTCGATCCGGTCGGTGACGTCGTGGACAGCCTCAAGCGGCATTCTGCCTTCGATCTCGACGTGCAGCTCGATGAAGATGACGCCGGAGGCGGTCCGTGTCCGCAGATCGTGCGTGTTGTCGACTCCCGGCTCGGCCCGCACCAGGGCTTCGATCCGGGCCCGGTCCTCTGCCGAGAGTTCCTTGTCCATCAAGGTGTCGATCGCCTCCCGGGCAATCAGGTAGGCTTGCGTCACGAGATAGATACCGATCGCCACCGCGATCACGGAATCGAGCCAATAGACATGGAAGATCCAGGCGCCGACAAGGGCGGTGATGACGCCGAGATTGACCGTGAAGTCCGCGGCATAGTGCATCCGATCCGCCGCGATCGCCTGCGAGCCTGCCCGCTCGATGACACGCTTTTGAAAAGCGATCAGCGCCAAGGTCATGCCGGTCGAAAAGATCATGACGGCAAGGGCGAACGGTGCGGCGTCGACGGTCCGGTCGGTACCGAAGCGGGTGATGGCGTCGATCATGATGAACACAGCCGAGCCGGTGACGATCGAGGCCTGGACCAGGGCGCTGAGCGCCTCGACCTTGCCGTGGCCGAAGCGATGGCTGGCATCGGCGGGCCGCTGGCTGATCCGGACCGAGATGAAGGTCACGGCGGCCCCGACCAGGTCGGCGAGGCTGTCGGCCAGTGACGCCAGCATAGCGATCGAGCCGGATACCAGTCCGGCTGTCAGCTTGAGTACCGAGAGAACGATCGCGAGAGTGAGGCTGGCGATCGCCGCCCGGCGAACCAGTGCCCGGCCTTCGTTATCGTTGACGCTAGCGATCGGCTGTCATCTCCGTTTCGTCGATTCGGCGGCAGGCATGCTCCAAAACAGCGGATCACGCGATCTCGTGCAAAAGCCGCGTTGACGTAACTCTGAACCATGCAACACAATGAACCAAGCTTACGGTATGACGAAATTGAGGCAACGGTTTGAAAGGATTGCGCTCATGGAGAAAAAACTGACCACGCTGACGTTCACGGCCCTCGCCGCATGGGGCTTCGGCGCCGCCGTTCTCGGCACCGGCCCGGCCATGGCGCAAGCCGATTTCACCGCATGCCAGGTCACCGATACCGGCGGCATCGACGACAAGAGCTTCAATGAGACTGCCTGGCGGGGTGTCCAGGACGCGGAGACGGAACTCGGCATCGAGGGCCGCTTCCTCGAATCGCAGTCGGAAACCGATTACGAGCCCAATCTCGGCTCTCTGGTCAACGGCGATTGCGGCCTGATCATCACCGTCGGATTTCTCCTCGGCGACGCGACGGAGCAATTCGCCGAGAGCCACCCCGAGCAGAAATTCTCGATCGTCGATTATTCCTACGATCCCCCGATCGAGAATGTACTGAGCCAGACCTTCGCCACCGACGAGGCCGCGTTCCTGGCGGGCTATTTGGCGGCCGGCATGTCCGAGACCGGCATCCTCGGCACCTTCGGCGGTATCAACATTCCGCCTGTGACAATTTTTATGGACGGTTTCGTGCATGGCGTGCGCCATCACAATGAGGTCAATGGCGGCGAGGTTACGGTCTTGGGCTGGGATCCCGACACCCAGGAGGGCCTCTTCACTAATAATTTCGACAGCCTCGACGACGGCCGGACCTTTGCCCAGAACCTCTATGACGAAGGTGCGGATATCGTCCTGCCGGTTGCCGGCACGGTCGGCCTGGGTTCGGCAGCACTCGCCGATGAGCTCGGTCAGGACCAGCTCAAGATCATCGGCGTCGACGCCGATCTCTACCTCACCGATCCCGAAAACCAGCATGTCTATCTGACCTCGATCATGAAGCGCATGGATGTGACGACCTTCGAAGCCATCGAGGCGGCCCTGGAGGGCACATTCGAGGGTGGGGAGTTGCGCGGCACGCTCGAGAATGGCGGCGTCGACCTCGCTCCGCTCCATGCCTTCGAGGATGCCGTACCGGCCGAGCTCAAGGCCGCGATCGAGGATCTCCGCGCCAAAATCATGAGCGGCGAAGTTTCGGTCGGCGGCTAGCAGCGCGAGGCGCATAGAGTAGCGGCGGCCATTATTCTTGCTGGTCGAACTTGAGGGCATCACCAAGAGATTCGGTTCGTTCACCGCCAACGACCGGATCGATCTGACGCTGCGCTCGGGCGAGATTGTCTGCCTCCTGGGCGAGAACGGCGCCGGCAAGACCACCTTGATGAATATCCTCTACGGTCTCAGCCGGGCCGATGAGGGTGTCATCAAGATCGACGGCAAGCCGGTCACCTTCGACAGCCCCAAGGACGCGATCAAGGCCGGCATCGGCATGGTGCATCAACACTTCATGCTGGTGCCGGTGTTCACGGTGGCGGAGAACGTCGTCCTCGGCGAGGAGCCCGTGCGCGGCCTCGACCGGCTCGATCTCAAATCGGCGCGTCAAAGGGTCGAGGCGATCAGCCGGCAGTTCGGCCTCTCGATCAATCCCGACGCCGTGGTCGAGGATCTGCCGGTCGGCGTGCAGCAGCGGGTCGAGATCGTCAAGATCCTCTACCGCAACGCCGAAGTGCTGATTTTCGACGAGCCGACGGCGGTCCTAACACCCCAGGAAGTCGATGAGTTCTTCACCATCGTTCGCACCATGCGCGAACAGGGCAAGGCCATCCTCTTCATCACCCACAAGCTTCGCGAGGTCCTCGAACTTGCCGACCGGATCGACGTGCTTCGGCTTGGCAAGCTGGTCGGCCACGCCGACCCGAAAACCGCCGACACGCGCGAGCTGGCGGCTCTGATGGTCGGTCGGCCGGTCGAGCTCACGGCGGCACGTAGTATTGCTGCACCCAAGCAGCCGGCGCTTCGTCTCGAAGACGTGAGTGTCAGGGAACCGAAGGGCGAGCTGTTGCTCGACCGGATCGGTTTTGAGGTCCGAGCCGGCGAGATCGTCGGCATTGCCGGGGTCCAGGGCAACGGCCAGACAGAGCTGATCGAAGTCATTGCCGGGTTGCGGGAGGTGACATCCGGTCGGGTCCTGATGGCTGAGAAAGACGTCACCTCGATGAGCCCGCGGCAACGCCACAAGCTCGGCCTCGCCCATGTTCCCGAGGACCGGCAGCGTTTCGGCATCGTCCCGCCTTTCATGATCACCGAGAACATGGTCCTGGATTGCTATTACGAGCCCCAGTTTTCCTGGGGCCCGATGTTGCGCTGGGACCATGCCAATATCGCGGCCTGCGAGCGGGCCGAGGATTTCGATGTCCGGACATCGTCGGTGTTCGCGCCCGCCCGCACGCTGTCGGGCGGCAACCAACAAAAGGTCGTCCTCGCCCGCGGCATGTCGCGGCCGATCAGCGTATTCCTGGCGGCGCAGCCGACCCGGGGCGTCGATGTCGGCTCGATCGAATATATCCACAAACGGATCGTCGAGGCACGGGATCACGGTGTCGCCGTCCTCATTATCTCGACCGAGCTCGACGAGATCCTGGCGCTCTCCGACCGCATCCTGGTCATGTATGACGGCCGCATCACGGCGGAGTTCGAGGGCTCGAGCGCCGAAGGTGCTGTCGACATCGCCGCCGTCGGCGTGGCGATGGGCGGTGGCGCTCCAGCCGCATGAGCGGTCTTTCGAGCCATCGCCTGCTGGCCCCGTTTCGAGACAGGCAGGCAAGCCTCAAAGCGACACTCGGCCTGACTGCGGCCTCCGTCGTTCTGGCATTTGTGGCCGGGGCCTTGATCATGCTGGCGACCGGCATCGGTCCTGCCAGGATCGGTTTGGCTTATCTCTCCATGCTCACGGGTGCCTTCGGCTCACTCTATGCCATCTCGGAAACCCTGACGGCGGCGACGCCGTTGATCCTCGCAGGGCTTGGTGTGGCCATTGCCTTTCGCTGCGGTCTCTTCAACATCGGAGCCGAAGGCCAGCTCCTGATGGGCGGCATCGCGGCGGTCTTCGTCGGCTTTGCCGTCAAGGGCCTGCCGCTGGCGATCCATCTGCCGCTGGCATTGCTTGCAGGCGCTGTCGCCGGCGGACTTTGGGCGGGAATCGCAGGGGCACTCAAAGCCAAGACCGGGGCGCATGAAGTCATCACGACCATCATGCTGAATTTCATCGCCCTGCGGCTGGTGGACTTCCTCTTGACCAATCCGCCGATCCAGAAGGCCGGCCGCAACGATCCGATTTCCCAGGATGTGCTCGCCAGTGCGACGCTGCCTTCGATCCTCGATTGGATTGAGCCGCATTACCGGCTCAATGCCGGGATCTTTCTGGCGGTACTGGTCACCGGCCTGATCTATTGGCTGTTGTTTCACACCAAGATCGGCTTCGAGTTCCGAACGGTCGGCGCCAGCCCGGATGCGGCCCGCACGGCAGGCATCGAGATCGGCCGCTCGATGTTTTTGAGCATGGCCGTCGCCGGCGCTCTTGCCGGGCTTGCCGGCGCCAATCAGGTATTGGGCGTGCTGGGCCGCGCCTCGCCGGGCTTTTCCGCCGGGATCGGCTTCGATGCGATCGCCGTGGCGCTGCTCGGCCGCGGCCATCCGGTAGGCGTGCTGCTGGCCGGACTCCTCTTCGGCGCCCTCGAAGCGGGCGGGCGGCACATGCAGAGCCAGGCCGGTATAGCACTCGATATCGTCACCATCCTCCAGGCACTCGTTCTGGTCTTCGTTGCCGCCCCGGCGCTGACCCGGGCCATCACCGGTAGGCTGGTTCCAGGCCGCGCCGCCCGTTCGAAGGCGACGCCATGAGAGCGATCGCAACCTCCATCCCTGCACCGTCACGAGCCGGCTATATCGGTTTGTTCCTGTTGCTGCTGGCGGCCTTCACTTCGGTCGTTTTCGGCCTCGATGCCGAGGGCAGCGCGACCTTCCGGTTGAGCAATCCCCGGGACGAAGTCAGCATCGGGCCGTTGGTCGTTCCGGCTCTGCCCTTCATTCAGGTCGCTGCCGCGATCATCGCCTTTTTCGGCGTGAGGCTCTTGCTGCGAGGCGGCGAAGGTGGGGCCCGGGTCCGCACCAATCTCTGGCTCGGCCTTGCCGTGCTGCTTTTCGTCATGGCGTTCCTAACCTGGGCGACGGCCGGGAAATCGCTCTCGCTGATGGGCCTCTTGCAATCGACCGTGGTCCGCGCCGTGCCCATCGCCTTCGGCGGGCTCGCAGGCGTTCTTTCGGAGCGGGTCGCCGTGATCAACATCGCCATCGAGGGCATGTTGCTGGCTGGCGCCTTCGCCGGTGCGGTCATCGGCTCGGTTGCCGGCGGACCGATCGGTCTCGTCGGCGCCACGCTTACGGGCGGATTGATGGGACTTTTGCTGGCGCTTCTGGTTGTGACCTATCGCGTCGATCAGATCATCGCGGGCGTCGTCATCAATCTCTTCGTCCTGGGGCTGACCTCCTATCTGACGAGTCAGGTCCTGGCGACGCAACGCCATCTCAACGACGCGCCCATCTTCCGCACCATCGCGATCCCGTTTCTGAGCGAGATTCCGCTGCTGGGGCCGGTGCTCTTCGATCAGAACCTCTTCGTCTACGCGGCGATGCTCCTGGTCGGCGTCTCGACCTATTACCTCTTCCATACCCGCACCGGCCTGCGTGCCCGCGCCGTTGGCGAGCATCCGCGTGCGGCAGACACGCTCGGCATCGATGTCTTTCGCACGCGCTACATCAATGTGACGCTTGCCGGCATGGTCGCGGGCTTCGGCGGCGCCTGGTTCACGCTCGGGGCTGTCGGCCGCTTCGACGAGAACATGACCGCCGGACGCGGCTTCATCGGTCTGGCGGCCATGATCTTCGGCCGCTGGCATCCCGTGGGCGTGCTGATGGCGGCACTCGTCTTCGGCTTTGCCGACACCTTGCAGCAAAAACTTGCCATATTGCAGACACCGATCCCCTCGGAGTTCCTCGCCATGGCGCCCTATCTCGCCACCATCATCGTCGTGGCCGGCCTGATCGGACGATCGCGACCGCCCGCCGCCGACGGCCAGCCCTACACCAAGGAATAGGTCAACCCGTCATTTGCAGATTGGAAAGACTTTGTCCGACCATCGTCTCGCCTGTCTCACCGAGTTGGAACGTCGCGTCCTGTGGCTCGCGACCTGGATGATCCATCACGCCAATCATGTGCGCGACGCCGATGAGGTGAAGGTCGGCGGGCACCAGGCATCCTCGGCATCGCTCGCGGCGATCATGACGACCCTCTATTTCGCGGTGCTACGCCCCGAAGACCGGGTCGCTGTCAAGCCGCACGCTTCACCGATTTTCCACGCAATCCAATATCTCGCCGGCCATCAATCTCGTGAGAAGCTCGAAAACTTTCGTGGCTACAAGGGTGCCCAGAGCTATCCGTCGCGGACCAAGGATGTCGACGATGTCGACTTCTCGACCGGCTCCGTCGGTCTCGGCGTGGCCCAGACCCTCTTCGCGTCGCTCGTCCAGGATTACGTCAAGGCGCATGGCTGGATGGCCGACCGTCCTGCCGGCCGCATGGTCGCCCTGATCGGCGATGCCGAAATGGATGAAGGCAACATCTACGAGGCGCTGCTCGAAGGGTGGAAGCAGGGTCTCCGGAATTGCTGGTGGATCGTCGATTACAATCGGCAATCGCTCGATGCCGTGATCAGGGAGGGTCTCTGGGAGAAGTTCGAGCAGATCTTCTTGAGCTTCGGCTGGAAAGTTGTGGTCGTCAAACATGGCCGGCTGCAGGAGCTCGCCTTTGCCGAGCTGGGCGGCGACAGGCTCAAGGACTGGATCGATCGTTGTCCCAACCAGCTCTATGCCGCACTCACCTTTCAAGGGGGAGCCGCCTGGCGGTCGAGGCTCGAGGATGAGATCGGCGATCAGGGTCCCGTCAGCCGCCTGATCGATCGTCGGTCCGATGAGGAACTGGCCCTCCTGATGGGCAACCTCGGCGGCCACGACCCCTACACCCTGCTGCAGGCCTTCGAGCAGGCCGCGGCCGACGATCGGCCGACCCTCTTCATCTGCTATACCATCAAGGGCTTCGGCCTGCCGCTCGCCGGTCACAAGGACAATCATGCGGGCCTGATGACACCCGCCCAGATGGCCGAGTTCCGGGCAATCATGGGTGTCCGCGACGGCTTCGAGTGGGAGCCCTGGGAGGGGGCGAAGGTGGCAGCAGTGGATCTGCAGCGTTTCGTCGCTGAAGCCCCGTTCTTTGCGCCGGGCTCCCGCCGCCATCGGGCCGAGCGCGTCGAGGTGCCGGGTCAGCTGAAATTTCCGGACCCCGGCGAAAAGGCGATCTCGACGCAAATGGGTTTCGGTCAGATCCTGAACGAAATCGGCCGCGACCGGGGCCCGTTCGCCGATCGGATCGTCACGACGTCACCGGATGTCACGGTCTCGACCAATCTCGGTTCCTGGGTCAACCAGCGCGGTCTTTACGCGAAGGAGAGCCTCGCCGACACCTTCAAGGCGGAGCGCATCCCCTCCACCTATCGCTGGGCCTTCGCACCCTCCGGCCAGCATTTCGAACTCGGCATCGCCGAGGCCAATCTATTTCTCCTCCTGTCTGCACTGGGTCTCTCGCATTCGATCAATGGCGAGCGCCTGCTGCCGGTCGGGACGGTCTACGATCCCTTCATCTATCGCGGCGCCGATCAGCTCAACTACGCCTGCTATCAGGATGCCCGCTTCATGCTGGTGGCGACGCCCTCGGGCATTACGCTCGCACCTGAAGGCGGTGCCCATCAATCGATCGGGACACCTCTGGTCGGCATGGCGCAAGACGGTCTCGCCGCGTTCGAGCCGGCCTTCCTCGACGAACTTGCTATCATCATGCGGTTCGGCTTCGACTATATGCAAAGGGACGGCGAAGGCGATCCGGACGAGCGCACCTGGCTCAGGGATCAGACGGGAGGCTCGATCTATCTTCGGCTCTCGACACGCCCGCTCGAGCAGCCTTCGCGCCGGATCGATCCCGAACTTGCGAGCAATATCGTCGACGGCGCCTATTGGTTGCGGCCACCCGGCGCCAATCCCGAGATCATCGTCGCCTATTCGGGGAGCGTCGCGCCCGAAGCGATCCGCGCGGTCGGGCTGATGGCCGAGGACCGCCGCGATGTCGGGCTCCTCGCGATCACGTCCGCCGATCGTCTCAATGCCGGCTGGACGGCAGCACAACGCGCCCGCGAACGCGGCATCGCCTATGCGAGCAGCCATATCGAGCGGCTGCTGGGATCTGTGCCGCCTCATTGCGCGATCGTCACGGTGCTCGACGGCCATCCGGCCACGCTCGCCTGGATCGGCTCGGTGTTCGGCCACCGCGGCCGGGCGCTCGGAGTCGAACATTTCGGGCAGACCGGCCGCATCGCCGATCTCTATCGGCATTACGGCATCGACGGCGCGGCTATTCTCCGTGCCGCCGAAACCATCTCGCGCGGCCGGCCGATCCGGCATCTTCAGGCAATCGCTTGATTTAGAGGCCTGGCCCTGCCATCTGCACACCTCCTGCCTGCACCTAGGATCCGCGGTTCCCGCAGATCCCGACATTCCTCGACACAAACGGGACTGCGCCCGCGCAATGCATTTCATGACCATCCTGATGCTCGTCCTCGGCCTGGTCGGGCTGGTGATCGGCGGCGAGCTTCTGATCCGCGGCGCCGTCGCAATCGCCCGCCATCTCGGCGTCTCGCCGCTGATGATCGGCATCACGCTGGTCGGCTTCGGCACCTCGACACCCGAGCTCGTGACCTGCATTCAGGCAGCGCTTGCGGGTTCTCCAGGTCTTGCTGTCGGCAATATCGTCGGCAGCAATACCGCCAACATCCTGGTCATTCTGGGCCTTGCCGCGGTGGTTCGTCCGGTCCGGGCCTCCAGAGCCGCGTTCAAGCGCGACGGCTCGGCTTTGATGGTCGCTACCCTGCTGGTCCTCGCCCTCACGCTATATGGCGCGATCGATCGCCTCGCGGGTGCGGTCCTCTGTATCGGCCTCGTGGTCTATCTGGTCCTGGCTTATGTGCAGGAACAGAAAAGCCACGATGCCACAGCCGAAGGATCGTCACCGGATCCGGCAACCTCAGCGACGGCCCGCAGCCTGACGATTGCCATAGCTTGTCTGATCGGCGGTCTCCTTCTAACCGTTGTCGGCGCACGGTTCCTCGTCGATGGCGCCATCGAACTTGCGCTTGAGCTCGGCGTTTCGGACACGATCATCGGGCTCACTCTGGTCGCCATCGGCACCTCGCTGCCCGAACTGATCACCTCCGTCATGGCGGCCTGGCGCGGCCAGAGTGATGTCGCCTTCGGGAACGTCGTCGGCAGCTGCATTTATAATCTTCTGGGCATCCTGGGCCTCACCGCCCTCGTCACGCCGATCGCGGTACCGATCGAGATCGCGGGCTTCGATATCTGGGTGATGCTGGCGGCGACCCTGGCCCTCGTGGTCGCGACGGTCACCGGCTGGCGGGTCACGCGTCTCGAAGGCTACCTGCTGCTCGTCGGCTATGCCGCCTATCTCGGCTATCTTGTCATGACCGCAGCGACGCCCGTCTGAGGACGAACGCCAACTCAGTGGATTTCCCGTGTCGTCGGCGGGCCGATCTCGAAGCTTTTGAACTCCGCCTCGAAGCCGGCACGTTGCGGCGAGCAGAAGGCGAGGCCGACCTGGACTTCCGCGGGCTCCGGGGCGAAGTAGGCGAGCCGCGCCATGCGCCAGTCCGCGTCGCCGAGCCGGTATTGAATGAAGAGGGCGTCGTTCAGGCGCGAGACTCGTATGCCGACGTCGCCTTGGGCCGTTTCAAGGCGCTGCGCCGACCAGTCGGAGTGACCGTCGGTGACGACGACGCTCAGATGCATCGCCCCATCGGTGAATTCGATGCCGCATTTCATCCAACGCTCGGCGTCGACCCGCACCATCATGCCGGCCTGGTCATAGAGTTCGTCGTAGCTGGCCGTGAAGCTGGTGCTCGCGGTGAATTCGCCCTGCCGTGGCCGGCTGAGAAAATGGCCGTCATCGCGCTCGAAACCATAATAGGTCGTCTGCCAGAAATCGGTTTTCTCGCCCGAGCGCACCCGCAGCACACCATTCCGCATTTCCCAGAACGGCGGTTCGTTCCGCCAGACCATGCCGTCAATGAATTCAGTCATTCCCCTTGCCCTCTCACCCACCAATTCGTCGAAGCGGTATAGTCAAAGGACGCCATATTTGGCGTAGACTTCGCCGAGCGTCAGGCCCTTGAGGAGCTCCTGGCGGGTCCGGTCTTCGGCAGTGACCTTGTCGAGGGCGCGGTTCAACGCTTCGGCGGCGACGGCTTCGGGGATGATGACCACACCATCCGCATCGCCCAGTACGTAATCGCCAGACGTGACTGCGATCCCGCCGCACTCGATCGGCAGATCGCGCGTCATCATTTCGCCCCGGCCCTTGGAATCGAGCGGGCCGATACCGCCATGAAAGACCGGAAACCGCATGGCGCGGATCCGTTTGACATCGCGCACCAGGCCGTCCGTGACGCAGCCCGCGGCCTTGCGGCAGGCGGCGGCGGTCGAGAGCAGTTCGCCCCAGGGAGCGATCCTGAGTGTCGGGCCGTTGCAGCCGAGAACGGCCACATCGCCCGGCTCGAGATCGTCGACCAGGGCGATCTCGGTCGCATAGGGATTGCGATCCGTCGGGACCTCGTAGCTGTCCATGTAGAGCCCGGTGCGGGCGCGACCGAACAAGACAAGTTCCTCGTCGAGTGGGCGGATGAAGGGCGGCAGCGCCTGATTGCGGCAGCCGAGGCCGTCGAGCGTATCGGCCAGAACGGCGCTGTAGAGGTTTTCCAGGATCTGGTCACGGGGCGGCATGTCGGGCATGGCCGAACTCCTTGCTTATCGTTCCGGCACGCGCCGTTCGCTCTCGAAGATACGCCAGCTCAGGCCCGTGAAAAAGGCTGCGCTGAAATCGTTCTCGTGCAAAGGGCTGTCCTCGTTGGCGCTGCCGCCCCAAAAGCCGAACTGGGTGCCGCCGAACAGCCTGATGCGGTCGGTAAGACCGGCCGAGAGCGCGAAGGTCGCCTCGGTGCCGATATAGCCATCGTCCGCGTCATATTCCTCGCGGCCGGGACGCGCGTCTTTGGGCTCGACCTCGTAGAAATAATTATTGAGTCCGTCGAAGCCGAAGGTTGGGCCGACCCCGGCAAACGCCCTGAGATCGCGATCGAACAGATCGTTGCGCCGGTAGATCAGGCGCGGATTGACATTGATGCCCTGGTAGCGGGTGTTGCTGAGATCGGTCGAGATCACGGCGCGGACGGCGACCGCAAGGTCGAGCTCGTTCTTGTCGTCATCGGGCAGGAATTTGAAGATGACCTGCGGGCCGGCTTCGAACAGGGCGTCGAGATCGCTCATGCCTTCGCGGGCGTCATTGTCGTCGGAATCGACCGGAAACGAGGCGTCGATGCCGAGATTGAATTCGAGCCGCGGATTGTCGACGACCGTGCCGCGCGGCCCGCCGCCATCGCCGATGCGGAAGATGTCGCCCCGATAGATTGCTAACGGCACGGCAAGGCCATTGAAATGATTTTCGTCGGCGGCCGGATAATCCGGCAGAAAGCCCGCAAATCCGGCGACGCCGATTTCCCACAAGGGCTCGCTATCGTCGTCTTCCTCGTTGTCGAGCACGGCCTCCTCGGCGGTCGGTGCAGCTTCCTCGTTCAGTGCTTCCGCGGGTGAGGAGGAGAGGTTCTGGGCATTCGAGGTTGGCGCCGAGACGAGCAGCAGGCAGGCGACAGAGGCGCCAAAGATCAATCGCAAAAGGAGGCTCCGGAGGGCTAACTACGATCGCCGAGACATGGCGCATGATGGCGATGATTGCCAGAAGCGATCCTGACGCCCCCTGGATCGGTGGGTTCAAGGCAAATTCCCGGCCGAGTTGGGGGTGCAACCGTTCCCTGGTTCGCCTGTGAGCAGGGTCACAAGCTCTTGGGATAGAACCGGTTATGATTAGGAGGTCGGAAAAATCCATGATCGAAGGAGCGATGATCATGCGTCGATGGCTCATCGTATTTGGTGTCTTGTTGGCGATAGGGTGCTTCGATGCGGCGGACATTTCGGCCCAGAGCCGCTACGTTATCGTCAACGGCCAGCGTCTGTCGGATGCGCAAATCCGGGACGTCGAGGCGACCTACGGTATCGCCGTCGCCGACGGCGCTTACTGGTTTCATCAACCGTCGGGTGCCTGGGGTTATGCCGGCAGTGCCGTCATCCAGGGCTATTTCCGCCCGAACTACGGCAGCGGCGCCGGCGTCGGCGGCCCGGGCTACAACCGCAACACCGCGGGCGGCGGCATGATGAGCGACGGCAACTGCTCGTATGTGCTGGGCGTTCCAGTTGGGAATTGTTGAGCGACAACTAATGCCCAGAGCCACGAAAATAGGTTGTAACTTATATAAGTCTCAGACTATATTGTAGGTATGTGGACGGTCGAATTCGTCGATGAGTTCGAGGCGGAGTTCGTCTTGTTTCCGGACGCGGTCAAGGATTCGATCCTGACAATGGCGATCTTACTCCAACGGGAAGGGCCCAGCCTCGGACGGCCGCATGCCGACACGCTCAAGGGTTCGCTTTATGCCAACATGAAGGAGCTGAGATGTCATGCGCATGGTGGTGCCTGGCGGGTCGCGTTTGCCTTCGATCCCGAGCGGAAGGCTATTTTGCTCGTCGCGGGAAATAAGTCCGGAACAAGTCAGAGACGGTTCTACAAGCAATTGATCGCAACTGCCGATGAACGTTTCGGCCGCCATCTTGACAGGATGAAAGGCTAGAGGCCGTGGGAACGACACTTGAGGAACAACTTGCCAAGCTTGCGCCGGAGCGGCGCTCGCGCATTGAAGCCGAGGCCGAGCGCCTGCACGCAGAGTATTTATCGCTCAAGGATCTGCGCAGGGCCAAGGAGTTGACGCAAGTCCAGCTAGCTGAGTTGCT
>JBGSYN010000034.1:0-13379 GCA_041750975.1 Geminicoccaceae bacterium | reverse complement strand
CCGCACATAACCATAGCGAATACCGTCGGCCATGCCGGTTTCCTGCTCGCTCAACACGACATCGGCACTCAAAACCCCATGCCGCACCGCATTCCGCGACGACCGCGCCTTCCCCGCCGCCGTCACCGGCCCTTGTGACTTGGCTCCGTTGATCTGCGAGGCGCGTCGCTGTGCGCGCGAAATTCGTGACATTGTCGTTTCCTCATGACTGCCTTGCTTTGTCGGAATATACTCCTTTTCTGATCTTCAATCAAGGGTTGTATTGTGGGGACAGGGAACACGTTATCCTGTCGATCTGACGCAGGATTATCAACGTTTCGGAAGGGGAAGCAGTGGCGTGACCTCCCGAAACGAAACACCACGCTGGACGGCAGGGACGAGTAGCCGACTACCTCACCCGGCTTGACCTGCCTTCCATGTCGAAGGCGCTGTCTTCGAGCATCTGGTTCGAGATGTCGATCGAGGCATATATCTCGGTCACCTCGTAACGGCGCTTTCGCACCGTTCGTGCAACCTACTCTTCAAAGCGACCCGTGGCGTCACGATCGCGATCGTATCGTCTCGTCAGCGGGAACGGCGGCAACCAGGACTCGCGACGGACGATCCAGTTTTCGTAGGTTGGCATCAGTTGGTCAGGGGCATCCAGGGATCCCAGGTTCACTTCGATTTCGTCTGCCGTGCGTGCGAACATGGACGAACCGCAGCGGGGACAGAAAAACCGCCCGGCGTAGCCGCGTGTTTCGCCATCGATCGTCACCGCATCCTGCGGGAACACCGCGGAAGCGTGAAAAAGGGCCCCATGATGCTTGCGGCAGTCGAGACAGTGACAAAGGCCGACCCGGTATGGGAGTCCCGACGCCACAATTCGGACATTGCCGCACAGGCAACCGCCGGTGAATCGGTTCATGCTGCGTCTCCCCTAAAATCAAGCGGGCGGAACGTTTACAACGAACAACACTGTCATTGCCGAGTTCCACACCATAAACAGGCCCGCACTTATGGATATGCCCGCATCGAACAAGCCGTCGGCAAGCTCAAACGCGTCGCCCTACGATGCGAGAAGACGAAGCGAAATTTCGCATCCATTGTCGCACTCACAGCAGGCTTCATCATGGTCAAGTCCGTCCACACCGCCTAGTCTTTTGAAGGAAATACTTCTTTCAAGAATTTCAAACAGGAATCCATTTCAAGTCTTTAACGGACTGTATTTCCGGCACGATCCGATGGCCGATGGTCGACTGAGCCAGAACGTTGAAGGATCGCAAAAATCGGAGAAATCTGAACGTCACATTTTCGGGAAGGATCAGGTTTTCGACTTTCCCTTTATGCGGGTCTGATCAAGACCTCTGTCGTTCGTAGCGTCGTCTTGTTGCCACACCATGTGAGGAATACACCAATATGCCTATTTGTTGAAAAATGCCTTGGCGAATCGGTCCAGACCTAGGCGATTTCACTCTAGCAACAGGGCCGCCCTATTACCTGATTTACAACGCTAAAGACGGCTGCAATATTTGCGGTGGTTGGATGTTACCAGGTAGGCAGAGGGATGCGAAACTCGCCTGAATATCTCCAGGGCGGCGGCGATATGGGGGCTCTGATTCGTGGCCTGGATTGGACCCTTACACCGGTCGGCTCGCCCGATAGTTGGCCCGCGGGTTTGCGTATGGCGGTCCGCATCATGTTGTCGACAAATCATCCGATCTTCATTTTTTGGGGTGACTCCCTCACTTGCTTTTACAACGACGCCTTTGCGCGTTCGATCGGACCCGAAAAGCATCCATCGGCCTTGGGATCGCCGGCACAGGAGGTTTTTCCCGAGGTATGGGAGATTGTAAGCCCACAGATTGAATTGGTGATGAGCGGAACTGGGGCGACCTGGCACGAAAACCATCTCGTCCCGATCGTTCGTCATGGTTGTCAGGAGGCCGTCTATTGGACTTATAGCTACAGTCCGATCGACGACCCGGATAGGCCGTCCGGCGTCGGGGGCATTCTGGTTATCTGTGCGGAAACGACGGAAGTAATCGTCGCCAGGAAGCGCAGCGAGCAGGCCGTTTCGGAGGCGAAATCCCGCCTGGAGGAGGCGCATCATCGGGTCAAGAACAACCTTGCGGTGATCAGCGCGCTGATCGACCTAGAGAGACGGGAATATAGTCACCCACCCCTCAAATTTTCATTCGACAGAATATCGGCACGGCTACAAAGCATTGCCACACTCTATCGACTCATGCTCGGGGTCGAGGGCACGGATGAGGTTCCAATCGGTCCTTATGTATCGGAACTCGTTGCAGAGCTCGAGAATGTTTATGCTGATTCCGAGCGAAAGATCACCAGCTCGGTGACGGTAGCGCCGGTGAAGCTCCCAACCGAGCAGGCATTTCAAATCGGCGCCATTGTCGTCGAACTTCTATCAAACTCTTATGTTCACGCATTCTCGACACGTCCGTCTGGCCGCATTTCGGTCGATTTAGTCGTTGATGGCGATGAAATTGTCTTCCTTGTCGCAGACGACGGGGTTGGGGTCGACGAGGAACAAACCAAGCCTACGAGCAGTACCGGCATCGGCATGAAACTCGTCAGCCATTATGTCAGCGCACTCGGCGCCACACTCGATCGATCCCCCGTCGCTCAAGGGACGGGGTATCGTCTCTCGATCCCCGTTCGGAAAATCTCCGATGATACGGAGCAAAAGACGCGTGGCGAGGAAGTCGAATCGCAACTGTGAAAACATCGATATAAATCGTCATCCCCTTTTGCGACGCCGAGAAAAGCCGCCCGTCCACTGTGTGCTTGCGCATGGAAATTCTGTGACCTGGCGTAATCGCCTTATGGTGTTCCTCCGAGAAATAGCCGGGGGAGCGTCGCGGATGCGTCAATATCCGAAGAATCATCGATGGCGCGACTTCCGGTACCGGGCCGGGCTCGGACTGCGTGTCGCCCTCACCGGTCAGCGCGAATTTGTGGACTGGCGATGAATTCTCGATCGCATGGGGCGGACCTCAGCCTTTGCATCGACGAGATTGCGGCCTGGCATATCAAGCTTGGCGGCAGCGGCTACTGGGAAAGCTATGTCAGCCGGCAACAGGGCGGGCGCTTCTTCTTCCGCCCCGGCTGGCACACCGTCTATGCACACAGCGTCGAGACGATCGTGGTGCGCGTCCGCCTTAGTGACGGGACGGTCGGCTGGGGCGAAGCCAATGCGCCGATCGCGCCCGAGATCACCGGCCTTCTCGTGACGAGGCTGCTGGCGCCGATGCTCGAGGCGCGAACCTTCGAGAGCCCCTTCGCACTCTGGGACTTCGCCTATGACGCCCAGCGCGGACGCGGCCATGGCGGCGGCTACTATCTCGATGCCCTGGCTGCCGTGGATATCGCCGTTTGGGATGCGCTCGGCCGGCGCGCCGGCCTGCCGGTCGCGGCCCTGCTGTCGGCAGAGCCGAGGCAATCCATCCCCGCCTATCTTTCGGGCATCAGACGCCCGACTTTGGACCAGCGCATCGACCATGCGCGTTCCTGGGCGGCGCGCGGCCTCACCGGGATCAAACTCTTCCTCGATGCCGATACGGCAGCAGGGGCCCGTGAGCTCGAAGCGATCAGAGCCGCAGTCCCCGAGATCGAGCAATGGATGGTCGATGTCCTGTGGAGCCTCGCCGATCTCGAGGCTGCAACCGTGGCGAAGCGGGCCTATGGCGATGCCGGGGCGCGTTGGCTCGAATGCCCCCTGCCGCCGGAGGACCTGGCGGGACATGTCGCCCTGCGCAGCCGGCCAGGGGCCGCGATTGCGCTCGGCGAGCACTTTCACACCCATTTCGAAAGCACGCCCTGGCTCGCTCAAGGGGCGCTCGACGTCTTTCAGCCCGACGTTGGGCGCACCGGCCTTTCCGGTTTCCGTCGCCAGGCCGATCTCGCCAGACAGCATGGCGTGCCGACGACGCCCCATATGGGCTCGGGCCTCGATATCTTCCAAGCGGCGACCCTGCAGGCGGCGGCGACCTCGGATCCCGATATTTTGTGCGAGTATCAGGCCGGTCTTGAAGGGCGGCTGGGCGATGCGGTCCAGACCGATTGGCATTTCATGGATGGCGGCTTCGCGCTGCCGGAACGTCCGGGTCTCGGCATCGAGGTGGATGAAGCAGCACTGGGAATAATTGCGGTTTCGATTGCCGATTGAGGCGTCTCTGGTGAAACGTCCGTAGGAATTCGGAAGCGATTATCGAAATAGGGTCTGAGTGAAAGAGACTGAGGCTAATGACATTTGCAGTGGTGCGGCGATATGCTATCTCCAGGAAGGGGTTGCAAAAAAGGCACACCGAATGTCTGTCCGCTGTAGAAACGGGCGAATACCGAAGGTCCGCGTCGTTCTCGGATGCCTTGGCATCGCCTCTCTCCTTGTGGCGCCGGCAGCCTTTGCGGTGGTCAGCATCGAGGGCCCTCTGACCACGGTACGCGTCGCCGAAGGAGAAAGCATTCGCGATCTCGCCGCGCGCTATCTGAAGGACGCCGACCTCTGGCCGCAAATCATCGAATTGAGCGGCCTGGGCTCGGTCGTCGATGTCCGTCCGGGGATCGAGCTCAAGATTCCCGTGGTTCAGGTCGCCGCCGCCGACGAGGCTCTTGCTTTCTCTTTGGCGTCGATTCAACGGGCGACCGCCGAGGGTGCCAGAATCTTCGCCCCGGTCGAAATCGGTACGGCGATCAAGAAACGCGAGACCGCTGTGGAGTACCGGACCGAGGGCGACTGGAGCGAAGTCGTCGTCTATGCCAATGAGTCCAAGACATATGCCCAGCAGGCGCTCGATATCTCGCTGGAGCAACGCGATCGCGCGGCTGAGGCCGTGCTCAGCGATGTTCAGGGCAATGTCGAAGGCCGCAGTCCGATCGAGCCCCTTTGGACCGGTCGCGAGTTGAACGACATTCTGATCGAGTTCGAGCGGCTGCGGACCCTCTCCGCATCGACCGCCCAGGTGACATTCCGCGATCTGAGCCGGCTGCGGCTGAACGCGCACTCGAATGCCGTCATTCAGCGGATGCGAAGCGATCCCCTGACCGGCGCCGAAACCACCAAGGTCAGCCTGGTCGAGGGGGATTTCTATGCGCTGCTCAACCAACTCCACACGCGCGCCGATTTCGAAGTCGATGTGCCGGGCGTCGAAACCGAGGCGACCTCGGCCGACTTCTGGGTCAGCCACGATAGCGAGGCGTCGCGGTTCGCCAATTACGATGACGCCGAGATGCGCATCCGCGCGCGTGGCCAGACCATCGGCCTTGCCAAGAACGAAGGCGCTCTGGTCCCGGCGAACGATGGCGATCTCATGGAAGTGGATGTGCTCGAGCGGCCGCAATTGCTGCAGCCTGCAGATCAGTCGCAGATTTTCAATGGACGGGTCGATCTCGAATGGCAGGGGCCGGTCGATGCCGCGGGCTACTGGCTCGAAGTTGCGGACGATACCGATTTCAATGCGATGAAAGTCTCCGAGTGGGGCCTGACCGATACCGCCAAACAGATCGATGGGCTCGAGCCAGGCGACTATTTCTGGCGAATTTCGGCCCTCGATACATTCGGCCTGCCGGGCGAGCGCAGTCTGGTCAGCTCCTTTGAAGCAGTGCTCGACAACTCGCCTCCCTATCTCACCGTGCTCAGCCCGGTCGAGGACGAGATCGTTCGAGCACCCGAAGTCGTCATCGCAGGCGAAAGTGAACTTCGCGTCAGGCTGACCGTCAACGCCCAGCCCGTGCCGCTCAACGAGATCGGCAAATTCGAGGCGCACATCCAGGCCGTGCCCGGCTTGAACGAAGTAGCCTTGGAAGCGGTCGATCTTGCCGGCAATCGAACCAGCCGGGTCCGCCATTTCACCTACCGGGCCGATCGTACGGCAGAGATTTCCTTCGATCCGACGATTCCGGCGGACGGCGACAGACGGTTCCTGACGCGAGGCGACGAACTCGGTGTCAGCGGCAGTTCGACCGCGGAGCCTGGCTCGCGGCTGATCGTGCGGGACAAACTTGGCGCCGTGGTTGCTGACACCTTGGTCGAAACGGATGGCAGGTTCGCCATTACGGTCCCCGCGAATGAAGCGGGGGCGGTTTACACGGTCCAGATTGTCGCCGTCAGCGGTACCACAGAGGGCGAAAACGGTTTCGTTGCCGTTCGCGACGCGGCGCCGCCGTCGCTTTCCTTCGGGGAGCCGCCCCCGCGGGCCATTTCGGCACGCTGGCTGCAGCTCTGGGGCGACGCCGAGGACGCCCTCAAGCTTGAAGTCAATGGCACCGATCTGAGAATTGCCGACGGCAAGTTCGAGACGGTTGTGTCGCTGCAGCCCGGGCCCAACCCGATCAAATTCGTCGCCACCGACCGGGTCGGCAACGTCGTCGTCCAGGAATTGGAAGTGCTTTTGGATCTCGATCCGCCGGCGGTGGGCGAGGCCGAAATATGGCGTCCCGGCGGAGCCGGCGAGGCGATCGAGATTGCGGTCGAGGCGAGCGATGCAGCCGGCCTGAAGCAGGCTGCACACTATACGATGACAATCGGCAGCCAGGAGCGAAACGGCTATTTGCGGTACGATCCTATATCCGGCCTCTATCGCGAGACCTTGCCGCCTGGCGCCGGCCCACTCAAGCTGGTCGAGGTTACGGTGGAAGATTATGCCGGCAACGCAACCGTGCGGCGGTTCGACTGATCCGGTGGGCGGCAGAAGTCGCTGCGATACCCAAAAAAGGCGCCTGACAATGGGGGACGAAGGATGACGACCGGGCGAATGGGTTGTTTCGCAGCCTCGTTGGTTTGCGGCCTTGCATCGTTGGCTTTGTGCGCAGCCGATCGAGCACTCGCCCAGACGGTGCCTCTCAATGTGGTTTACGGCCCCGGGGCCCTGAGCCGCGAGGGCGACGTCGACTACAGCGAGCATCTCTTCATCAGCGTGCCGGAAGGGTTCGCCGAAACGCTTTTCCTGCGTGTCTTCGACCCTGAGGCGGCCGGCGAGCACGACACGCCTTACGGCAGTTTCGTCAACAGTACGACGATGTTTCGCCTGCTCGGCGGCGACGGTGCGTACACGAACTTCCCGCTGTCTCAGCCCGTAGCCGATGGTGCTGCCGCAAACCCGGCCGACGCATCCGCCATGCCGGAGGATGCCGGCACCGTGATTGCCGAGCAGCGCTTCGGGTCGGAGGAAGCCAGCGATAACCGCTGGATCGCGCTCACGCCCTTAAGGGCGAGCCAGGGCGAGATCCTTGAGGGTCGTGCCTATTTCCGGCTGGACGTCATCGGCGAGGCCGGTGACGACGGCAATGTCTTTGCCTTCGAGGTCAGTCTGTCGCCGGACGACAGCGAAGCGGCCGAGGATGTTCGCACGTTCGCCTATCGCCCGACCCTCCGCTGGCCCGCCACTCCCGAGGGGGTCGAGCTTCGGTTCGAGGCACCGGCCGGCCAGCAAGTCACGCTCCAGAATTTCGACAGCGCCTTCGCCTCGCTCGACCTCGTCTCGTCCTACAGTGGCGAGCCCCTTAACGTGTCCGGCCAGGACGTTTGGGCTTCCGATGAATTCATCGTGCCGGAAGGCCGGACGGCGATCGAATTCCGGGGCGGCGATGAGACGCCCAACGACGCCACGTTCTCGCTCTATGATCCTGATAGGCGACCCCTGGCTTTCGAGCTCCCGGCGCGGCTCCTGCCGCCGGCACAACGGCCGACACCGGTGGCGGTGGCGACGCCGCTTGCAGATTGCAAAGCGGTCGCATTCGACGCCAGCGGAACTGCCGGCGACGGCCCGCTGCAAACGCACTGGCTGTTCGGCGACGGCAATGCGTCCGAAGCACCGGTCGTCGTTCATCGCTATGACAATCCAGGAACCTACGACGCCGAGCTTCGCATTCTCGGCATCTCGGACCGGGTCGGCGACGGGAGTTCGATCCGGGTTCCGGTTCACATTCGCAATCGTCCGACGGCGGTGGCGGGCGAGCCGACGGTCGCCGCACCGGGCGATGAGATCCTGTTCGACGGCTCCGGCTCGGTGCCAAGCGATCGGCCGATCGAGAGCTTCCTGTGGAGCTTCGGCGACGGCAGTCAGGCGAGCGGTGCGGTAGCCCGCAAGCGGTTCGATTCGCCGGGCCTCTATCACAGCATCCTGCGCGTTGCGGACGGTGCCGACCATCCCTGCAATTTCGGCGTCGCGCAGCGCCTGGTGACGATCAATTTTCCACCCGTCGCCGAGGCAGGCGAAGGGCGCGATGCGGCGATCGGCCAGACCGTGCGCTTCGATGGTAGCGCCAGCTACGACATCGACGGCGAGATCGGCCAATGGCGATGGGATTTCGGCGACGGTGCGAGCGGCAACGAGCCGGCTGTCGATCACGTATACCAGATCCCCGGCATCTACACCGCAAGACTGACGGTCACGGATGACGCGGGCGTCGCCAACAGCACCGCTTCGGATATCGTCAGAATAGGGGTCAATGCACCGCCTGTGCCGACCTCCACCCGGCCTGACAGGCCGATCGCGGTCGGCGAGGTCGCTCGTTTCGATGCCACGGAATCGAGCGACCTCGATGGCGAGATCCTTTCCTATTTCTGGGAGTTCGGGGATGGCGCCATCGGCGAGGGCGACCGTGTCGAATACGCGTACGCCGCGCCGGGCATCTATCAGGTAAGGCTGACCTTGCGGGACAATTCGGCGACCTTGTCCGATACTGCCGAGACCGCGTTTTCTGTCGTCGTCAGTGCCGCCCCCATTGCCGCTAGCGGTCCGGATCAGTTCGTGACGGCGAGCGAGGTCGTGTTCGATGGCGGCGGCTCCAGCGATCCGGACGGCGAGATCACAACCTATGAGTGGACCTTCGGCGACGGCGAAGTGGGCACGGGCCGGATCGTGCGCCATGCCTATCGGGAACCCGGTATCTACGAAGTCAGCCTGAACGTCCGTGACGATTCGGGCGCTCCGCTCAATATCGACCGCGATACGGCATCGGTTCGCATCAACCAGACTCCCATTGCCGATGCCGGACCGGATCTGATCGTCGCACCCGGCCAGGAATCGGTCCTGGACGGGTCCGGTTCGGTCGATCCGGACGGGACCATCGATGATTATCTCTGGCGCTTCGAGGACGGCAGCGAAGCCCGTGGCCGTCAGGTCACGCGGAGCTTCGACATACCCGGCCGCTATCGGGTCGAGCTCATCGTCCGCGACGACAGCGGCCACGAGGCGGCCTTCGATGTCGACGAGGTGCTGGTCGCCGTGAACGCGCCGCCGGTCGCCAATGCCGGTCCGGACGTTCTCGTCGAACCCGGCACCGAGCTGCGAGTGAGCAGTACGGCTTCCTTCGATCCGGACGGGACGATCAGGGTCTTTCGCTGGGATTTCGACGACCTTGCGACACCGGTCTTCGGCGAGGCGCCGACGCGTGTCTTCGATCAGCCGGGCGTCTACACCGCCCAGCTCACCGTGATCGACGACAGTGGCACGATCAACGCGTCGACGTCCGACGAGATCCGCATCCACGTCAACCATGCGCCGATTGCCGAAGCCGGCCCCGATATCCGGACCGATCGGCTTATTGTCACGCTCGACGGCTCGGGCTCGGTCGACGCCGATGGCGATGCCCTCATCTTCAGCTGGGATCCGGGCGACGGCTCCGCGGCACTCACCGGAAGGACCGTGACCCATACCTACCCGCGCAGCGGCATCTATCCGGTATCGCTCACGGTCGATGACGGCTCGCTGCTCGATAACGCACGGGCTGTCGACCCGACCCGTGTGATCATCGATAGCCGGCCGATCGCGGTTGCAGGCGGCAATCGCGACGTCTGTTCCGGTGAGAGCATCCTGTTCGATGCCAGCGCGTCGTCGGACCCGGATGGCGGACTGCTTCGCTATGAATGGGATTTCGGTGACAACACGTCGGCGGCCATCGTCAATCCGGCCAAGACTTACGAGCAGCCCGGCGTCTACCCTGTGACCTTGACGGTCCGCGACGAGACCGGCACCGATAACGGCATTCACCGCGACCGTATCGCCGCCATTATCCGCGAGGCGCCGATCGCCAGAGCGGGAGCGCCCGTCAAGGCCTGCACCAATCAGACGATCCGGTTCGACGGCTCCCTCTCGACCGATGCCGATGGGGCGGTCAACCTGTTCTCCTGGAGTTTCGGCGATGGTTCGACCGGTGGCGGCGAGAGGCCGACCCATCTCTACGATCGGCCGGGCGAGTACCGCGTGATCCTGACCATCACCGGTGAGAGCAGCGGCATCTGCAACCCGCTCGATACCGACGAGACGACAGTCACGGTGTTCGAAGCGCCCAGGGTTTCGATCGATGGGCCGGTACGCGTCGCGACGGGCGTGCCCGTCACCTTCCAGGCTGTCACATCTTTTGTGGAGGGCGCCGGCCAGGGCAGTTTCGAATGGGGGCTGCCCAATGACCTGACCGCTACGGGAACGACCGTCACCCACAGTTTCGTGGAGCCCGGCGAGTACGAGGTCCTGCTGACCGCGAATTTTGCGGGCGGTGAGGGAGACTGTGGTGCCATCGGCAGCCGGCTTCGCGTGGTCGCCAATGCACCTCCGGTCGCGGATGCGGGCGGACCGAGGATGGTGGCCTTGGGCGAAGAGCTGTTGTTCGACGCTTCGGCCTCGAACGACCCGGACGGCGCCATCACCCACTACGCCTGGGATTTCGGCGACGGTGCCGAGGCATCGGGGGTGCAGGCCCGCCACCGCTATACCGAGCCCGGCATCTACCGGCTTGCGTTGACGGTTACGGACGATGCCGGCGTCGAGAACAGCGCCTCGACCGCGACCGTCGAGATCTCCGTCAACCCGACAGCCCTGGCGTCGCTGCAAGCGCCGTGGCCGCTCTGCGCCGGCTCGAGCCACAACTGGGTCGCCGCCGCCAATAACGGCGTTTCGGCGGTCTGGCAATTCGGCGACGGCACCGAACTCACCGGTTCCTCGGTCGACCATGCGTTCGCCGAGCCCGGCCTCTACGCGGTCGCCGTGACCCTCGACGACAAGCTCGGCCTCGCCAACAGCGTTCGGACCGAAACGGTTTTCGCCCGGGTCAATCGCAGCCCCGAAGCCGAGGCCGGGCCCGATCGCCTGGCCTGTCCCGGCGATCTCCTGACCTTCGATGCGGCAGGCTCGGTCGACCATGACGGCAAGCTTTCCCGATCCACCTGGAGCTTCGACGATGGTGTCTCCCTGGATGGTTGGGAGGTCGAGCGCAGCTTCGAGACGCCCGGGTCCTATCGGGCGACGCTGACCGTCGCCGACGAGACCGGTGCCGCTTGCGGCATGGCCGCCGATACGGCGCGGATCCGCATCAACGCCGCACCCCTGGTCGATGCCGGCCCGGAGATCGAGGGTCCGATCGGCGCCGCGCATGACGTGTTCATCTTCGATGCCAGTGCCGCGCGCGACCCGGACGGCGACGGCGTCACCATCGTCTGGGATTTCGGCGACGGCACGCGCCGCGCCGGCGCTGTCGTCAAGCATCGCTACGCCACCCCCGGCGACTACACCGTGACTGTCGAAGCCCAGGACAGCAGCGGCCTCGCCTGCGGCTCCGCCACGGACACGACCGCGGTGAGAGCGCGTGCCCGCTTCTGAGAGCAGGCGGCACCCGAGACGGCGCCTGCGGTTTCCGCTTCGCGGCAAGTTCTTCCTATTCGCCGTGCTGATCGCGATCACGCCCTTGGTGCTGGTCGGCCAGAATCTCGTCCGGATCACCCAGGACGAGCTCAAGAGTGCCGCGAACGAGCAATTGGTCGACGCCGCCGATCAACTCGGCAGGAGCCTCGACAACGTCTATCAGGGCGAGTGGCTGACACCCCTCCTGTTGATCCGCAACGGGATCGACAGCGAGACGCTGGCGGTGCCCGAAAAGGTCTCGCTGATGACGCTCGGGCTTACCAACATCCCGGATATCGTCGCCCTGCAGCTCAATGTCGGCCATTCCGAACTGCCGATCCTGGTGACCGACGAAACCTACTCGGCGCGGCTCAAGACGGCCGGCCTTGACCCGGTCGCCGTGCTGCGGACTCCTCTTGCCGCGATCGAGACCGTTCGCCTGACCGGTAGTTACGGCATCCCCGAGGTCACCCGTCTCGACAAGACAGGCGCCTGGCTTGCCACTGTGGCCATCCCGTTGCGCACGACGTTCGCCGGTCAGCCCCTGACGCTCAGTGCGCGGATCGACCTCAGTTCCCTCACCGAACTTATCGAAACCCATCCTTTTGCGCGGCGCGGCGAGGTCTCGGTGATCGATGCGACCGGCCGCACGGTGCTCGAACCGGAGCCGCGCGATCTGAGTGAAAGGGCGATTGTCGCTTCGGCCTTGGGTCTTCTCGGCAGCGGCGCCCGGGCCTCCACGATCGAAGCCTATGCCCGATCCGACGGGCAAGCGACCTTGGGTGCCTATGCGTTCCCCGGCTCGTTTCCATGGGCGGTCGTGACCGAACTCGGCGAGCGCAACGCCTATGCGGTCATCGGCCAGATGAACCGCAATCTGGCCCTCTGGATTATCGCCGGCTTCTGTGCGGCGGCCCTCGCAGCGGCTTTCTTCTCGCGCCGGCTGACCAGACCGATCCTGCGGATCGGCGAGGTGGCCAACCTGGTCGGCGGCGGCGATTTCTCGACCCGGGTCGAAGGCGTCCGCTCCAATGACGAGATCGGCGATCTGGCCGAGCGCATGAACACGATGATTCGCGAGCTGGCCGAGCGTCTCCAGCTGATGAAATTCGTCTCGCATGGCACCGTCACGGCGATCCGGGCGGCCGATGCGACCGGCATTTCGCGGGTCGGCGAACGGCGGCCCGCGGCGATGCTGTTCTCCGATATCCGCGGCTACACGGCGTTTGCCGAAACCGTCAAGCCGGAAGTCGTGGTCGAAATGCTCAATCTCTACCTCGATACCCAGACCAGGATCGTCGCGTCTCATGGCGGCGATGTCGACAAATTCATTGCCGACGCCCTCGTTGCGGTATTCCTCGGCGAGACGATGGAACACCGTGCGGTCGCCTGTGCGCTCGACATCCAGGAGGCGATGGCGCAGCTGCTCGACGAACGTCCGGAGTGGGATCTGCATGTCGGCATCGGCCTCAGCGCCGGCGAGGTGGTCATGGGTGCGATGGGTGCGCGCGACCGCATGGACTTCACGGTGCTCGGCGATCCGGTCAATCTGGCGTCGCGCCTGTGCGACGCGGCACCGTCCCAATCGATCCTGGCAAGCGAATCCATTCAGGCCGCCGTCGCCGCCGATCCGGCTTTCCGCTTCGAGCCCTTGGAGCCCATCATCGTCAAGGGCAAGCGCGATCCCGTACGTGTTTTCGCCGCGAAGCGCGGCGCCAACCGGAATTCAGCGCGCCCGGCCAGGATTGAGCGTAAGGC
>JBGSYN010000033.1:0-11458 GCA_041750975.1 Geminicoccaceae bacterium | reverse complement strand
CCCCCCCCCCCCCCCCCCACCTCCTCGCAATGCCTGTTCCGGAATCCGCCCGTGCCGTCCCAGTTCCAGTCGCAATCCCAATCGCAATCCTTGACCCTAGACGATCTCGACACCCCTGCGGTGGTCATCGACCTCGATATCGTCGAGCGCAATCTGCGGCGCTGGCAGGACTACTGCGACAGTCACGGGATTGCCAATCGCCCCCACATCAAGACCCACAAGATTCCTGAACTGGCCCTGCTCCAACGGGAAATGGGGGCCAAGGGCATAACCTGCCAAACGCTCGGCGAGGCCGAGGTCATGGCCGACCATGGCTTCGAGGATATCCTCGTCACCTATAACATTCTGGGCCGTATGAAACTGGAGCGGCTACGGCAGCTCCACGCGCGAACCCGGATCAAGGTCGGTTGCGACAGCGAGACCGTGCTTCGCGGTCTCGAAGAGGCCGGTGCCGGACTCGATCGTCCGATCGAGATTGTCGTGGAATGCGATAGCGGCTCCCGTCGTTGCGGGGTGCTCGATCCCGAGGCGGCGGTCGCCATGGCCGAGATGGTCGATCGGTCGCCAGCTCTGAGCTTTGCCGGCATCTTCACCTATCCGCCCAAGCAACACCCCGAGGCCGCGCAGACCTTTTTCAAGGAAACCCTGTCGCGTTTGAGCGAGAAGGGGCTCGAGGCTGGCATCGTCTCGAATGGCGGCACGCCCGACATGTGGCGCGCCCACGAGGTCACGACGGCAACGGAGCATCGCCCCGGCACCTATATCTACCACGATCGCTCCCAGGTGAGTTTCGGCGCCGCGAGCTTCGACGATTGCGCCTTGATCGTCCTGGCGACGGTCGTCAGCCGTGCCGCGGAGGATCGAGGGATCATCGACGCCGGCTCGAAATCGTTGACCTACGATGTCAGCCCGCAAGCCGGCTATGGACGGATCGTCGATTATCCGGAGGCAGTCGTTGCCTCGCTCAGCGAAGAGCACGGCCATCTCGATCTTGCCCGGTCCGCGGCGAAGCCCGCGATCGGCGAGCGGATCCATGTCATTCCCAACCATGCCTGCCCGGTGAGCAATCTGGTCGATCGGGTCTATGGCCATCGGCAGGGGCGGGTCGAGCGGGTCTTCGAGGTTGCCGCCCGCGGCAAGACCGGGTGACGGCTTGGCCGTGCCTGCAACCTGTGCCTAGTGGGAAATCAAGATCGGCATCGTGGCGTGACTTAGAACGTGTTGGGTTACGCCGCCGATCAACATTTCCCGCAGGCGCGAATGGCCGTAACCGCCCATGACGATCATGTCCGATCCAAGGCTCTCGGACTCGTTTACCAGGATCTCGCCGATGCCGAGCCCGGCACTGTGGGTCACGTGAACCTCTACATTGACGCCGTGCCGTGCGAGGTGGGTGGCGATATCGGCGCCGGGGCTTGCACCGAGCTGTCCTCGATATCGTTCCGGATCGATGACGAGGAGCGTCGCCGACTTGGCGCGCTTGAGGAATGGCAGGCTGTCATTGACCGCCCGCACCGCCTCGCGGGAACCATCCCAGGCCAAGAGTATGTGTTCCGGAAGCGCGCGCAATGCGGAGCTATGCGGGACGACCACTGCCGGTCTGCCGGAGTCCATGAACGCCGCCTCGGCCAGCAGGGTATCGTCGAATTCGCCGTTTTCCGGGTCGAACTGGCCCACGATCGTGAGGTCCGCGTGCCGCGCATGACGTGCGAGGATGAGTGGCAGACGGTCCATGTTCGCGGTTTCATGACGTGTTTCGAGATTGATGCCTGCTTGTCCGGCACGAGCCGTGGCGCTGGCGAGAACTTTCTGGCATTGCTTCTCGGCGGCATCCGTCTGCTCCTGCAGCAATTGGGGGGGCAGGCTGACCCCGGCCATGGCCGGAAAAAAGACCTCGCCGACCAGGGCAAGTGCGGTTAGATGGCACTCCATTTCCCGCGCGAACTCGAGCGAGAGCTCGAGCCTTGTCTCGGAACCGCGAGTATTATCGAGATAGACCAGAAGATTCTTGAATGACATTGGCAGTCCCCTTTGGATGTATTGCGGCGAGGCTACGCAAGCCGGGCAGGCCGATCGTTAGGCGATCCTGCTTTGTGATTCATTGAGATGGATCGGTAGTTTCGCAATTTGATATCTCGGCATCTAAACAGGCGAGCCGGGAGCCGACCCAGGACGCCCCCTTTTTCCGAAATCGGAGTACGAGATACCATCGATGAACCCCAAGGCTGACGATCTAACCCGCGAGATCGAGTTCCGGCTGAAAGCCGAGCCGAAGACGCTCGACCGGCTGGCCGAGTTCCTCTTTCCCGATAAGGCCGCGAACGGCCTTCGCAGCCAGAAACTTCGAGCCATCTACTATGATACGGCGGATCGCCGGTTGCGGCAACGCGGCTTGGCGCTCAGGGTGCGCAAGAACGGCAAAAAGTTCACCCAGACACTCAAGACCGACAGCAAGGGATCGGTCCTGTTCGATCGCCGCGAGTGGGAGG
The DNA here is from genome assembly GCA_041750975.1 of Geminicoccaceae bacterium. Lineage (GTDB taxonomy): Bacteria > Pseudomonadota > Alphaproteobacteria > Geminicoccales > Geminicoccaceae > JBGSYN01. The sequence continues at coordinate 8,969 of JBGSYN010000033.1, read as the reverse complement.
TCGAGGTCGAGGACTTCAAGCCGGATTTCCGCGCCTTCGACGATGCGGAGGTGGCGGATCTGGTCGGCCTGATATTCCCGGAAGAACTTGAGCCCCAATTCGAAACCGACGTGCAGCGTCGCCTGGGCCTGTTCGAGCTTACCGATGCCGAGCGGACGCCGTCCCGCATCGAGGTGGCGTTCGATGTCGGCACGATCAAATCGAAGCAACGCTCGACCGAAGTTTCCGAGGTCGAGCTCGAGTTGAAGTCGGGTGAGCCCAGCGCTCTTTTCGAATTGGCGAGGATGATCCGCAACCAGGCTTCGGTCCGCCTGCTGACCCTCGACAAGCCGACCCGTGGCTATCAGCTCGCGGCCGGAGAGGCGCCGCGCTGGGCTAAGGCGGAGAAACTCAAGCTGTCACCGGAAATGACGGTCGAACAGGGCCTGGAGGCGGTTTTTCAAGCCGGCCTCGAGCAATGGCTGCGCAACGAGCAGGCGGCATTTGACGGCACCGATCCCGAGGGCGTGCACCAGCTTCGTGTTGCCTTGAGACGCCTGCGATCGGCGCTTTCCCTGTTCGGCGATGTTCTGGTCAAGGAAACCCGGTCCGACTGGAATACGCGATTGAAGGAAATCCTCAATGCCATGGGGCCGGTGCGCGACCTCGATGTCTTCGAGGAAGAGATGCTCGACCCGATCCTCAAGGCCCGGCCCGAGGACGAGGGTCTGATCGCCTTGCGCGGTGTGACTGCGGCGGAACGGGCCAAGGCCCAGGAGCAGGTTCGTGAAGCCATCGGCTCTCAGAAATACGCCGATACGGTCCTGGATCTTCTTGCCTGGATCGAGCGCAAAGGCTGGCGCGAAGCGGCCGACGTCGATCTCTTGATCGCCCAGCGCATGCCGTTGCCGCAACTGGCCGGTGCGACGCTGGCGAAAGGCTTGAAGCGCGTCCGCAAGCGCGGCCGCAATTTCGAAAGCATCGATGCCGATGCCCGCCATCAGGTGCGGATCGCCTTGAAGAAACTCCGTTACGGAACCGAATATTTCGCGAGCCTGTTCGAGAGCAAGGACACCGGGAGCTTCATTGCGGCGGCGTCGACCATGCAGGACCATCTGGGCCATCTGAACGATGTGGCAGTGGCCGAACGGCTCGTCGACGACTTGATCGGCGCTGCCCGGGCCGGAGCCGAACGGGTCAAGGCGGCGCGCGGCGGTGGTGTCGTGATCGGCTGGTACGCGCATCTGGTGTCCATCGGCGAAGCCGACACGGTCGAGGACTGGCGCAGGTTCGCCAAGCGGGATCCCTTCTGGCCCAGCGGCAAACAAAGCCACGCCAAGGCCGGAAAGGACCGCTCATGATCAGCGTTGTCGTGACGAATACCAAGGGCGGCTGTGGCAAGACCACGATCGCGATCAATCTTGCCGCGGCGTTCGCTGCAGGTGGCTTGAGCACGGCGCTGGCCGACGTCGATCGCCAACAAAGCAGCCTGCAATGGCTCAAGCTTCGCCCCGCCGCGGACAACGCGATCGAGGGCCATGACTGGCACAAGGATACCGAAAAGGTCGACAAGAGGCTGCAGCGCCTGGTGATCGATGCGCCTGCCGGCCTCAAGATGAAGCATGTGGACAATTTGCTCGATGCCGCCGACATCGTCGTCGTTCCGGTGCTGCCCTCGATCTTCGATGAAGCCAGCACCGGCGATTTTCTGGCGCGCCTCGAAGCGCTCAAACCGATCCGCAAGCAGAAGAAGGGCGTCGCCATCGTCGCCAATCGTCTGCGCAATCGCTCCCGCGCGGCGCAGCGGCTGGAGACGTTTCTCGAGGAGATCGACCAGCCGGTCGTCACGAGGCTCAGCGACCGGGCGATCTATGGCGAACTGGCGGTGCAGGGCCAGAGCATCTTCGATCTCGGCGGACGTCAGGGCGAGGAGTTGCGTGCGGAATGGCTGCCGCTCTTGCGGGCGATCGAGAACTGCGGCTGATTTCGGATCACAACCGATCATGTCTGGTCGTGTCTACATTCCCCGTTAACCGGAATTGGGCTAAGGTCGGGCAACATCGACAGCGGCTGGAATTCACGATGCGACAACAGGTTGAAACGGCGTAGCGATGAGCGAGACGATCAGGTTCGGAAGGTTAAGGCTGGCTGCCGCCATGCTGCTGGCCGGGGCTTTGGGATTGGCCGGTTGCTCCGGCGACGACGAGGTCGACTATGTGGAGCGGCCGGTCGGCGAGCTCTATAATCAGGCCCAGGACCTTCTGGAGGCCAGGGAATACGAAGAGGCCGCCTACGCCTTCGAGGAGGTCGAGCGCCAGCACCCCTATTCGGAATGGGCGGTCCGGGCGGAACTCATGGCCTCCTTCGCCTTCTACGAAGCCCAGCTCTATGACGAGGCGGTGGCGGCGGCCGATCGTTTCATCGAGCTGCATCCCGGCAACAGCGACGCGCCCTATGCCTATTATCTAATCGGCACCTCCTATTACGAGCAAATCTCGGATGTCGAACGCGATCAGGAAATGACCCGCAAGGCGCTCGACAGCTTCGAGGAGCTGGTGCGCCGCTATCCGGACAGCGGCTATTCGCGGGACGCCGAGCTGAAGATCGACCTGGCACGCGATCATCTGGCCGGCAAGCAGATGACGATCGGCCGATTTTACCTCAACCGGGACGAGTTCGTCTCGGCGATCAATCGCTTCCGCAATGTCGTCGAGAACTACCAGACGACGACGCATGTGCCGGAGGCGCTATACCGGCTGACGGAAGCCTATCTGTCGATCGGCGTCTATGAGGAAGCTCGGAACTCGGCAGCGGTGCTGGGCTATAACTATCCGGACAGTAAGTGGTATAGACGCAGCTACGCGCTGCTCGAGGAAGAGGACCTGCCGCCGTTCGGGGAAAATGAGACCTGGATCGGCAGCGTTTTCTGAGGGAGCGTCCGGGCCTGCCCTAGCGTGCGCCTGGACGTCCCGGACGTTGCGCGCAAGACTATCCGGGCCGATGTCTCATGCTGCTTAGCCTCGCCATCCGCGATGTGGTTCTGATCGAAACCATCGCACTCGACTTCGGGGCGGGCCTCACGGTGCTCACCGGCGAGACCGGCGCCGGCAAATCGATCATTCTGGATGCGCTGGGGCTGGCGCTGGGCCGGCGGGCTGAGCGAAGCATGGTCCGTCCGGGCGCCGGCCAGGGTTCGGTCACGGCGATCTTCGAGCCCGATGACGCCCATCCCGTCCATGCCCTCCTGCTCGAGCACGATCTCGCCGACGACAGCACCCTGATTCTCCGCCGAAGCCTCGCAACCGATGGCCGCAGCCGCTGTTTCGTCAATGACCGGGCGGTCGGGATCGGCCTTTTGAAGCAGATCGGCGACACATTGATCGAGGTCCACGGCCAGCACGATCAGCGCGGCCTTCTGGATACCGGCCAGCATCTGCGCCTGCTCGATGCTTTTGCCGGGCTCGAGCCCGAGGTCGTGGCGTTGCGCAGGCTCTACGAGGCCTGGCGGGACGCTGAGAAAACGCTCGAATCAGTCCGCGCCGAGCTCGAGACCATCCGCAAGGAAGAAGCCTATCTGCAGGCGCGCCAGCAGGAGCTTGCCGACCTTGCAGCCGCGCCGGGCGAAGAGGAGGAGCTCGCAACCCGGCGCTCGATCCTGCAGCAAAGCGAGAAGATGGTGGAGCTGCTGCAGGATGCGCTCGCACAGATCGCCGGCAATGACGGGGTGATCGGCCGCATGGGCGGTTTGCAACGGCGCTTCGAGCGCATGCCCGAGCCGGTCCAGGAGAGCCTCCAGCCGGTCGCGGCAGCGCTCGAGCGCTGCCTGATCGAAGCGGGCGAGGTCGAGGCGGCGATCGACCATGTGATCCAGTCGCTCGATCTCGATCCCGGAGCCTTGGAGCGGGTCGAGGAACGGCTCTTCACCCTGCGCGATATCGCCCGCAAGCATCGGGTCCCGGTCGACGGCCTGCCGGATCTGCTGCTGCGGACCGAGGCCGAGCTCGAGGCGATCAATGCGGGCTCGGACAATGTCGAGGCCCTGCACAAGACCGTCCGCGAGGCCCATGCCGGTTTTCTCGAGGCGGCCGGGCGCATCAGCGAGCGCCGTCGGGCGGCAGCCGAACATCTGGCCCAGGAGGTCGCCGGCGAACTGCCGCCGCTCAGGCTCGAAAAGGCCCGCTTTCGGGTGGCCGTCGAGACCGGCGATGTGGCGGATGCGGGGGCCAACGGCCTCGACCGGGTGGTGTTCGAAGTCTCGACCAACCCCGGCCAGCCCTTCGGCAGTCTTGCCAAGATCGCCTCGGGCGGCGAGCTGTCGCGGTTGATGCTGGCGCTCAAGGTCGTCCTTGCCCGGCTCGATGCGACACCGACCCTGATTTTCGATGAGGTCGATAGTGGGGTCGGCGGCTCGACCGCCGCTGCCGTCGGTGCCCGTCTCGCCAGGCTCGGCGATGACCGCCAGGTACTGGTCGTGACCCACGCGCCACAGATCGCGGCCAGAGCCCGCCAGCATCTGACGGTCATCAAATCCGCTACCGGCAAATCCACGAGGGTCGACGTGCTGGCGCTCGACGCGGGCCAGCGGCAGGACGAAATCGCCCGGATGCTGGCGGGTGCGACGGTTACCGAGGCGGCCCGGGCCGCGGCGCGAAGCCTGATCGAGGGCGAGGTTGAGGCAGCACCCGCAGCGTCCGAGCCGCGGAAGCTCGCCGCAGGATGACCCCGCCCTCGACTTTCGACACGGAGGTCGACGCCCTCGCCGAGGATGAGGCGGCGGCCGAACTCGCTTTTCTTGCCAAGGAGCTCGCCCGCCACGACCGGCTCTATTACCGGGAGGCGGCGCCGGAGCTGAGCGATGCCAAGTATGACGCGCTGCAGGCCCGCAACAAGGCGCTCGAGGCCCGATTTCCCGCGTTGATCCGGGCCGACAGCCCCAGTCTCCGGGTGGGTGCGGCCCCCGTCGACGCGTTCGGCAAGGTTCGTCACGCGGTACCCATGCTGTCGCTCGACAACGCCATGGACGAGGCGAGCATCACCGAGTTTCTGGCGCGGGTCCGCCGCTTTCTGGGCCTCGCCGCCGAGGAGCCCGTGGATCTGATCGCCGAGCCCAAAATCGACGGTTTGTCCAGCTCGCTGCGCTATGAGGACGGCATGCTGGTGCGCGGTGCGACGCGCGGCGACGGCACCGAAGGTGAGGACGTCACCGCCAATCTCCGCACCATCCGAGACATCCCGCAGCGCCTGCACACCGAAAACCCGCCGCCGGTCCTCGAGATCCGTGGCGAGGTCTTCATGGAGCACGAGGATTTCCAGGCGCTCAATGCGTCGAGGGAGGCCGAGGGCGAGCCCGTCTTCGCCAATCCCCGCAACGCGGCGGCCGGCTCCCTGCGCCAGCTCGACAGCACGATCACCGCCAGGCGCCGGCTCCGCTTCTATGCCTATAGCTGGGGCGAGGCCGAACCGCCGATCGCCGGCCGCTACAGCGAATTCCTCGACCAGTTGCGCGCCATCGGCTTTCGCGTCAACGACCACACCGAGGCCTGCAAGACCGCCGAGGATCTGATCGCCTATCACGCCAGGATCGGCGGCCTCCGGCATGAACTGGCCTACGATATCGACGGCGTCGTCGATAAGGTCGACCGGATCGACTGGCAGAACCGCCTGGGCTATGCGGGCCGGGCGCCGCGCTGGGCCATCGCCCACAAATTCAAGGCCGAACAGGCCGAAACCCTGGTCCGCCGGATCCTCATCCAGGTCGGCCGCACGGGAGCCATGACCCCCGTCGCCGAACTCGAGCCCGTTACCGTCGGCGGCGTCGTCGTCAGCCGCGCCACCCTGCACAACCAGGACTATATCGAAGCCAAGGACATCCGGGTCGGCGACCGCGTCCTCATCCAGCGCGCCGGCGACGTCATCCCCCAGGTGCTGGAAGTGCGCCTCGATTCGCGCCCGGAAGGAACGGCGCCCTTCGTCTTTCCCGAAACCTGTCCGGAATGCGGCAGCCTTGCCCTGCGGCCCCCCGGCGAAGCCGTCAGGCGCTGCACGGGCGGCCTGATCTGTCCCGCCCAGATCACCGAGCGCCTGCGCCATTTCGTCGGCAGCAATGCCTTCGACATCGAGGGGCTCGGCCGGAAACAAATCCCGCAACTGCTCGAGGCCAGGCTGATCGAGGCGCCAGCCGACATCTTCCGCCTGTTCAAGGACGAAGCCAAGGCAACCAGGCTTAAAACGCTCGAGGGCTGGGGCGACAAGAAAGCGACCAAACTCGAGGCCGCCATCGAGGAGCGCCGGACCATCGGCCTCGACCGCTTCATCAACGGTCTGGGCATCCGCTTCACCGGCGAAGCCAATGCCCGCTTGCTGGCCCGCCATTATGGCTCCTTTGCCGCATGGCGCGACGCGATGCTGGCGGTCGCAGCCGAGGTCGAGGAGGCCCGCGCCGAACTCACCAATATCGACGGCATCGGCCCGCGGCTCACCGAGGAACTGGCCGAGTTCTTCAAGGAAGAGCATAACCTCAAGGTCCTCGAGGATCTCGCCGCCGAACTCGCCTTCGAGGCCCCGCCCGCGATCGACACGGCAACGGCGCCCCTCTCCGGCAAGACGCTGGTCTTCACCGGCAGCCTCGAACGGATGACCCGTGCGGAAGCCAAGGCCCGTGCCGAAGCCATGGGCGCCAAGGTCGCAGGCTCCGTCTCGGCCAAGACCGACTTCGTCGTCGCCGGCGCCGATGCCGGCTCCAAAGCCAAAAAAGCCCAGGACCTCGGCGTCACCATCCTCAGCGAGGACGACTGGCTCAAACTCGCCCGCAACTGAGCAAGGCCGCAGGCGGCGTCGCGCGCGGGAAATCGTTCGTGCATTTCAGCAGGAAGGAAGGCCAAGGGGTGCAGCGCACCCCTTGAACCCCGCGCGGGTTTTTTTGGTGAGTTCATGGCACAGTAACCGGCTATAAATCGTTCGTGTATTTTTGGGTGGAGGTCGGGATTCGATCGCGCAATAACGGGATGGTCCGCCGCCACTTTCGCTGCTAGAGGCGGATTGGGTAGGCCTGTTGTTAGCTTGGGAGAGCCGTAATGCGGGTAATCGGGATCGATTTGGGTAAGGAAAGCTTTCATGTGGTGATGGTTGAGGCGTCGGGCGCGGTGCTGCTGCGGCGGGCGTTCGGCCGCAAGAAGCTGCTGGACTGGCTGGCGCGGCAGGAACCCCAAGACCCATGATTGGGCTCATTGGGATGGAGGCTTGCTGCGGGGCGCATCATCTGGCGCGGCGGCTTGTGGCGATGGGGCACGAAGCGCGGCTGATGCCAGGCCAATATGTGCGGCCCTATGTCAAGACCAACAAGCACGACCTTGCCGATGCCGAGGGAATCGCGGAAGCGGTGCAGCGGCCTAACATGCGGTTCGTGCCGGTCAAGAGCGAGGCGCAGCTCGATCTGCAGGCCTTGCACCGGTTGCGCCAGGGCTTGATGGGCCGCCGCGTCGCGGTGATCAACCAGCTCCGGGCCTTCCTGCTCGAGCGCGGCCACGCTATTGGCAGAGGCCCGCGCGAGCTCGCCCGGCGCTTGCCGGAAGTCCTGGACGTGGCCGGATTGAGCCCCGAAATGCGCCTGATCCTCGATCATCTGCGCCGGCAATGGACCGTCCTGGATGCCCAACTCGAGGCCATCGACACAAGGCTTCTGGCAATTGCCCGAACCGATGCGCGCTGCCGCCAGATGATGACGATCCCCGGCATCGGCCCGATCATCGCAACCGCCCTGATCGCTTCGATCGACGGCGGCCAGGCCTTCGCGAAAGGCCGCCACCTCGCCGCTTGGCTCGGGCTCGTGCCGCGCCAGCATTCGACCGGTGGGCGCACCCAACTCCTGGGGATCTCCAAACGCGGCAACAGCTATCTGCGCCACCTCCTGGTGCACGCCGCCCGCTCCTCCAAACGCATCGCCCGCACCCAGGAGACTTATCTCGGCCAATGGCTGCGCGGCCTCGAAGCCCGGGCCCACCACAACAAAGTGACGACGGCCCTCGCTGCTAAACTGGCCCGCTGGGCCTGGGCGGTGCTGACCACGAAACAAGACTATCGGCCGGCCGCGGCCTGATCCACCGAAGATCAGGCCGCCCCCGCCGCTCGAGTTCTGCCCCAATTCTGCAAGCCCGAACGACATGGCACCAACCGTCGACCGGCGTCGAACCAGCCTGGCGAACGAATAGGCCCCAACAGGCCGTGGCAATGACCAGGCCATCGACGCGCGACTTCCCCTGACGGCCAGGGCACCAAAAGCCCATCAACAGGCCGGATACATTCAAGCCGACGCACCCGCCATGTCAAACAAAACCCTTGCAGAAAGGAGGCGGACCATACATTCGTTCGTACAGTTTGCAGTAGGAAGGTCTTCCGAAAGGGGCGGCGCGCCCCTCTCGCCCTCTCCGCGGGATGTCGGTTCGGGTGTGGTTGGGGGCGGTAAAGCCCTTAAATCGTCGCCGGCTATTTCGTTTGTGTAATTTTCATCAGCAGCTTTTGCGGCAAGCAAAAAATCGTTCGTGCAATTTTCGTTTGCGGGTTCAGCAGTCGATAAGTTGTTCGGACGGTTTTGATGTGCAGGTTCTGGGACTGGCTCGGCGGTGGGCTTGAATTCGTTCGTGTAATCCTGCGAATGCACCGCACCGTGCGCCCTCCGATAGTCTGCGAGATCGGCAAGCGCCCGCTTGAGATCCATCGACACCCGACCGCGATAGCGCAGCATCGTCACAAGCGAGGCACGGTTTTCGGGCTTGTTCACCAGATTGCTGCCATGCACCCGGTCCGGGCTCGTCGGCGGCATGTCGGACATGACGTCCGCCTCCATCCGATCCGCCCGCACCTCTCGCCAGAAGGCGATGACAATCGCCTCGACGAATTGCCGCTCCATGGCACACCTGGGCTTTAAGTCCTTCCTGATCTCCGCCGCGAACGCCACGAACTCCTCGACCGACTCCTCCGGCAACACCCGGAAC
>JBGSYN010000032.1:0-26996 GCA_041750975.1 Geminicoccaceae bacterium | reverse complement strand
TGCTGCCCAAACTGTCGCCGCTTCATCCTTCCTTAACCTTCCACCGCTAGGATCAAGCCCATCGACACCGGTACTCGATTCGCTCTTTTGACAAGTGAATAGACCGCAGGAGTGTGAGGATGGCGTCCATCCTCACCCTTGAGAACACGGGCGGACCGGCATCAGGCGCAGCAATCATTGCCGGTCTGGATCGGCGGGCATGGCATCGTGCCGTAGGAACAGAAGACGCAGCAGTCGCCGGGCAATGGCTTGAGTAGGGCGCCGCAGCCCTTGCAGTCGTAGAACCACTGGCAGGCATCGGTCGGCATCGTTTCTTCTTGCGCATGCGCGCAGTGCGGACAGGTAACGGTGGATTGAAGGATGAGGTCCGAGTTGGCCATGACACTCACATGAGGGAAATGAGGTAGTCGTTGATCGTCGATTCCTTGATCATCACCAGCCAGGTTAAGGCCGTCAGCATCGAACCTCCGGCAATCAGGACGTAGGTTCGTCGCGCGGCCCGGCGGCGAACGGCGATGATCCATGCCGTGGCTAGAAGCCCGGCGCTGACGACGATGATCGGAAAGCTCCAGGCAGCGATTTTGCCGAAGACACCGATCCAGGCCCCACCAAGACCGACGACCATCAGGCCCATCGGTAGAATGCAGCACGCGGCGGCGATGATGGCGGCGAACGAGCCGGCAAAGCTGATCTGTGGGAAGGATCTGGACATATCCATGGACGAATCCGGACGTCAGTTGTCACTCAGCGGACACGAGACTAATTCCTGTAGCGGCTACAGGATCAAGAGGGTACGGGATGCATCCGATCGGTGAGGCGGCGCGACGAAGCGGCGTCCATGTCGAAACGATCCGCTATTACGAGCGGACCGGACTGTTGCCAGGACCCGCTCGCTCCGCCTCGGGAAGACGGCTTTATGACAAGGACGGCATTTCACGGCTGCGCTGCGTTCGACGATGCCGCGGTCTCGGCTTCCCATTGTCGGAAATCAAGGCATTGCTGGCCTTGTCGATCGAAGGCGATGGCGAAATCCATGCAACCGCTTGCGCCGATGTCAGGGCAATCGGGGAGCGCCAACGCAGACAGGTTAGGGCAAAGATCGACGATCTCCTGGAACTCGAAGCGGCGCTCGGCATGCTCATCGAGGAATGCCGGGAAGCACGGGGGTCCTGTCCGGCTCTACGGCAGCTTTTCGACGACTGAACCTATCGTGCATCATGGGGGACCCAAATCGGTCATGCCAGTCCCGCAACGATTTGAGGTCCATTCGGGATCGGCCAGGCTCGTCGGTGAACGTGTCGGCTCCGGACTGCCTCTCATCTGTCTGCACGCCGGCGTTGCCGACCGGCGAATGTTCGAGGGCCAGCAGGCCGAGCTGAGCCGTGTCTTCGACATGGTGAGCTATGACCGCCGCGGGTTCGGCGAAACGACGACGCCGGACGAGCCGTTCAGCCATGTCGATGATCTCATGGCGGTCATGAACGCGGCAGGATTCGAGAGCGCTGTGGTGCTAGGTTGCTCTCAAGGCGGCCGTGTCGCGATCGATTTCGCTCTCGAGAATGCCGGATGTGTGCTCGGCCTCGTTTTGATTTCGAGTGCGGTTACAGGAGCTCCCGCGGTGCCGGATCCCGCCGATATCCAGGTTCTGATGGACCGGCTGGATGAGGTCGAGGAGGCCGGCGATCTCGCCTCGGTCAATGCCATCGAGGCGCATCTTTGGCTCGACGGCCCGCGCAGTGCGGAGAGCCGGGTCGAGGGATCGGCGCGCGATCTTTTTCTCGAGATGAACGGGATCGCGCTCAAGCATCCGCCCTTAACGCAGGAGCGGGAACCGGAGGCGGCGTTCGGCCGACTTGAGGCGTTGCTTGTTCCATGTCTTCTCATGCATGGTACGCTCGACTTTCCTCACCTGATCGCCCGCCATGCGCATATGGCGTCGGTTCTCCCCGATGCCGAGGCTGTGGCCTGTGCCGGGCAGGCGCATCTGCCGCCACTGGAGAACCCGGCTTTGGTGAACCGGCATATTTTCGCTTTCTGTCGGGCCCGCGGGCTGCTCTGAACCTGCCGTTGAACGGTCGATGCAAAGTTCGGAAAGACGCCGAGAGCATTGTGCGGGCCTTCGGCGGCATCACGATCGGATCGCGTTAACCATTCGCAAGGCTATTCATGGTTAGCTTGGTCCGGCTCGGCGTCGATGTCGGCAGAACCTGGGTGTGAGTGGCTATGGATCCTCTGGACGCCGATTTGATCGCCGCGATCAACCGATATCTGCTGATCAGGACGCCGCTCGAGCCTGCGAACCTTTGCTTCGTCTTCGGCACCCGGCCGGGTGCCGAGGCGTTCGCCGAAGAAACGGCGCGGTTGTGGCTCGGTGGCCATTTCGAATATTGCCTGATCTCGGGCGGGATCACGCCGGGCGGCGCCGAGCCCGAGGCTCTGATGCTCCGCCGCATGATCATCAGGCAAGGCGTTCCCGGCTCGGTCATCATGATCGAGGATCGAGCGACCAACACGGGTGAAAACGTGGCTTTCTCTTTGCCCATTCTCAATCGTGAGATTGGGCTGCATCGCATCGAGAAGCTTATCGCCGTCGGTAAACTCTGCACCTCCAGACGGTATCTCATGACCTTGCAACAGCACTGGCCCGAGGTCGGGAAGATGTTGGCGCCAGTCAACTTCCATCCAGTGCCGCCGACGCGTTGGATGGACCACCAAGAACTCCGCGACCGCATCTTGCGTGAATGGTCGAAGCTCGAACCTTATCAACAAAAGGGCTTCATTACGGAGCTTCAGTCGGAGACATGCCACATTCTCTGATCTCCACCTCTCTAGTGGATTGGTTTCAACAAATGCTCCCCAATCTATTGAAGCGCAAAATCTGCTACGTTCATGAGGTTATTAGTACACAAGGCATTCGCAGGAATGGAATCTTCTGTCCAATTTGGATCACTGGGAAACGCGGCTCTACTTAACCCGTATTCCCCATCTGATTCGTCATTTTGCTTACGCTCAGCGTCACTTTTGCTAGTCTATTCAGAGTGATGGAGGCAACGGAGCGAGCCCGGAATGGCGAACGCGAAGGGTGAAAGCAAAGGGCCCTCTTTGAGGCCCTTCTTCGACCGCCGGATCAAGCTCGAATTTCATGGTGCACGTATCTCATCCGACGGTGGACTGCTCGCCTATCGCGAACTGGACGACGCTCTCGGTCTTACCGACATGTTGGCTTCGGCCCTTGGCGACAGTCGGCATGGCAAGAACATCCGCTACCAACTCCCCGGTCTTGCACGACAGTCGATTTTCGGCCGTCTTGCCGGCTATGATGCCGAGCGTCTCGCGTGTGATCCGGTCATGCGCGCGATCATCGGCCGTGAGGGGCTCGATCGCAAAGCCGCATCGAGCAGTCAGATGGGCCGCTTTGAGACCGAGTGGCTGGCGACTGAAGGCAATCTGACAACGCTCGCCAAACTCTCCGGTGTCTGGATCGACCGCGTGCATGATCGCAAGCCGCCAGACGGCATTATCCTGGACATGGATAGCTCGGTGAGCCCGACCTACGCGCACCGCGATTGGCAATTTTGACGGCAGTTTAAAGACCGTCCCCGCAGCGCAGCTTGGCGCTGACGTTGTCCGCGAAACCTTAAAGCGTGCAAAATTATCTCCCGATTCCGTTCAGGCGGTTGTTATGGGGCAGGTCGTTCAGGCGGGGGCGGGCATGAATCCGGCCCAGCAGGTCGCGATCGGCGGCGGCATTCCCGTGAGCGCGCCAGCCTACACGGTCAACCGCGTCTGTGGCTCTGGCGCGCAGGCAATTGTTTCCGCTTATCTCGAAATTGTCAGCGGCAATATCCAGTGCGCTGTCGCTGGCGGCATGGACAATATGGATTTTTGCCCGTACCTTCTGCCCTCTGGGGATATCGCATGGGCGATGGCAAGACCGTGGATAGTATGCTGCGCGATGGCCTGAACGATGCTTTCTCGGGCGAACATTCCGGCTGGGCCGCGCAAGACTTGGTAACCAAGTACAAAATTTCAAGAGTGGAAGAAGACGCATGGGCGCTTCGGTCCCAGCAGCGATTTTCAAAGGCTCAGGCAGCGGGAAAATTCGAGGACGAAATCACGCCCGTAGAAGTGACATCGCACAAAGGTAAGGAGCTGTTCCAGAAGGACGAGCATAACCGCGCTGATATCACCGCCGAAAGCTTCGCCAAGCTGAAACCTGCCTTTCGCAAAGACGGGATGATCACGGCAGATAATGCGTCAGGATAGAGTTCGGCAGCCTCGGCGATGATTGTCGCATCCGCTGACGCTGTTAAAGAGCATAACCTCAACCCTATAGCGCGCATCGTTGCCTATGGCGTCGGCGCCGTCGATCCGGACATGTTCGGCATCGGCCCTATCCCGGCGGTTCAACAGGCCTTGCAGCGCGCAGATTGGAAACTCGCAGATGTCGAGCGCATGGAAATCAACGAAGCTTTTGCCGCCATCGTGATCGTCATTATCCGCGAGCTTGGTCTGAACGAAGACATTGTCAATGTTGAGGGCGGCGCCATTGCCCACGGCCACCCTATTGGTGCTACCGGTGCCATTCTTACGACCCGTCTGCTTTATTCTATGCAACGCGACTGTCTAAAAAAAGGCATCGTCACATTATGCATCGGCGGCGGGCAAGGTATCGCGCTGGCGCTCGAATTATGTTAGCTACGGCTGAATATTTTAATAACCGTTCTAAAACAAAGGAGAAGAAGTCATGGCTTGAACTTGGCCATCAAATTCGCCAAAGTGCCTGGTGCCAAATTATTTAATGACGCCGTAAACGGCAGCAAACACATAAACCCAAAGAAAAAATTATGGAAACCTACAAAAAAAATAATGCTGCTGAAGTGAATTCAAATTTAACACCCGGTAATGCTGATACGATGGCCATCATAAATCTGGCAAGGGGTGTTGTTATGTCACAACATCTTATGTTCTAAGATAATGGAGGCATACTTAAATCTTATTGCCACAGCGGTCCCCGATCATGATGTTCACAATAAATTTGTGACCTACGCCCCGCGACTTCTTAAAACCGACCGCAATCGAGCATTATTTAAACGAATGGCTGAGCGTTCTCAGATTGAGCATCGTTACTCTTTTTTGCATCCCCATTTGGTTTTTGAAAAACTTGATACTGATGACTTCTACCCCAATGGTTCTTTTCCGGACACGGCAACTCGTATGCGATTTTATCAACGCCACGCTTTTACACTCGCGCGACGTGCTTTGGATAAATTACAACTGGCGGATCGTAAGGACGATATAACCCATATCATTGTTACGACGTGCACCGGGTTTTATGCTCCGGGTTTGGACCTTGAAATTATTTCTCCTTATGATCTCAACCCTTCCGTTGAGCGTTCGGTTGTCGGTTTCATGGGCTGCTATGCCGCAATTAACGCTCTAAAGTTGGCGTACCATATTGTTCGGTCTGAGGAGGGGGCGCAGGTCCTTATTGTAAATCTGGAGCTCTGCACTCTACATTTAAAAGAGACTGATGATTTGGAGCAGCTTCTTTCTTTCCTTATTTTTGCGGACGGCTGCGCTACAAGTATTGTTTCTGCGAATCCTCAAGGTCTGGAGCTCAACAGCTTTCATGCAGCAATTATTCCCGGCACCAGCAAACAAATCACATGGAATATAGACCAGTTGGGATTTGATATGGTTCTTTCAGGCGAAGTGCCTAAAACTATTGCCGCAGGCTTACCTAGCCGTATGAAGAGCATATTGAATGGAACAAAAATCGAAGAGGTCCGCCACTGGGCCATTCACCCCGGAGGAAGGACGGTCCTTGATGCCGTCGAAAAATGCGTTGGCTTATCAGCGGAATGTCTAAACACTTCCCGCGACATTTTACGCCGTTACGGCAACATGTCATCGGCAACGGTCATGTTTGTTCTGCAAGAAATGATGCAAGAAAATGTTCCAGCAGGGATAGGTTGCGCTATGGCTTTTGGGCCAGGCGTGACGGTTGAAAGTATGATGTTTGAAAAAACAGACGTTTAAAAATGAACAGCCAAGATTTCCAGCGCCGAAGCACACAATCCGAACTCATGGATACTAAAACCGTTAGTTTTGAGGAGTTTCATGAATGTTTTCGCCAGCTTGAATTTATCAATGTTTGTACTTTTGCGTACCGCCCTACAAAAAAATGGCTGCTCAGGATGTGCGGCAAAATCCCTGCAGATCATACTATATTTATTCTAGATGCCGGCAGCGGGGGCGGCGATATGCTTCGCCGGATCTGGAAATGGTCATCTAACAATGGTTTTAAGATTACGATGATCGGTACCGACCTAAATCCATGGTCAAAGAAATCTGCAGAACTATTAACACCAAATGATGTACCGGTGTCTTTTGAGACCGCCGATATATTTTCACTGAATTTGGCAACGCAGCCTGACTTTATAATCAGCTCGCTTTTTACCCATCATCTTAACGATGAGATGCTCGTAAAATTTATTCTATGGATGGATCAAAATGCCGAAAGAGGCTGGTTTATAAACGATCTTCACAGGCATCCGGTTGCTTATTATTTCATCAAAATTATCACACAAATTATTCCATCGAATAGGCTCATCAGGCACGATGCACCCGTATCTGTTGCGCGGGCTTTCACAAGATCCGATTGGAATGCCCTACTTTCAAAGGCGGGCATTGTCAAAGAGCGGATCGATGTTACTTGGTATTTTCCCTTCCGCTATTGCGTATCATGTGAAAAGCCATGAAATCGCTTGATGTGATTGTCGTAGGCGGCGGACCAGCAGGCAGCACGGCAGCCATATCCCTGCAAAAAAATGGAAAGGACGTTTTGCTGCTGGAAAAAGAGCCCACCGCGCATCAAAAGGTTTGCGGTGAATTCATAAGTTACGAAGTCGCCCATTATCTTGATAATCTAGGACTAAACTTAGAAAGTTTGGGGGCGGAAGCGATTGATACGGTGCGCCTGATACGCGGCGAAAAATCCGTTTGCGCAAAATTGCCGTTTCGAGCTTATAGTCTGTCGCGATTTGTACTGGACGAGGAATTGCTCAAGCGTGCTGAATTGCAAGGGGTCAAAGTTTCTAGAGGTATAAATGTTGCAGGAATACATAAGGAGAATTTCGGCTGGCGTGTGACATGGGCTAATGGAGAAGCCCATGCAAAAGATTTATTCTTAGCAACGGGCAAGCATGATGTAAGAGGATGGAAACGCCCCGATATGCCCCTAGGCGATATGATCGGTTTCAAGGTTCACTATCTTTTGAAGCCAGAGCAAGCGCAGGCTTTGTCTCGCAATGTCGAAATTATTTTATTTAAAGATGGATACGCCGGTCTCGAGCCCGTTGAAAAGGGGAAAGCCAACCTCTGCCTTGTCGTTAAAAAATCCCGATTTATCGAATGCGGTAAAACCTGGGAGAGTTTTTTAAAAAATATTCGAGATCAAACTCCTTATCTTGTCCGGCGGCTAAAAGATGCCGTGGCTGAGAGCGCACAACCTCTCGCAATCTATGGAATACCTTACGGCTTTGTGTTTAAAGCCCATCCCGATGATCCCGAAGGATTATATCGTTTGGGTGATCAGATGGCAGTCATCCCTTCTTTTTCAGGCGATGGCATGGCCATCGCAATGCACACAGCAATCCTTGCCACATCTAGCTATCTTGCTCGATCTTGCCGAGAATATCATCTCCAGGCGGCAAAGGAATTAAAGCCACAAATTTTTCGTGCAATTTTGCTCATGAAATTAGCGCCTTCTTCTTTAACGCAGCAGATTTTGTTTGATATTTGCCGGGTTATACCGGGTTCATTGAGGTATTTGGCTAAAAAAACCCGTATTGCATCTATCAAAGATTAATGGTGAAGAGATAAGGTTCCAAATTTTTCTCATGTAAAAAATGTTAAACCAAAGCATTGCTTTCCATCAGGTCTTTATCTTCTTGTAGTGTCAAAGCGGCTAACGCCCGTTTGAGGATCAGGGCAGAATGAAGCTTTGCTATGGCTTTGCACTTTTCATCGCCGATTGCGGCAAGGGATGCATAGGCCTTTTGCAACCGAATTCCGACTTCCATGATATGGACGCCATCACGGGCGATCGGCATAAAAATATCTTTAAATAAATCCTCTGTATCGATAGCGGGCATGTAAACTCTAGGAAACAAAATCTCTGTTTTTATCTTTCTTGGCGTTACCCAAGACGCCAGTAACCGTACTGCCGTGCCAATCATGGCGGTGGCCTATCTGGCAGTCGCCATTTACGTCGTCATCGTCAATGCGAGTGCCGTCCCCGGTATACTTTCCCTCATCTTCTCGAGTGCCTTCGGCTTCGAGGAAGCTGCAGGCGGTGTCACCGGCAGCGTCACCGCTGCAATGTTGAACGGGATCAAGCGCGGCCTTTTTTCGAACGAGGCCGGTATGGGCTCGGCCCCCAATATCGCCGCTGTCGCAGTGCCGCAGCCGCACCATCCCTCCTCGCAAGGCTTCGTCCAGGCGCTCGGCGTCTTCATCGACACCATCCTGATCTGCACGGCGGCGGCGATCATGATCCTGCTTTCGGGCGTCCTCGTGCCCGATAGCGGGATCACCGGCACGCAGTTGACCCAGGATGCGCTGACCGTCCATATCGGCGGGGCCGGCACCTACTTCATCGCCATCGCCATCTTCTTCTTCGCCTTCACCTCGATCATCGGCAATTATTCCTATGCCGAGAATGCCGTCGTCTTCCTCGGCCTGGGCGGCAATGCCGGGTTCACAATCCTCCGGCTGCTGGCGCTCGCCATGGTGGTCTGGGGAGCCTATCAAAGCGTGTCGACGGTGTTCAACACGGCCGATGCCTCGATGGGGATGATGGCGACGATCAATCTGATCGCGATCGTGGCACTCTCCGGAACCGTGGTGAAGCTGATGAAGGACTATTTCGAACAGCGCCGGAACGGCGGCGAGCCGACCTTCCATATCAAGGATTATCCGGAGATCACCGGGCAGATCGACGAAACCATCTGGAGCCGCGACTAAACGCCGGTGTCGTAAAGGCGGCGGAGATCCCCGAGGAAGCCGGGCTCGGTCTTCCACCGCGCCCCCGCGATGGGATCGGCGCCGGAAAACATGGTGTCGGTGGCATCGATTGAGAGCCGTTTGACGAAATCGAGGCGGGGCCGGCGAACGGTTTCGATGTGAGCCGTGAGTGCCGGGACATCGAGGGCCGCGCCTGCGTCGTCGAGGGCCCGTTGCAGCATGAGCCCGACCAGCCCCGCATCCTCGAGTGCCTGGGTCGCCCCTTGTCCAAGGGTCGGCACCATGGCGTGGGCGCCATCGCCGAGGATCAGAACGCGACCGCCCGGATCGCGCCAGGCATCGTCGATATCCTGCACCCGCGCCCAGTGGATCTCCTGGGCATGGGCGCAAATCGTGTCGATTAGCCAGCGGCACTGCGCGCTCGGCGGCCTGCGCTCCGGCGTATAGGCCCGGGCGAGATAGCCGGCGGTTTTCTGGTACTCCTCGATCTCCTCGCCCGCAGCTAGGGGGAACGAGCCCGCGATGTAGATTTTCTCAGGCTGCACCTGGTAGGCGAGCAGGCGGTTGGGTCCGTTGAACCACTGTTCGTAGTCGGTGATCAGCCCGTCCGCCGTGTCGTCCACCAAGAGCCGATAGATGGCGATACCATAGTGGCGCGGTTCGGGTGGTCCCAGGACCGCCTGACGGACTGCGGAATAGCGGCCGTCCGCGGCGATCAGGAGATCGATATCCGTCACGATGTCGGCGTCACCGGTCACCGCACTGCTCAGGGCCAGCGTGAGACGTCCGTCGGGCTGAACCCTGACATCGTCGACGGCAGTGCGCCATCGCACGAACCCTGCAATCGGCGCCCGCAGGATGTCATAGAGGGCGGACCAGCGAATTCGCAATCCGGGTCGGTCGGCGACCGCGGCGAGATCGAGATCGAACAGCACCGTGCCGTCGGTGAGCTTGGTGGTCCAGCGTCGCCAGGGCAGGCTCGCGGCGCTGTCGGCCAGGCTTCGGGCAAGGTGGGG
The DNA here is from genome assembly GCA_041750975.1 of Geminicoccaceae bacterium. Taxonomy (GTDB): domain Bacteria; phylum Pseudomonadota; class Alphaproteobacteria; order Geminicoccales; family Geminicoccaceae; genus JBGSYN01. The sequence continues at coordinate 16,950 of JBGSYN010000032.1, read as the reverse complement.
GTCCAGCAGGTGGACGGCCTTGAGGCCGTTCGGGCAGATATTGAGCCCGGTGCCGGCCTCGCTGTGATCGTCTCGGTCCACCTTGTCGACGCAGATCAGCTCCACGTCCGGCCGGCGGGCAAGGATCCGGGCGAGGATGCTGCCCGCAACCCCGGTGCCGGCGACGACCACCTTGAGGCGATGCGTCAACGGCCGCCCCAATGGATCACGCGTTTCTCGAGCAGCAGAAAAATGACGTTGAGGCCGTAGCCGAGGCCCCCTGCGAGGAAGATCGCGGCATACATTTCGGGCATACGGAACAGCATCTGCGCCTCGATCAGCCGGTAGCCGAGGCCGTCGCTCGAGCCGATGAACATCTCGGCGACGATGATGATAATGAGGGCCAGCGACACGCCGTTGCGCAGGCCGATGAAGGATTGCGGCAAGCTCTCCCAAACGACGACGTCGCGCAGCACCTGGAACCGGTTGGCGCCCATGACCTTCGCTGCGAGGAGGCGGGTCTGGCGGACGTTCATCACGCCATAAGCGACATTGAAGAGAATCACGAGGCTGGCGCCGAACACGGCGACGAGGATCTTGGTCTCGTCGCCGACCCCGAACAGGACCAGGAACAGCGGGAAGACCGCCGAGGCCGGCGTCGACCGAAAGAAATCGATGATGAACTCGCAACCGCGATAGAGCTGCACCGAGCTGCCGAGCAGCAGGCCCAGCGGCATGGCGATGGCGGCTGCGATCAGGAACGAAATCACGGTGCGCTCGACCGTGCGCAGGAAATGATAGCCGAGATCGCCCTGGAGGCCGGTCAGCATCGCTTCGAACATGGCGATCGGGCTCGGCAGCAGGACCGGATCGACGATTGCTGCGGCCCAGGCGAGATGCCAGGCGACGAGGAAAATCAGGACACCGGCGAGCGGTGTCAGCCGCCGGGCAAAATCTTTGAGCCGGGTCCCGAATTGCTCGCCTTTTGAAGTATGGGTCGCCTTCACGCGGCCCTCGCCTCCCGCCGAAACACCTCCAAACAGTGGCTGCGCAGCGCAATGAAGTTCGGATCGGTCAGGGTCCGGTCGTGGCGCGGCCGGGCGATGTCGATATCGACGAACTCGGCGATGCGGGTCGGCTGACGGGTCAACAGCAGCACCTTGTCTGCCAGCCAGACCGCCTCCTCGAGATCGTGGCTGACCAGCACCGTGGTCGTGCGCGTGTCCATGAAGACCTTCTGCAGCTGATCGCGCATCAGCAATGTCATTTCGTAATCGAGTGCCGAAAAGGGCTCGTCCAGGAACAGCACCTCGGGCTCAACGACGAGGGCGCGCATGATCGAGACGGTTTGCTGCTGGCCGCCGGAGAGCTCGTAAGGATAGCGGTTGAAATCGATCGGCACGTCGAAGCGGGCGATCAGTGCCTCGATCCGGCGCTTGCGCTCGGTCCGGCCGAGACCCATGCGCCGCAAGGGATAGGCGATATTCTCGATGGCTCTCGACCAGGGAAAGAGCGCTTCCCGATAGTTCTGGAAGACATAGCCGATCCGGGTTTCGGCGATGGTCTTGCCGTCGAACAGGATCGAGCCTGAATCGTGCGGCAGCAGGCCGGAGATGATGTTGATGAGGGTACTCTTGCCACACCCGTTCGGGCCGAACACCGAGACGATCCGGCCGCGCGGGATATCGAGGTCGAAGCCGTCGTAGACGGTGGCTTCCGCAAACCGTTTGACGAGGCCACGGACGGTGATGTGCGTGCCGGGCGCGAACCAGCGAAGATCGCCGGCAGGCCCTGGGTCGAGCGCGCGCGCCGCACTGCTCACCGATCGAGGACGGTCAGGAACTCGCCGGTGTCGATCGGATCGGTCAGCACCTCGGCCTTATAGGCGAAATCCATCATCGCCTGAAAATCCGCCCGATCCTGTTCGGTCAGTGCGTCGACCATCATGAATTTGGGCATCGGCATGGTCATCGCCACATCGGGCGGGGTGAAGGTATTGCCGGCCAGCGGTTCGCGGGTCGTGGGATCGGTTTCGATGTCGTCGAGCGCCTTGCGCCAGGCAGCCGCATAGCGAGCCGCGACGTCGGGCTGGCTCTCGATGAAGGCCGAGGACAGTGCTGCCCCGGCGGCGAAGGCCAGCGCCTCCTTGCGGCCGATGATGTAGGTCGAGATGACGCCCGCCTCGAGGGGCTTCGCCCCCTGCTCGACCATCACGGTCGCGGTTGGCTCCAGGGTGTAGCCGAGATCGAAGGTGCCCTTGGTCATCGCATCGACATGCACGTTCATGGCAAGCTCGGTCATGCGGTAATCCACACCTTCCTCGAGCCCGAAGCTTTCGAGCACCGCGCGCGCCATCGACATGTTGGCCGGCCCCGGCGCCGACATCACCTTCAGCTCGCCCTCGTGGTTCGCGAGGCTCGCCAGATCGCCTTCCGGCAGATCGGCGCGGGCAACGAAATGCTCCATCTGGTACTCGGCATTCTGGCCGTAGATGGCGATGTATGTTGCGACACCTGGCTTGAGCTGATTGGCGTTCATGCCCTCGATGGTCACCAGATTGGCCGCGGCGTCGATCTGATTGCCGATCAGCGCACCGACGATCGGCGGGCCGCCCATCAGCCTCACGGCCTCGGTCTCGATGCCCTGCTCCTCGAAATAGCCGCGATCATGGGCCACGAAATAGGGCAGTGCCGAGGAAACCGGGAACACACCGACCCGGACGAGGTCCTGGGCCAGAGCCGGAGCCGATGCGGCGAGGGCGATGGCCAGCATCATCGATCGCAGTCTGGTCGATTGGATCATTGTCGAATTCCTCAAGAGGTGGCGGCGAAGGCGGTGTAGGCGGCGGGATCGAAGAAGGAAGACCCGGCGACATAGCCGCGGCCGGGCGACATATCGGGTGCCGGGCCTTCCTCGGCGTCCCCGTCGAACGTGAGCTCTAGCTGGACGCCGCTCGGGTCGTAGATGAAGAGCTGCCAGAGCGTGGTGCCGGGGATGGCGAACTCGCGCCATGGCAATTGGAAGGCGTCGAAGCGTTCCTTGAAACGATGATAGCCGCTGGCGGTCACCGAGACATGATCGATCGCCGCGGTTCCGATCGGCGCCATGCCTTCGGCACCCAAAGCAGGGCCGCCCGCATAGATATGGATGACGGCCTCGCCGACGGGGGTCGGCACCGCGAGCCAAGCGCCCGGATAGCCGAAATCAGGCCGCTTCGCCTGCTTCAGGCCGATGACCTCGGTATAGAAGCGGTTGGTCGCGGCAAGGTCGTTGGTTTTGATCGCGACATGCAACAGGCCGGTGATGAGCATTTCGTGAACTCCCGAATATGGCAGATTCCAACGCAAGTCGCGTGCCATCAGTCGATTTCCCGTATTTCCCTGCGGCAACGACCCTCGATGCTCAAACACTCAGCAGGCCGCCGCGCTTTTAACGCTACTGAATTCCAGAAGGCGGATCGACGCGACCGGATTGGCGACCGGTGTGAATGCCCATGAAGCGAGCATCACGTGTATAGAAAAGAGTCCACATGTCATGCAGCTAACAATCTACAAGTTATATTCGTACTAGAAAACTGAATATAGGTGCGAATAAATATCTGATTATTCTGCCAACTTGAGAGAATACGCTCGGTTTAGAGGATCAAATATTATTTTCATTATCGACCAAAAAACATGCAATGTTGACAAAAGATCGGAATCCTGTAGCATTATTATTTCCCAGTGACGTTACACATCATGGTCGAATGAGCAACATGTCGTGGCGGAATTGGTGACAACTCATCACGGAGAATAGATATGGCTAATGGTATCGGAGAACGTTGGAAGAGCTACCAACCTTCCAAGGGAACGATCGTCTGGAGTTTCGCCGGCGGAGCCGTCGCGACAATGGTTTTGGGCTTCGCGTATTTCAACTGGACCACGGCGGGCGGAGCTCGTGAGATGGCGGACAACGCCGCGGCGGAGGCGCAAGCCCAACTGGCATCCGCAATTTGTGTCGAGCGCTTCATCACCGAAGCGAATGCGCCTGGCCTTTTGACCAAGCTGAAAGCGGAAAGCAGTTGGAGCCGCGACACCTTCATCGAGGATGGCGGCTGGGTGACCATCGCAGGCATCGACGATCCGATCGACGATGCAGCTGATTTGTGCGCCGACGCATTGGTCGAGATGGAAATGCCGACCACAGAGGCGTCAAACGTCACTCTAGAAGCGAGTTAGATCGGCTAGTCATACATAGACTGGCGTGAACGCCCTAATTTGGCCGGCCGCCGCGATACTCAATATTGCGACGGCCGGCACATGGCCTAACTTGCGGCCCTAATGGACAATGGCGGCGACGGGAATGGTCTTTCCAACGGCGCGCCGAAAAACTTCCGCAAACGGTCGGATTAACCTCCCCGGTCGTCTTTAGCGACCGGCATGCCCGACCTCACAGGCTGGACAACAGAAATTGCCTGGTAGCTTCGCTTCGGTCTTCCTAGCCCACGGGAAGCAAGCCGATTGGGAACGTGGGTAAGATGTCTCCGGCATTTCCGGTCAGATAAGACCAGGACAGATGCGGAATCCTGGTAGAAGTGTCCATCTTCCTATGCTACTATGAGTGGTGGTAAAGACATGGGTCGTTGCCATAGGCTCGTCTTCCGATTCGAAGACCCGATACGAAAGTCCGTGAGTATTGCGGGTGGTCGGTCATCGTATGGCGCCACCGAAACCATAGTCTTGAGGGGCTTCGGCTTAGTTCTCGAGCCTGTTCGAGGTATTTTGCATGGGATTCGGGGGATGATGAAAGATAATTCCCGTTCTTTTTGGTCCGTCGTGCCGGTCCTCTTCGGTGCTGTGGTAATGCTGACGCCCGGCCAGGCAGCCGCGCAAAGCCAAGGCAAGTTCGTTGTCGAAAAGATTGCGGAAAAGCCTCTCGCGGCCCTCCCGGAAGGCGACCTGTACTGGACGGCCGAGACATTTCCGACGCTGGAAGAGGCCAAGGCGGCCGTCGGAGAGACGAGCCTTGCAACCGAATTTGACGGCAAGGCCTGGCTGCTGACGATTGGACCGGAGGACGACAAGGGGCATGGCGGGGAAGTGGTGGCGTCAGTCGGCCCCATCGACCGGTTCGACGCCCCGGAATATTTGCTGCGGATCAATACCAGCCTCGCGCCGCCAGGAACCATGACCAGCACGCATTCGCATCCGGGTTCCGAGGCGATGTACATCCTGGCCGGAGAAGTGACGGTCCGCTGGCCGGATAAGTCCAACGTGCTTGCGAAAGGCGAGGCGCAGGCCGGTCAACCACCGCACACGCCGATGGTGGCTACCAGTACCGGCGACGAGGATCTGGTCGGGCTGATCATGTTCCTCGTCGATCCGACCCAGGAGTTCGCCAAGCCGGAATCGATGGATTAGCGCGTACGGAATTGACGGTGACATGCGCTCACGCCGGAAAGCGCGCGCAAATACTTGGGACATGATCGTAGTCGCACCTGGACACACACTCCGGGTCTGTGATCCGGGGTGTGTGATCTTTGTCGAGGCCGGATCCAATTAGAATTATTACATCGAAGCGCGTGTCAGTGACGCGTTCGCAATCTCTTGCTCATGCTCTTCACGATCGGCCTGGCGAGGCCCTTTGTGATCCATCGCAATAATCGCTACCTTGCCGGTCATCTCTTTCTCGTCGGCGATCTCGATACCGCGACGATCCACCAGTCGGACGAGGTGCTCGGGCGCTCGGGCGAGGCCATGGAGCAGGGCCTGGACCTCGATTCCGGGCTTGACGTGGTGTTTTGATCCGGGGCCGGTTTTCGGACGGCGAGCGCGCCCGGAGTTTTGCGGTCTCGATCGAACTCGAGGCCTGTGGCCTGCGTCTGAAGGACCAAACGGGCATCATCGATCTCGAATGGTCCTATGGCGACATCATCGCCATCCCGGCGCCGCTGGATGGCGGGATGGTGGTCTTCAATCATCGGGAACGCCCACAAACGAGACTTCAAATGACCGAACAGGCGGCGGCCATCATCGAACGGCTGCCGAGGACCGCCTTGCCTCGCGCCCAAGTGTCGCTCTCGATCCGATCGCTGGTTATGTGGGCAGCGCTGGCAATCGCCATCGTCGTCGGCGCCAACCAAGCGCTGCCCCATCTCGCGGCAGCACTTGCACCCCAGATCCCGGAAAATTGGTCCAATCGGCTTGGCGACTTTGCAATCGACCAGTTGCTCGGCGAGGATCGGGCGAAGTGCACTGGGCCCGAAGGCCTTGCAGCCCTCGCCAAACTGATCGCGCCGCTGGAGATCGCGGCGGATGGCGACGGGCCCTTGCGGGTCCAGGTCATCGAGGACGATGAGGTCAATGCGTTCGCCGTTCCGGCCAGGAGCAGCGTTGTCTTTTCGGGCCTCTTGGGCTTTGTCGACTCGCAGGATGAGCTTTCGGGCATTCTGGCGCACGAAATGGGGCATGTGGCCTACCAGCATTCCCTCGAAGGTTTCATGCGGGCTCTAAGCTCCAGCCTTTTGATCGAGTTGATGTTCGGCTTCGCGGTCGGCGACGTTTCCATCATACACTTGGCCGACCAGATGGCGTCGATGGATTATAGCCGCGATATGGAGCGCGAGGCGGATCTCTATGCGGTCGATCTGCTCTCGACAACCGGCATCGGCACGGCGGGACTGGTCGCGTTCTTCAAGCGAATGGGCTCCGTGCACGAGGACGACGCCGACCTTGCCTTCCTCTCGACCCATCCGAGCGTCGATGAACGGATTGGCTATCTGTCCGGATGGGTCGCAGAACCTCAAGGTGGGAACGAACTGACCGCAGCAGAATGGCAAGCCCTGAAGCAGATCTGCAGCCTTCGCAGTTCGAGCCCGGGCTGAGACCTCGGCACAATCAGTCCTCGGATCGTTAGTCGTCGACCAACGCCGGGTAGACAATCTAAGCGATGATCTTGACCGGCACCCGCCATGCATCGCGCTGCCTGTAATTGCCGACGAAGATTACGAGGTCGAGATCGAGGATCAAGGTAAGGCGTTGGCCAACATTACCGGAGCCGGCCATCCAGATGGAAGCGGGCTACCTCTCGAAATCCAACTTTTACCGACAATTCGTGCAGCGCGTGGACTGCACGCCCCTCGAGCGTTTCTCAATGCCCGGCAAGCGCCGCGATCCTAACTCCGGCGCAGTCGAATGCGGAAGCCTCGAAGAAATCGTCCGTGATATTTCGGGCTTCGGTGACGACCAGGTTGCGGTCGGCATCCCAGACAGCCTCGCGCTCCCACACCAGACGGCCGTCGGGTGCGGCTTCGAAGACCCGGCCCGCCTGGGATTCGGCGACCAGGACGTTGCCATTCGCCAGAACCTCGTGCTTGCCGCGCTGGAAGGTATAGAACGGCTCCTCCTCGCTCCCCTCGTAGATGACCGTCGTCGCATTGGTCGCGGGATCGATCCGCAATATCCGCGACGCCCCCAGCGCCATGCGGTTGTCATAGACCGAGATCGTCCCATCCGGCAGGAAATCCGGGTCGTGCTGTTTATGCCATGGCCCATGACGCCACCAGATCAGACGCCCGTCCTCGGGGTCGATCACCGCAACGAGATTGAGCTCGCGCAAGCTGATCAAGAGATCGCCCGCTTCGAACATGGGAAAAGCCGCCGCCATCTCGGGCCGAAGCGCCTCGACGTCATTCGCATGGAAAGCGTCGGGGGCATAGTCCATGCCATCTTCCCAACCCACGGTGCGAATGGAGAACACACCTTCCTGACCGCCATCGGCCTGCATGATCTGCTGACGCAGGTCGAGTGTGTTCGTCACCTCGCCGGTCTCTGCGTCGAGCCGGATGATGGTCTCGTCACGCCAGGCCCAGAGTCCGCCCGCACCATCGCTCGTTACCGAGTGATGATAGCCGCCTTCAGTGATCCAGAGCGGCTCGCTGCAGGCATCGACCCTTGCAAGCCTGTTGCCGGCATCGAAGGCGAGCGCCAACGAGCCGTCCGGAAACACTTCCATGCCATGGAGCATGACGTTTTGCGGCTTCGGACCTTCGGGATCGAGCGACGCATAGTCGACCGCCCAGCGATGCACGAGGTTTCCGGTTTCATCGTAGAGGGAGACGGCGTGAACGGATGTGTCCTGATCGGGGCTTAGCCCGGCGACTATCAACATACCGCCCTGGGCCGCACCGGGCTCGTGGAGCTGGAAGCCGTTATAGTCCTCCGGACGTTGCGTGACGCGGGCCTCGATCAGATGCCGCGTCGGCACCAGCGCCAAATCGTTCTGCCAATTTTCCTTGAGATCCTGGAATGTCGATTCGGCAACTGCCAGCTGCGGTGCCGGAAACCAGTCCGAGCGAGCCGCAAAGATCCCATAGAGCGTGGCGAGCGTGACCGCTCCGAGAAAAAATGCGACTTTGGCGATGCGATCGATCACGATGCTTTCCCATAGTGAATCCGAAAGCGCCGAGTATCGCCGTCAATGGCAAGGATCTAGCGCTTTCCCTCATTCACCCCTATTGCTAGACGCCGCTACGGGCCAAAAAGTTCCGCCGATCACGATCCTGGATGCGGATACTACACCAGGCCGAGCAAGCTGGCCGTGTCATGCTCCGGCACATCGCCGATCTCCGCCATCTTGGCATCGAGCTTGGCGATCATCGCCTTGAGCGTGTCCCTGTAGGCCGGATCGCCGAACACATTGAAGAGTTCGAGCGGGTCCTCCTGGCAGTCGAACAACTCCCATTCCGGCGCCTCATCGCCCTGATTGGCACCCGGCTGATCGAGAGCCTCGTTGTACCAATAGATCAGCTTGTAGCGCTGATCGCGAATCCCGTAATGGGCGAAGGCGTTGTGGATGCTGTCCTTGTGCATCCAGTAGCGGTGATAGGCGATGTCCTGCCAATCAGTCGGAGTCCGGCCTTCGAGGACCGGACGCATGCTGCGGCCCTGCATGTAGGACGGGATCGGCAGGCCGGCATAGTCGAGGAAGGTCGGCGCGAAATCCACATTGGTGACGATCGCATTCGAGCTGCCTTTGCCGAAGCCCGCCGGATAGCGCACCAGAAACGGCATCTGGAACGATTCCTCGTAAATGAAGCGCTTGTCGAACCAGCCATGCTCGCCGAGGAAGAAACCCTGGTCGGAGGTGTAGATGACGATGGTGTCGTCGGCGAGACCGAGCGCTTCGAGCTTGTCGAGCAGCCGGCCGACATTGTCGTCGATCGAGGCGACCGTCCGCAGATAGCGCTTGATATAGCGCTGATATTTGAACTGCTCGAGGTCGCGTCGGGTCTCGAAGGTGAAGCGCTCGCCGGTATTCTTGTCGAGGAGCACAAGACCGGTGGGCACTTCCGGATTGGGCACTTTGCGCGAGCCGGGATGCGGCCCGTCGGCCTCGCCGACCGTATCGTAGCCTTCGGGCTGCGCCAGCCCCAAATCCTCATAAGTCATGTCGAGCTTGATACGCATCCTGGCTTCGCACGCGGCCCGGGCCCGGTTCTTGTAGTCGTCGTCGAAGGTGTCGGGGACCTTGATCGTTTCGCCCTCGAACAGCGACATGTGCTTCATGTCCGGCTGGAAGGTGCGGTGCGGCGCCTTATGATGGCACATCATGAAGAAAGGCCGCTCGGCATCCCGCGCCTCGAGCCAGTCGAGGCATTTGTCGGTGATGATGGTCGTTGCATAACCGCGCTCGTATCGCATGCCGTCGGGATCGACCATGGCAGGGTCGTAATAGTCCCCCTGTCCAGGCAGCACGCACCAGTCATCGAAGCCGGTCGGCTGGTGGCTCAGGCCCTCGCCCAGATGCCATTTACCGAACATTGCCGTCCGGTAGCCGCCCGAGCGCAGATGCTTCGCCACATGCGGCAGCCGATTGTTGAACCAGGTGTTGAGCGTGGTGACGCCGTTCACATGGTTGTAGGTCCCGGTAAGGATGGCGGCCCGGCTCGGCGTGCAGATCGAGTTGGTGACATAACAATGATCGAGCCGCATGCCGTCATGGGCGATGCGGTCGAGGTTTGGAGTACGGTTCAGACCGGAGCCATAGGCGCCGATCGCCTTGGCGGCATGGTCGTCGGCCATGATGAAGAGAATATTGGGGCGTTTCTGCATCGTACTCTGCTGTTGCTTGAATTGCCTGGTTCGAATCGTTCATCGGCTAATACGCCAGTTAGGGCTCAAGGGATAAGCCGATTTCGGCTCAATCGGGTTTGGGTTTCTGGCACCTAGATGAAGGGAATCTCCAGTCGGACCCCCCATGATTCTCGCTGCGCCCCGTTCCTCTACTTTCCCGTGCATCCGGCGAGGCCGTACAACCGTATTCGCAATAGCTGGAGCAATTTGAGGGATATTGGCGATGGTCCGTTGCATGATGGTCGGGTTGATGGGGATGGTCGTGGCGTCGCTATTGGGGACGGGGATTTCTGCGGCCGGACAGGATGAAGCTCGTTCGGCGCACGACTTTCGATTTACCTCGATCGATGGCGGCCCCCTTGCGATGTCATCATTCGAGGGCACGGTCGTTTTGTTGGTGAACACGGCATCATTCTGTGGATTCACGCCGCAATATGAGGGATTGCAGGAGGTTTGGCGCACCTATCGGGACCGGGGCCTGGTGGTGCTGGGGGTGCCGTCCAACGATTTCGGCCGACAGGAGCCGGGAACCGAGGCGGAAATCAAGGCGTTCTGCGAGGTCAATTTCGCCATAGATTTCCCGATGACCACCAAGGAGCGCGTACGGGGGCCCGAGGCGCATCCCTTCTATCGGTGGGCCGCGGCAGAGCTGGGGGCCGGGGCTGCGCCTCGCTGGAACTTCCACAAATATCTGATCGGCCCGGATGGCCGGCTTGTCGCCTCGTTTCCAACCGGGGTCGAGCCGGGCTCGACCGAGGTGACGCGCGAAATCGAGGCGCAACTGGCCTTAGTGACGCGCCCGCGAAGCTAGAAATCGAGCGTGAACTGGCCGCCCACTGCGCTGTCCTCGACGACTTCGTCTACAAAATTGCCTTCCGCGTTGCGGGTTGCCTCGTCCCGGGCATCGCGCGCTTCCGATCCACCGTATTTGTCGGCGGTCGTGCCTGGATCGATGATGGAAGGGCCGACATCGACGCGACCGGTCGGGTTTTCGTCCGAGACGTGAAGCCCGGTGTCGAAGCTGCAACCGGTCAGGATCGCCGCCAAGACAATCAAGTGCGTGAGGCGCATGGCGTAACTCTTGTGCTTGCGTCATCCCTACCTTAGTTCGGCCAAATGCGCCATTGGCAAACACTCCTGTTCGGCGCCCCTTCAAAGAAATCTTCAGCAACGCTTCAGGCTGACGACCGGACCTTGATCCAGGCTTAAATTAGGTTTGCGCCACGAGAAATTTGCTGCCACCACTGTTCTCGCTAACCGGTCGTGGCCACCGTCCCTGCAAAATTGCAGACCGCCGCGATCGGTGTTCGGACGATCAGGGAGTTGGAACCATGCGCAGAAATCTTGCGTGCTTTGCCCTTGCCATAGCGATCCTTGGAATGGCGGCCTTCGAGGCTGCAGCCGAATTCCCGGAAAGGCGGGTTCAGGTCAGCTATCCCTGGGGCCCTGGGTTGCCTGCCTATGTGGTCAGTCAGATCATCGCCGACGGAATGGCCGAGGAACTTGGTGTCGACGTCGCGGTGGTCGCGCGACCGGGTGCGGGCGGGGTTAACGCGTTCATGGCCGGCCTCGCCGAGCCGGCGGACGGCTACACGATTATCGACGCCTATGTCGCGCCCCTCATCATCTCGCCGATTTTCGAGAAGGCGGATTACACCTACAAAGATTTCATCCCGCTGCACTCCGCGACCTCGAACGGCTTTGCCATCGTCTCCCGCGCCGACGACGATCGTTGGGACGACTTTCCGGGCCTGATGAAATATATGCAGGACCATCCGGGCGAGTTGCGCTTCACCGCCGGCGAAGAGCTGACGCTGCCGCATATGGTGATGTCGCAAATCATGCGGAGCTACAATGCGGTGGCACGGCCCGTGCCCTATGCGGGTCTCGTCGCCGGTGTCCCGGACCTCATGGGCGGGCTGTTGGATTGGCAGCTGATCAATCCCGGCGCCTACAAATCCCAGGGCGACGAGTTCAAGATCCTCGCCGTCCTGAGCGAATCGGACCAGGTGCAGGCAATCTACGGCGGGGCGCCCAAGATTTCGGAGTTCGGCGTCGATATCGGTCTCTCCGGCCTCGCACCCATGGGTTGGAACTGGTTTGTCGTCGAAAAGGACACACCCGACGAGGCCGTGCAGAAGCTTCGCGACGCCATGGCCGTCTCGCTCGCCAATCCCGAGATTCAGGCGAGGATCGAGGAAATCGGCTTCGTCCCGATCGGCTACACGGCCGACGAGTATGACGAGGTGGCAGGCATGATCGACGAGCAGCTGCGCACCTCGGTCGAGGCCGTCTATTGGCTGCGCGAGGAAGTCGGCAAGCTGAACTGACGAGCGCGGAACGGCTCGGCGTGAACGAAGCGGAGAAAACCAAAGCGAAGCGGCGGCGGCTCGGCGAGGTCGCCGTCGTGTTCATGTTTTTCCTGCTGGCCGGCACCGTCTTTCAGCAAACCAATACGAGCTTCGTAGCACAGGGTGCGGCCAGCGGCGATGCGATGTTCAATGCCGCCATGTTCCCGGAACTCATCGCCTGGAGTCTGGTGGTGCTGGGCCTGCTGCAACTGGTGGCGATCTTCCGTCCCAATGCCACGGCTGCCCAAGGCGACGAGGTTGCGGCGACGGGCGAGCCGATCGATCCGGAGGAGCGGCGCGACAGCCTGCGCAAGGCACTGCTCTGCCTCGCCTTCTTCATCGTCTACGTCGCCACCATCAAGCTCCTCGGCTATCATCTCATGACGCCGCTCTTCATGGTCGCCTGCTACTATATCCTGGGCACGCGCAACATTCCCCTGGCGGCAGTTCTCGCGATCGGCACGTCGCTCTTCATGTCCTTCGTCTTCGAGTACTGGATGAACGTCATCCTGCCGGTCGGGATCTTCGGTATTGGCTTCTAGTCCCCCGATCGAGGCGGAACTGAGCCCATGACGTTCGAGCCGTTGCTTCTGGGTGCCGAGCTGTTCTTCACGCCCTACACCGTCTTGCTCGTCGCGGCCGGGTGCTTCTTGGGCCTCATCATCGGCGTCCTCCCCGGCCTCGGCCCGCTCATGGGCATCATCCTCCTGACGCCGGTCGCCCTCTATCTGCCGCCCGTCGCCGGGATGGGCATGCTGATCGCCATCTTCGTCGGCGGCTCGTGCGGCGGGGCCGTCTCGGCCATCCTCTTGCGCATACCCGGAACACCCCTGGCTGCAGCCACCCTGCTCGACGGCTATCCGATGGCGCAGGCCGGGCGCGGCCCCGAGGCGGTCGGCATCGCGATTTCGGCGTCCGCCCTGGGCGGCCTGCTCGGCGGGCTCTTCCTGATCTTTCTCTCCCCCATGCTCGCCCGGGTCGCCCTCCGTTTCGGCCCGCCCGAATATTTCGCGCTCACCGTCCTCGGTCTGATCAGCATCACCGTCGTCAGCCGCGAATCGACCATCAAGGGCCTGATGGTGGGTGCGGTCGGGATGCTGTTCTCGACCATTGGCATGGATCTCTTTGCCAGCGCCTACCGCTTCACCTTCGGCCTGCCGCAAATGCTCGGCGGCTTCCACATCGTCGCCATGGTCGTCGGCCTCTTCGCCCTTTCCGAGATGTTCATTCAGATCCTCCAGGGCGGCCTGTCGAAGCGCTCCAAGGTCGAACTGATCCGCGCCTCCTGGTGGGCCATCGTCACCACCCTCAAGCGCTGGGTCAATCTGATCCGCTCCAGCCTGATCGGGATCTTCTTCGGGGCATTGCCCGGCGCCGGCGGCGTCATCGCGGCGTTCGCCTCCTATGCCGTCGCCAAATCCACCGACAAGAAGCCCGAGAGCTTCGGCACCGGCAACCCGGACGGCGTGATCGCCACGGAATCGGCCAACAATGCCTGTTGCGGCGGGGCCCTCATCCCGACCCTGGCCCTCGCCATCCCCGGCGACGCCACCACCGCGGTGCTGATGGGCGCTTTGATCCTGGTCGGATATTTCCCCGGCCCCGAATTCTTCAAGAACCATCTCGACGTCGCCGGCGGGATCTTCATCGCCTACATGGTGGCGAACGTCTTCCTCTTCATCCTCGGCATCATCTTCACGCCGGTCTTCGCCGCCGTTCTGCGTCTGCAGAAGAAGCACCTGATTCCGATCGTCACCCTCCTCTCGGTGATCGGCGTCTTCGCGATCCAGGGCTCGACCTTCGATCTCTGGGTGATGCTCGCCTTCGGTGCCATCGGCTTCGCCCTCCGCAGCTTCGACTACCCGCTCGCCCCGATGGTCATCGGCGCCGTGCTCGGCCCCATCTGCGAAAACAATTTCCGCCGCTCGCTCATCATTTCCGGCGACGATTACGGTATCTTCATCGACCGTCCGATCGCCGCAACCGTCCTCGTCCTCTCCGCCCTCGCCATCCTCTTCACCATCGTCCCGACGCGCCGCCTGCGCTTCCTGAAACGCGGCGAAGCCACCTAGCGGCAGGCCGGAAGGGGATCGATGCCAGCCTCGTGCCGATGCGCTGAGTTTCCCTTGCGAGCGCGCCCACGCTGTAGGTATAGTCGATCCCTGGACGATAGTACCTGAACGGAGGTCGTGATGGCAAAAGGTCAAAAACGCAGCAGCCGCGAGATCAAGAAGCCCAAGAAAGACAAGACCAAGACCGAGGCCGCAAGCGGCACGGTCACTAGCACCATGGCCAAGGCCAAGCCGGGCGCCGCCGCGCCCGCAGCCGCCAAGAAATAGACAAACCCGGGCGGGGCTTCACCGAAGCCCGAAATCGTTCGTGTAAATTGGTGACATTGGCAAAGGCGAAGGGGACGCAGCGCGCCCCCTTGCGAATCCCCCGCAATAGGTTGATTTGAATTCGTTCGTGTAAAGAGCGAAGCAGGAAATTCGGATTCGTTTTGGCCATCGGCCGAACGCCCATAAATCGTTCGTGCAATTCGGGGCTGTGGGCCTGGCAGGTGAAGCGGGTAATGGCACCATGCTGAATTCGTTCGTGTAAAAGGCACAGTGTCGAACTCGGCGGAGCATCGACGGGACGAGAATAAATCGTTCGTGCAGAAATGCCGAACCGCATCCGAATTCGTTCGTACAAAATCCGGCGTCGTTCAGGCGGTCTCGCAGACCCAACTGGATCTCGAATAATTCGTTCGTGCAAAAAGACACTCGGCATTCCTTCATGGCACCCGACCGGTGAACGCAAGGCGACACCCCACAATACCATAGCGGCGACATGAATTCTAGGAATATTTAGCTAGACAGAGACAGTGCCGGATTACGGCATCGCAGAGAAGAGCGATCGAATGGCAAACCGGAAATCGAGTTCCAAAGAGCTGCAAATGATCGACGAAGTCGTCTCGATCAGAAGGCAGGAAGATTATGATGAGGACGCTCAACACATGTTGATCGGGCAATTGCACAGGGCCGGCAGCAGGAGCGTATTCGAGCGCTGCCTTGTGCTGTGCGAGAGCGAAGACCCGATTGAGCGGGCGGTGGCTTGCGATATCCTCGGGCAGTTGGGAGGCAAACGTCCATTCCCCTACCGTGAGGAAACGATCCCAGTTCTTGCGGCTTTGTTGAGCGATAACAATGACATTGTACTCGATGCTGCAATTACAGCTCTGGGACACCTGGATGCAGATGAGACGTTGCTTGCCAATCTTGCGCTCGCAAAGCATCCCTCACCGGATGTCCGCTTTGCCATGGCATGGAGCCTTGGCGGAGTCGAATCGCCGAGGGCCCGAAGGACCCTCATTCGGCTGAGCGCCGATGCGGATGACGACGTGCGCAATTGGGCGACATTCGGGCTGGGCACCCAAACCGAAGCCAATACCAAAGAGATTCGCGCCGCTCTAATGGCCCGTGCCGACGACCCGCATGACGAGACGCGATTGGAAGCTCTTATCGGCTTGGCCTCCAGGAAGGTGCGAGAAGTGATACCCTATCTGGTCCGCGAACTAGAGCGCGATCCGGAAGCTCCCTATACTGTCGCGCTGCAAGCCGCCGACGCAATCCCCGAACCAGAACTCCTGTCCCCCTTGCAAAAGATCATGGACGCCATCGGCGACAAGAACGGCCGGATCGCCGCAACAATCGCCAAAATCCGGGAGCGGATCTCGGTATGCGAAGCCTAGTTTGTGATTATTGCTTTTCTTGAGGAACGGCGAGCCACGCGAATCAACCCGCACCCATTGCCTGCTCATATCCGATACGGCCTGAACAAGTCACCGCTCCGTTCAATCACATACGCAGAGCATCGGAGAGCGAGAACGATAATTCGATAACACTTCATCCCCGACTTTCGCTTTCGATAAAAGAGTGTCGCGGAGCCGATTTTCGGACCCGATTGTCCATACTGGCCCGTCATCCGGTAGCGCTGGCCTCGTCGAACCAGTCGAGCAGCGCCTGATTGGTGGGCCCGGGGGCTTCGATCTGCAGCCAGTGGCCGACGCCCTCGAGGCGAAGATAGCGCCAGGGGGCGTCGACATAGGCTTTGGAGTTGGTCATCTGATCCTCGGCCAGCGCGATATCGCCGCTGCTGTAGGTCCCGAGCGTCGGCACCTGGATGGCAGGAACGCGATAGCGCACGGCCTCTCGGGTGAGGTTGGCACGGTACCAGTTGAGACCTGCGGTCAGTCTTCCCGGGCGGGAGAGATCCGCGCGCCAGCGCGCGGCGTCCTCGGCTGTCGGTGCATTCTTGGTAAGTGCCCGAAAGCCCCGGGCCGAGAGAAAGGCTTCGGCGAGCCTGGGGATGATGAAGAGGTAGAGGTACCAACCCTTGCGCTTTTGCTCGGCACCCGCAGTGCGGTAGGCCTCGGGATGGCCGACCGAGAGTGCGGCAAAGCGCCTGACGCGCTCGGGATGGGCGACGCAAACGCGCCAGCCGAGGGCGGCCCCCCAGTCATGCCC
>JBGSYN010000031.1:0-3364 GCA_041750975.1 Geminicoccaceae bacterium | reverse complement strand
CTATACCATCATCGCGCAGACCGCGGCCGAAACAATGGGCGTGCCACTCAAGGATGTGACCGTTCATCTCGGCGATTCAGCCTTTCCGGTGTCGGCGGGATCGGGCGGGCAATGGGGTGCCGCGAGTTCGACTGCAGGGGTATACGCCGCCTGTGTGGCCTTGCGTGAGCAGGTGGCGGGGAAATTCGGGTTCGACCCGGCCACCGCGGCATTCGCCGACGGCCGCGTGCGCGATGGTGGCAAGAGCCGCCGACTGGCCGAAGCCGGGCCGCTTTCCGCCGATGGCGAGATGGATTTCGGGGCGTTCCAGCGTGACTACGACATGGGCACCTATGCCGGGCATTTCGCCGAAGTCGGCGTTGACGTTTATACCGGCGAAGTCCGCATCCGCCGTATGCTAGCGGTGTGCGACGCCGGGCGCATCCTCAATCCGCTGTCAGCGCGCAGCCAGGTGATCGGCGCGATGGTGATGGCGGCCGGTGCGGCGCTGATGGAGGAGCTTGCGATCGACAAGCGGTTCGGCTTCTTCGTCAATCACGACCTGGCGAGTTACGAGGTGCCGGTGCACGCCGACATCCCGCACCAGGACGTGGTGTTTCTCGACACCCTCGATGCCGTTATCAGCCCGCTCAAGGCCAAGGGCGTTGGCGAACTCGGCATCTGCGGTCCCGGCGCGGCCATTGCTAATGCGATCTACAATGCCACCGGCGTGCGGGTGCGCGAATATCCGATCACGCTCGACAAGCTGATCAAGGGGCTGCCGGCAGTCGCCTGATGGTCAACGCTCGCGGTGTCGGCGGGCCATCAGTTGGGCACGGGCGCGTTCGAGATCTTGCGGTGTGTCGATATCGATCAGGCTGGCCGGTGAGGTGGGCGCGATAGCTGCCCTGTCGGCGGCCCAATCGATGGTGGCCGCGCCACGATCGCCCTGCAAGTTGGCGAGCCTCGCGAAAGCTTCGCGCGGGAAGCTCGCCGGCACGCCCTCGCGGCAGGAAGGATAGCGCGTAAAGGCGACCCCCTCGGCCATCGCCAGCACGCGCAGATGGTCCGGCTCGACAAACGGCATATCAGCGAGCCCGATGACGACCCTGCGGCAGTCCGTTGCGAGGGAGCAGGCGAGCGAGATGGACGTGGCGATGCCGGCGTCCGCGTTAGCATTGACGGCAATCGTCCAGCCTTCCGCCGCCGTCTCCGGCTTTGGCGGCGCAGGGACGATCAGAAACCTGGTCGCGAAGCCGGCCACCTCCGCTGTGTCGGCGGCCCAGCGCCATAGCGGTTTTCCGTTCAGAACGGCCTCGAGCTTGCCGCCGCCGAACCGCTGCGATCGCCCGGCCGCCAGCAGGGCGAAGGCGATCGACGGGTCAAGTGGCGGAGCGGAGGCGTTCATATTCGCCCGTTATCTCGGCGAGGACTGCCAGCGCCAGCGCTTGCGGTGTGCGGCTGCCGATGGGCGTACCGATCGGGCTGCGGATTCGGGCCAAATCCTCCGCGCTCGCGCCACGCTGTCGCAACGCTTCGAGGCGAGAATCGCGAGCGTTGTGGCCGCCTTGCGCACCGATGTAGAACGCCTCACCTTCGAGTGCTTCCTCGATCAGCGTCGTCTCCCACTCGTGATCGTGGAACAGCAGGACGATTGCCGTCCAGCGATCCACGGTCGTCAACCCGCTGCGCTGGCCGAGCGAGAGCCTGCCCTTATCGACGATCTCGCAGGCAATACCCGACGCCGTAGCGATGGTTTGCATTGCCTCGAGTTCCGGCCCGTCTCCGATGACGCGAATATGTAGGCTGGGAACATAGCTCCGAACGGCAAGATGCGGATTGCGCGCCAGGACAAGGTTCGCCTCGTGGCGGCGCACCAGGTTGCTCATCGCGTTCATGCAAGCGTCTCGATCGGGAGCCGGATCGAGGAGAATGTCGAGGCCTCCGCCGCAGGGCGGTCGAAAATCGATCGTCTCCGAGCCGCGGCCATACCGTCTTACGAGCGGGCCGTTCGTGTGGCGGCAATCGCTCTTTAGCTGCTCCTCCAGACATCCATCCGCTAGGTTCCCGATGAAGGTGCCGTCGGGTAGAATGGCCAACTGCGCCCCAAGGCGCCGTGAAAAGCTGCCCTCGATCCCGACGACGGTGCAAAGTGCGGCACCCTGTCTCGAAGCCGCCGAGAGGGCCACGTGATCCTCATCTTCGGTCTCGCCAAGCCAGGCTCGAGAAGAGGGGGGCGGATTGAGACCAACGGCGTGCATTGGCCCTAGTCATACCTTGTCGGCGACGTTTAGGAAGGGTTCAACGCCGTACCACCGATCGGTCAGGTCCCGAGCTAGGACGCCTTCAATCGCCTGCGAGGAGACGTCGCGCCGCGGGTAACGAGTTATGCCCAAGAACCAGCGGGAAGCGTCATCAACGGCCCGTTCTTGAGCGACAGACTAATGGACGCCAATAAGGACAGCCGTCGCGCGGATCGGTAAGTAGTTGGGAGCTCTCTGCCGATTTGCGGCTAGCGAGCAAGTACCGCACCACAGCTCTGGAGCATCGAACGTGAGCGACTACGCAACGCCCAACTTGCCAAGCCGTGATTTGAAGGAAACAAGCCAGTTCTGCGCAGCGGTGGTATTCCCTGAACGCTGGCGAGAAAATGGGTCGTTGGTCCTGGAGCGCGGCGGACTGATGACCGGCCATAGGATTGCCCCGAACGGGCCGTTGTCGAGACTAATCCAGAACGACGGATAAGCGGCTCGTGTCGGCCGCGCCCCCGCCGCCTGTGAGCAACGCTCCACAGGACCGCCAATCTACTCGTTTCCTTGCGCTCTACGCGCTCGCAGCCGCTGGCGGAGCGGCCTCATATGCACCCTTCCTCACGATCTTGTTGCCGATCCGGGCAACCGAGATCGGCGGCCCCTCCTCGGTTCAAGTTCTGTCTTATGCTGCGTTCTTCGGCGCGATCGCCGCGAGCGTTTCGAACTTGGTCTTCGGCTGGTTGAGTGATCGAACTCGCAATCGCACCGGCTGGATACTGGCCGGCGTCGGCATCTCCAGCGTGCTGTTGATATCGATGCGCTTTGTCGAGACGATCCCGCAGTTGCTGGCGATGATCTGCGTTTGGCAGCTTGCGCTCAACATGATGCTCAATCCTCTTGCGGCCTGGGCGGGCGACTGCGTTCCTGACAATCAAAAGGGGACACTGGGGGGGCTGCTCGCTTTTGCACCAGGCGTCGGGGCGCTCGCAGGCGCGCTGGTCACCATTCCGGGTCTGGCGGGAAGCGATGCGCGACTGTCGCTGATCGCTTGCCTCGTATGCGCCCTCGTCCTCCCCGTCGTGTTTCTCGGTCGCCCCCGCCCCATGCCGCATCTCATGGCCGATCGGGCGGCC
>JBGSYN010000030.1:0-5071 GCA_041750975.1 Geminicoccaceae bacterium | reverse complement strand
CGCGCCGATGACGGGCGCTTTCTCAATCGCTCGCACCTGATCGACGACGCCGGCCGAATCGCCGCCGTCTACGACAAGATCCATCTGTTCGACGTTTATCTCGCGGACGTCACGCTCCTCGATCGCGATCTCAAAAAGCTGGAGGGCGGCGCGCTCGAGCTGCCTCAGACGCCCTGCCTCGGAAAGATCCATCATCTCCCGGCAGCAGGCGATCAGCTCGCCGACCTCGTTATCGCCGAGGCAGGCCTCGACGACCTCGGGCTCGAGCCGGCATTCGCGGGCGATGTCCGAAGGCTTCACCCCCTGCGCCCGCCGCATCGCGACGCGCAACTTCCCCGGCCGGCGAAACCCGCGCCGGAAGAGCGGACTGTCTTGGGCCGGACCATATTGCATCAGGCTTTGTTATCAGAATATAGTCCTAGATGCAAGGAAAATAAAACTAGAAAAAACGAGGCTACCGGCCTTGAGAGCCCCCTGGAAACCTACGGAGCGCGCTATTTCGGTTTCGGCGTGTAGCTTGGCCCCCAAAGAAGGTCGCGCTTGCGGGAGCGGCAAAAGCAGCAGTGGATTTGTCGGTAATTGATCCCGGCGCCGCGTAGGCTTGCGATTGCATCGCTTAGGTTGGTTGGAAGACGTCCAGGGCGATAGCGGACCGTGATGACGTCTATGATCGCCATCGGTTCGGGTGCATTTTGGTCGGCTCGATCGTCCGGATCCGCCTTGAGCAACATATTGTTGGTGTGGAAAAGACTGCCGATGTCATGGTACGTTTCGGTACTGTCACCAGCGAAGGGCTCTGCCGCCTTACCGACCATCGCTGCAACCGGCCCCTGATGATAGCCTTGATATTTGATCAGGCTGTAGTCCGAACAAATAGCTCCGGGACCGAGGGCCGCATAGGCTTGTATCTTACCCTCAACGACATCTTCAACGCCGCGCCCTGAGTCTGTCAACGAGGCCCCCTCCGGTCCATAGAATATGAGATTCGTGTTGGGCGGTACGGCAAATGTCTTGTTGAGAGTGCGCTGCATCCCGTGGGCCGTAATGACGCAGTCGTGGCTCGGATTGGGTCCAAGTCCCCAACGGACCAGTCGCGTACCAACCTCCTGTTCGAACACATCATGGCCTGCCGTTTTTCGCATTGGCTTGCTCCGTTCGCGACGCTACGGCCACGATCATCCCATGCCGACGAGACGAGCTCAATTGTCCAGGAGTAATTGCTACCGCCACAGCAATTGGCGAGCGGTTCTGATGCCGGAGTCGAAGATCGATTTTGGTCGGGGCGGGGTGATTCGAACACCCGACCCTCTGCTCCCAAAGCAGATGCGCTACCGGGCTGCGCTACGCCCCGACTGGACTGAGGTGATGCCGTTACTTAGGCGTGGACCGCGTCGCTTGCAATAGAGCGCTGCTCAGACGCCTCGTAGGGTGGAACATCTCGTCGATCTGGCGGTTCCGCTACACGGGGTCACGCAAACGAGACGGAACAATGTGTGTAGGAAAGAACCGAGCCGCTGCCATCGCAATCGTCATTTCCGGTACGGCCCTGGGGCTGTTGCTGTCCCGTCAGTCACTTGCGCAGGATGCGGCACAAATCGAGGCCGGCGCCTATATCGCCACATCGGCAGGCTGTGCGTCATGCCACACCAGCGACCCCGAAGAGCCCTACGCCGGTGGTGTCGAACTTCTGACGCCATTCGGGCCGATTTACGGCAACAACATAACCCCGGACGACGAGACTGGCATCGGCGAGTGGACCTTGGACGACTTCAGGCGAGCCTTGCATGAAGGCGTTAGCGCCGATGGCAGCTATATCTATCCCGCCATGCCCTATATTTATTACACCAAAATGAGCGACGGGGATGTCGAATCGCTCTGGGCCTATCTGCAGAGCCTGAAACCCGTCAAAAACACGGTTCCCGAGCCCGACTTGACCTTTCCGTTCAACGTTCGCGAAGGCGTCGGCGGCTGGCAGGCGCTTTATCTCGACAATATGAGGCTGGAGGCCACTCCGGAGAAAAGCACGGAATGGAACAGGGGGGGCCAACCTGGTCGAGGCCCTTGGCCATTGCGGCGCCTGCCATACGCCCAAGAATTTTGCCTACGCGCCGATCAAGGAGCTGTTCCTCACCTGCGAAGAAGTCGAGAATTGGTACGCTCCCGATATCAGCAACAGCCGCTTCTCTCACATTACCCGATGGGACGAGGAAGAACTTGCGCAGCTTTTGCGAGGCGATCCCAAAGGCCCCAACTATGTGGCGATCGGCCCGATGTGGGAGGTTACGCTTCATAGCTTGTCGCAACTCCGCGAGGACGATCTCAACGCGATTACAACCTTCCTCTTGGATCAGCCGGAGCTGGGTCAGGAGTCGGAAGCCCCTGAAGATGTCGACGTCGCGGATGCCCGCATCGCCGCCGGTGAAGAACTTTACGGCGTGCATTGCTACACTTGCCATCAGGCGGAAGGACGGGGCATCCAGGCGGCGGCGCCGACACTGGCCGGCAATGCGACCGTCACGGCACGCCAGCCCTATAATGCGATCATGGCGATCCTGCAGGGCTTTGAAGCCCGCGATACCTGGCCACAGATGCCGGCATATGCGAAGGTTCTCACCGACCGGGACGTGGCGGACTTGGTCAACTTCCTGCGCACGAACTGGACCAATGCTGCCGAGCCCAACGCCGCCGCCGCAGCCATGGTCGGAAGCTGGCGGGCTGCAGGTGATTTTCCCGAGTACGACGCCAATGCCGAGCCGCAATTCGTCTGCCCGGTGCTCAGCACGACCGCCGACTTCGATGATGCGGACCGCGAGGAATTGGCGGCACTCGAGCCTGGGGAATTCGATGGCGACACGCTGTCGGGTCTGGTCGAGGCTTATCAGAGCCGTCACCCCGATCAGTCGTCGGCCGATGTGACTGCAGCGTTTCTTGGCGGCTACTGTCCGACGCTCGAACAAGAGGAACTAAGCTACGACGAAAAGAGCCATCGGCTTGCCCGGCTAATCGGCGCTGTTGCGGCACTGGCACAACCGGATGCACCCAGCGACGGCTGAGGGTTTGCCTCAGCTTGCCCAGGCGAGGCCGCTGTCAGGTATCAGCCCGACGTGCGGCTCGCCAGAGTTTCCCTGCTCCTGGCCATGGCCTTCACGCCGAAGACACCTCCAGGAGCGGAGCGTGCCACCCTCCTCTGGTGGGTCGACATCGTTCAAGCCGAGCCAATGCAGCCGTTCCGGCCGCTCGTCCGGCATGACGACACGGGGCGGTGCAATCGTGAACCCGAACCTTCGGTAATAGGCGTGATCGCCGACCAGGAACACGTGACGCTCGCCCATCGCGGCAGCCGCTGCGAGACTATGCGTGACCAGCGCCCGGCCGATGCCTGTGCCCTTGTGGTCGGGGTGGATCGCGAGCGGACCCAACAACAGGCACGGCATGTCGTCGAGCAGCATCGGCCAATAGCGGATCGCCCCGACCCGTTCCGGCCCGAGTTCGGCGACAAAGCAGAGGCTCGAAATCGGCGCCACGCCCCGGCGATAGCGATAGGAAACCTTGCTCTTTCGATCCACGCCGAAGCTGAGATCGAGGAGCACTTCTATGGTTTCGAGATCGGTGGGAAATTCGGGGCGGAGACTAAGCATGGAAGCGATATCACAACGAATGCAAGGGAAGATCCCTCCGATCCCTCAGGATCGGAAGGTGCGAACACCAGTCGCTGACCTTCCTCGTCGTCGCATCGGATGCTTCCAGGATTTTCCTTGTGCCGCAGTCGGTAGCAGTTTTCGTGGCTCTGTCAATCCGCCAGCTTCTGAGCCCGGCACTGTCTCTCAACTCGGCACTGTCTGGCGCACCGGCACCAGGGGACCAGCCAAATCCTTGAGCTCACGTGCCCGCGCCAGCACCAGGCGCACCGTCGGAAAGGCCAGCTCGTTCCACGGCAGCTCGTCCCAGCCGACCATCGCCACTTCCAGGCTCTCCTCGCCGACGCCATAGCCCGGCTCGCCGAACCGGGCGCGATAGAGCAGCTGGATCTGCTTCGCCCGCGTCACGCTGTAGACCGCAATCAGATCCTCGATCTCGATCCGCGCACAGGCCTCCTCAAAAGCTTCGCGCCTGGCCCCGTCCTCGGCGCTCTCGTCGAGCTCGAGATAGCCCGCCGGAATGGTCCAGTAGCCGCGCCGAGGCTCGATCGCGCGGCGGCACAGAAGGACCCGGTCATGCTCGACGCAGACGCTGCCGACGACGATCTTGGGGTTGACGTAGTGAATGGTCGCGCAGTCGGGACAGACCGAGCGCGGGCGATCGTCCCCAGGCGGGACCTCAAGCGCCAGGCTGCCGCCGCAGACCGAGCAAAACCTCACGTTTGCGGCTTCCTGAACAGCGCTTCGGCGGCACTGCGGATATCCGACCGTTTCGCGATCTCCTGCTCGACCCGCACGATCTCGGCCCTGAGCGCCAGCACATAGTCCTCGAGATTGCCGACCGACATCGCTTCGAGCCTGGCCGGAAAGGAGGTTTGCGGCCTGGGCCGGGGTTCGTTGTCATCCATCGCATCTCTCCTCGCTGTCGATCCGCCATGGCGGGCGGACCGCTATTGTCGCGCTTCCGGCTGGGCCTTGACAAGTGCCGGCGGGCACCGCCTTTCTCCGTTCCAATTTGGTTAACGGAGCGACAAGGCTTTGGACGAGCGCAAAACCAAATACTATCCTGTGAGCTGGGACCAGCTGCACCGGGATGCCAGGGCTTTGTCCTGGAGACTTGCCGAGAAATCGCCCTGGCAGGGCATCGTCGCCGTCACCCGCGGCGGCTTGGTGCCCGCCCATATCATCGCCCGCGAGCTCGATATCCGCCTGATCGATACGGTCTGCATTTCCTCCTACGATCACCAGGACCAGCGCGACGCCCACGTCCTCAAGCGGGCCCAGGGCGACGGCGCCGGCTGGATCATCGTCGACGATCTGGTCGATACCGGTGCCACCGGCCGCGTCGTCCGGGAAATGCTGCCTCTCGCCCATTTCGCCACGGTCTACGCCAAGCCCGCCGGCCGGCCGATCGTCGACACCTTCATCACCGA
>JBGSYN010000029.1:0-11466 GCA_041750975.1 Geminicoccaceae bacterium | reverse complement strand
CGTTCGTGACAGGGTGGTTCGAAGCCGGCGCCTCGCCCGCCTGATCCGACGCAAGCTTGGCTTTTTCGCGCTCCGTCCGTTCGGCCATATCGGCCAGAAACCGTAGCTGGGGGGCGCTGAGGTCGAGCACATTCCCTCCCTCGGGCCGATGCCGCAACAACGTCATCAACCGCTTCTCGGTCAGTCTCAGCTCATGATTGAGCCGGCCCCGATAGCGTCCGAGAGTGGCAAGCGTTGGGTATCTTTTCGTAATCGCGGGCTCGCCGGGTTCGTTCATGTCATCCGCCCTGCCGGCCCGCTCCATCGCCTCCAACTCCAGCCGATCGAGCCGCCTGAGCTTGATCATCGACACCACCAGCCCCTCGACGATCTCCAGCTCCAGCCGGTCCTGCGGCCCATACCGCCGCACATACCCATACCGAACACCCTCCGCGACCCGGATCTCCTCCTCGCTCAACACCACCGTCGAACTCAAAACCCCATGCCGCACCGAATTCCGGCTCGACTTGGCCTTCCCCTCCACCGTCACCGGCCCCTGCGACTTCGCCCCATTGATCCCGGCAGTATTCCGCTGCGCTCGTGAAACTCTCGACATTCTCGTTTCCTCACTATTGATCTGCTTGATAGGCTTATACTCCCCTATCTTATTTCAATCAAGAGTTGTGGTCAGCAGTCGACCTCAACGAAACGAACCCGTAAGCCTCGCATCGAGATACGGTCACTCGACCTTTCTGGTAGTTGAGGCAACCACTGTCGCAGAGATCAACAGTTAGCGCTCCCGTTGCTTTGGTCCAGCGCACGCTTGCCCGCCGGAAAGGCTGGCCAGACAGAGGCTGTCGTCAGCTTCAAAAGCGCACAGAAAGCCCCATACTCCCGACCTTCAATCGTCAAAGGGTCTCATGGACCCGATTCTCCCGCAACCAGGGTCACAACAAACGAGAGAGAGCGAGAGCGGCTTAGGAAACGCCACAACGTCACATGGACCCGTATTTCCAATAAATTCAACATCCTACATTCACCTCCGACTACGTGACGATGCCTTCTAGAAGGGAATATCGTCGTCTAAGTCATCTTGTTTTTCGGAAGTGTTTAGTTTATCATCGCTATTCTCCTCGGCCAGACCCCATGATTGCAGAACATCAGCCATCGGAAATTGGTGGTTTTCGCTCCAATCTGCAAACGGGGCCGCTGTTGTGCTCCAAGGCTCTTGACGAGGCTTCTTTATTTGAACTCGAGACGGGACATGTACTGCACTTCCAAAAACGATTGCCTCACCAGAAGCAAGTACTGTCACTTGATCGAGTAGCCTTTGCGCCTGCCTCGGAATGATGCGGCGAAAATGGTCAATGTCATCGGGATTCTGGAGACGGTGAGCAAAAAAGTTAGCGCATTGGCTGATTATGGTCGGGCTTATCTCACTCGGTCTTTGACTTGCCACTATCAAAGAGAGACCGAATTTTCGTCCTTCCTTCGCGACACGCTCGAACGCGCGGCGGGACAACGCAAGACTTCGATCCTCAACTGCTCTCGGAGGACGAGCATAATTGTGAGCTTCTTCCAGAACAAGAACCCACGGGTGGCGATAGCGCACTTCTGGCCTTAGCATCTCGCGCGTTTCTAGAAGAATACGTCCAATCAACGAACACGCAAATGGCAGGACTTCGGATGACAACATCGACAGATCGAATATTGATACCCTCGAGCCATGCGACGCGCCAATCCCGATCTTCGTCATCCACGACCCGAAGCTGTTTACACAGAGGTCTTCAAAGGAGAAGAAAGACTGCCAACGCCGGTCATCGAGGCGGGTCCGCAAACGAAGCTTTAGTGTTAACAGGTATTGATCAATACGCCGGTTGCTTTCATAGTCTATAGATCGGTCGACCAACTCTGGATCACGAAACTTCTGCAACGCGATATAGCGCGGCGAGTCGGCAGATTTCGCGAAATTGATACCTTCGTTCTGCCGCCCAAAAATAGTATCATATAACTCCTGTCTGAATTTCGACAGGAGTTCACGTACGTCGCGATCGTTCGTTATTTTTCTCCATTCATTCGTATTTCTGCCGTTCCACCTCGGGACCTTTTCAAATTCTTCCCAATTTAGTTGCGATGCATATTGCTTGGCATGATCTATGGTAAGAATAAAACTGGAAGCGGGTTGATTTCCATCTAGCCAAGCCAGAGCTGCGTCAATCTTTCCAATAGCAACCGAAAGAGGATCGAATGGAGAGCCCAGAGCGGACCTTGATTTCGAAATCGCCCACCAGTCTTTTAGGACAGGCTCTTGTGTCGCCTCGGACGCGTTCAGCCAGTCGCATACCTCTTCACCGTTCATAAGCCATGCTGGAAGGCAAAATTCTTCCCCATTTAGGTAGAGCTTATTCGGCGCTCGCGTGTATGAAGCCTGAGCGGCGTCCAAAAATGCATTTCCGTATTCACCGTTAATATCCAAGATGAAGACATGCGGCTCAGAATTGTCATCGGTCGTAATGTGTTCATTCTCAATGATGCCGCGAACCAGACTAGCAACAGTATATGACTTACCCGATCCAGTATTGCCGACAACGGCGAGCGGACGCGAAAAGAGGTCATTGAAAGATGCCTTGACACTTGTGTTCTCATCGCCGGTCTGATGGCCAAGCTCAATCGGATGATCGAAGGCGCCGAGTTGCCAGCCTTGCGGCCTATTGCGTTCTGGCGGGCGTCCGAAAACGCTTGCAAGGATATCGGGGTCAGCGACCTCAGCAGGGGTGTCGAGAGTCGGAAGTACCGTTATCCCGGTATCAAATCGCCAAACAATTTTCTTATGCTGCCTGACAGTGCCAAGCAACTGAACCGAGGCGACTCGCCTTGGTTTTGTCAGTTCAAGCGAAAGTTCCTCATCCTTTACCGGATCAAATGTTTCACGAGCTTCCAAGTCTGTAAGATTGCCGAGGGCATATGTGCCTGCCCCAAGATCGAAAGTAAGGAACGAGTTTATTGCTACGGCCCGCTGCACACCATCCAACGTTGCACGCGATGAGGACTTGAATTCGGGAGTAAGCTCGACCTTAAGCCGAAATCCATGGACAGACACGACATGGCCGATGACTCTCGGCTGTTCAATCATTGCTCCCGTGCCCGTCTTCTGTCTTTTTGATCTGTTCCTCGAAGATGCGTAAACGCCGGTAGTCTTCGAGCCACTTAACATCAGGCATTACGTTGCGGGCAAAATCATCGAAAGTGGCAACGTTGTAGGTACAATTTTCGCCTTTAGAAACACGTTGAGAGAGAATAAGGGCCCTTTGCCCTAAGCCCTGATAATTTTTGATCCGATCCACTACGGGACTGCCAGGATTCGGCTCTACGACGAACATAACCAATGAAGGGTTCATGAGGGCCGTTTCGATTATGCGCGTGACGTGCTCATCGCCGAAACCGTATCCTATAACCATAAGAAATGTCTGCGGCTGGTTAAGACGTGCATGGAACAACCGAAACAAATGTGCGTACGGCATATCCAACGTTTTGGTCATTTTCTTCGATGTAGGAAGAATGCCGAATGAGCGGATATGATCGAAGTCGGCACTCTGAAGCATCTCAGCTTTCTCCTCTGTCGACGCTTCGCGATATGGCCGGGCGAAAGAAAGCGATCGATGCTGAGCGCGGTATCTCCGATCTCTGTCCTCATGCCAATGAATTGACCCGTGAAGCTTGTAGAATTGGAGAAATTTGTCGAAACGGCGTACGCGTCCCTCGGAGATATCTCCCGGGTAGTAGATATCTAGGCCATAAACTGATGGGTCGAATCGTGAATCCGCCTTTCCGGAGAACCCATCGAAATACTGGACGCCCAGCTCTTCCATGGCTTGCTCGAAAAGCGTGTCATAGTTGGTTGTGAAAAGATGCGTTCGTCCGAGATTAGCCTCTCTCGCAATCAATTTTGCGAGGAAAGGTATATGACCTGAGCTTCGCTGTTGGGCTCCCTTTGACAGCTCTGCTTTATCCAGCTCCAGCGCGCACTCGGCGTAAATCGCTTTTTCAATGTATCCTTGGAGTTTCGTGACTTCGTCGGCTCCTAATGTGCAATTGTCTTTCCAGGACACAGATTGGATGGGAGAGTTCGGGGCTTCCGTCAGATCAGACGTATTAAATAAATAACTTAGCCAGTTTTCGAAATTTCCCCGGCCAAAGTCGTTTTGCTTTTTCCAATCCAGTATGGATATCGCATTCGCGGAAACCGGGCATTTTTCGACGGCATCTACTACTAGACATTCGAGGTTATTTGTAGCAGGACCAGCCATCAGCCTGCCACCCGCACTTACGGAGCATCCCGCTGCTGTGAGGACAACCACGTTCTCCATTCGAAGCCAGTCAGCGAGCAACGCCTGAAGGCGTCTCAGTCCGTCTTCTTCGCTTTTTCCAGCTAGGAGGTCATCACTCTCTCCAGCGGAAAGAGGCGACAAAAGCTGATATCTGCAATTATCCGTCATCGGAAACTATGGGACACCCGCGCTTCTAACGTCTCGGTGGTCTGCTATCTACGTATTCTCGCTATTATTTTGACTGTTCGTCAATTGGACAATATGGCTCGACCGGACCAACAAGCCAAAAACAGGATGGTTCGACCGCTTCATGTAAGCCCCTATTTCCCATTTGACGCTGCATTTTGCTGACGCCTGCGGCCGATTTTGCTATGTTATTCAGCATGATAGAGGCGACAGGGCGGGGCTGGAATGGCGAACGCGACGGGTGAAAGCCGAGAGCCTCTTCTGAGGCTCGGTTTCGACCGCCGGATCAAGCTCGAGTTCCACGGTGCTCGCATCTCTTCCGACGGTGGTTTGCTCGCCTATCGCGAACTGGACGACGTTCTCGGTCTCACGGATCTTGCCGCGTCCGTCCTCGGCGATGGTCGGCGTGGCAGGAACATCCGCCACAAACTGCCGTAAGAATATTGGTCAAATGCCGACCAACCAAACAAGAATAATGTCCTCGTGTTCGACGCGGGTTTATGGCAGTATGCAGGAGTTTCGAAGATGGCTCAAGACGCAGATGCTGCTAACACAATGTTGGTCACAAACAAGCCTCCCGATAAACGCGCCGAAAAGCGAGTCCGTGAGACTCTTTTCAGACGGTCGCCCAGTTTTCGATTTTCAGGCCGTTCACGCGGGCGAATTCCTCGGTGTTTGCCGTCACCAGCAAAGCGCCTCTTCTGCGAGCCTGGGCCGCGATCAAGAGATCATAAGGGCCGATCGGCGTTCCTGCCTGCTTCAGTTCAGCTCGAAGCTCCCCAGCCGCCTCGGCGTCTTCCGGCCCGAAGGGCAGAACGGCGATGGGCGCCTGCAAGAAGATTGCGAGCCGATCCGCGTTCTCCTGTCGTCGCTGGCTGTTGGCGATGCCAAAATACAACTCGAACAGTACGATCGTCGAGAGCGCCATGGCACCCTGCGGCAAGTGCTGCATGAACCGCTCGAGAAGATGAACCGAATCCTGTTTCAACAAGGCAATGACGATATTCGTATCGAGACATATCATGGGTCGAGCGAGACTTCATCGTCCGGCATAGCCGGCTGCTCCCGGCCTTCCTCCATGAAGGGTATATCCTTGTAGCGTTCAAGTGCGGTGAGCCACGCGCCGACATCGAACTCCAGAGGCTCCAGCAGAATGCCTTGGCCGAGCCTGCGCACACGCACTTCTTTCCCGGGAAGCCGATAGGCCTTGGGCAAACGCACGGCCTGGCTGCCGCCATGCTTGAACAGTTTTGCGGTTTCGGTGTCGGCCATATTTCCCCTATCGACAGTGTGTATATACTTTGTATGTATACTGCAACAGTCCCTCGACAAGGGCCGAGTCGAGCCATCCTCGCACGCCAGAAATCGAGAGGGAGCGATCTGGATTGTCGTCGAAATCTAGCTCGTCCGTCATCAGCTGACCTCACTGAACACTTTGTCGCCGCACGTCGCTTGAGCGCTCACGGAAAGACGATGAATCCTTTCAAATCAACAACTGTTCGTGGGGGTCAGGGGGAATTCGGAATTCCCCCTCGGCTGTTCTGGTGGATGGTCGGCGAGTTCATGGCGCCGGTCATGATGGCGACCGCGTCTGACATGGAATAGTCGTCGGGTTCGATGACGGCGTGGCGGCGGCCGAAGCGGGTGACATCGAGCAGGACGGTCTCAGCCCGATCGCCTATGTCGAAGGCTTCATCGGCGCCTTTGCGCGATCGGGGGCGCCAGCTTGCCGCTCCTCGCCAATGTCGCGCAAGATCGCGAAGTGCTGTTCCAGGATGCCGCCCGTTCCCGAGCGGTTGCCGTCTTCCGCAGGCCCGCCGTGTCCGCTATGAGAAGGCGGGAGCCATACAGGGCCAGACGAGCCCGGCCACGAGGAGAGGAAGAATGCGCCGCCTGATTCCATCATGGTGTCGTTCGTTGGCTATCGTAGCGCTGGCATCGGCGTTGCCGCCGGCGGTCGCCGCGGAGCCTAATGGTATCGTCGTCTATCAGTCCGATTTCGGCCTCAAGGACGGGGCGGTGTCGGCCATGCACGGGGTTGCGCGCGGGGTCGATGCCGATCTGATCCTGGAAGACCTGACCCACGAGATCCCGGCCTTCGATATCTGGAACGGCGCCTATATGCTGTTCCAGACCGTCCCCTACTGGCCCGAAGGCACCGTCTTCGTCTCGGTCGTCGATCCGGGCGTCGGCAGCGAGCGCAAATCCGTCGTCGCCGAACTGACGTCCGGCCATTATGTCGTGACCCCGGACAATGGCACGCTGACGCTTCTCGCCGACAGCATCGGCATCGAGGCGGTGCACGAGATCGACGAGAATGTCGGTCGCCGGCCGGGTTCCTCGGCCTCCTTCACCTTCCATGGCCGCGATGTGTATTCCTTTACGGCAGCACAACTCGCCTCTGCGGCAGTCGCATTCGAGGCGATCGGCCCGGCGCTCGACCCGGCTTCACTGGTGACGATCGAGTATCAGGAGCCCGAGATCGAGGGCCGGACGGTCAGCGGCAATATTCCCATTCTCGACATCCAGTACGGCAATGTCTGGACCAATATCCCGCAGGCCATGCTCGAAGAGCTGGGTGTCGCCAAGGACGATAGGTTGGCGGTGACCATCGCCGAGGATGGCGAAACCAGGTTCGAGGGCGAAATCCCCTATGTCTACACTTTCAGCGACGTGCCCGAGGGCGACCCGCTGGTCTACATCAACAGTATCGGCAATGTCGCGTTGGCCCTGAACTACGACGATTTCGCCGCGACCCACGGCATCGGTTCTGGCGCCGACTGGCGGATCACACTTAGTAAGTAAGGAAGCGGAGCGTCACCCGCGGTCCATCATGGTCACCGAAAGCCGGTTTCCATGGCGATTGCCGCAGGCCGAACAGACCAGTTTGCGCTCCAGATCGATCAGCCGCGTATGGCCCGGCCGGCCCGCGGTCAGGAGTTTGGGCGGGACGCGCGCGCGATGGCGACAGCCTTCGCAGATTACCCCGATCACATGCCAGTCGCGCAGATCGGCAAGCCTGATGGCATAACGCGGGCCGATACCGGGGCCATTCTTGTTCTCTCTTTGTTCCATGTCCGAGAATTTCGCTCATGGCGGTGCCGCCGTCAATTGCGGCATCAGGTCCAATGATTGCCGCCGGATGCCGTTGCGCACACCTGCCGCCGACTCTTCCCGATTGCTATTGTTGCACAAAATCCGAGATTGAAGCGCATTGAACGCCTGCGCGCTCGCGCCGAATTCCTGCCATGAGCCCCGATGCTGAGCCCGACCTTTCTCTTCGACAATCGCCGCTGGCTTGGCGCCGGATTTCTTCTGGCGCTCTCTTCGGGCTTCGGACAGACTTATTTCATCGCGCTGTTCTCGGGCGATCTTCGCGCCACTTTCGAGCTCAGCCATGGGGGATTCGGCGGGCTCTATACGCTTGCCACGGTCGGCAGTGCCGGGATGCTGGTCTGGCTCGGGAAGTTCGCCGACACGCAGCCCTTCGCGCGCCTCGCAGCGCTCACCCTTACCGGTCTTGCCCTCACCTGTCTCGGCATGGCGGCGGTCGTCTCGCCGCTGATGCTGGTGTTGGTCCTGTTCGGCCTGCGCTTCTTCGGCCAGGGCATGCTGAGCCATATCGCCTTTGCCGCCATGGGCCGCTGGTATGTCGCCGAACGCGGCCGCGCCATTGCAGTTGCGTCCATGGGTTTTCCCGCTGCCGAGGCCTTGTTTCCAATCGTTGCCGTGTCGCTGATGCTCGCCATCGGCTGGCGTCAGACCTGGCTCGTTGCCGCCGGCTGTCTGTTCCTCCTGGCCCTGCCGATTGCCTACAAACTGCTGCTGCGGGAGCGGACCTCGCGCACGCCGTCGCTCGAGGGCGGTTCGGCCGCTACGCCGAAAGCGCGGGACTGGACTCGCGGCGAGGTTCTGCGCGACCCGCTCTTCTATGTGCTGATGCCCGGCTTGCTGGCTCCGCCCTTCATCCTGACCGGCGTTTTCTTCCACCAGGTCCACCTCGCGGCAACCAAGGGCTGGAGCCTCACTCTCATCGCCGCCTCGTTCCCGATCTTTTCGCTCGCCGCCGTCTGCACGTCCCTCTTGCTCGGCTGGGCGGTCGATCGCTGGGGCGCCGGGCGGCTCTTGCCAGGCTATCTGCTGCCGATGGCCGTGGCCCTGTTGCTGCTTAGCGTCGGCACGGAACCCTGGACCGTACCCGCGTTCATGGTCCTCGCCGGCATGACCGGCGGCAGCGCCAACACGCTGATCGGCTCACTCTGGGCCGAGGTCTACGGCACCCGCCATCTTGGTGCCATCAGGGCGCTCGCCGTCGCGGCCATGGTCTTCGCCACCGGGCTCGCTCCCGGCATCATGGGTGTGCTGATCGATTCGGGGGTCGGACTCCCGATCCAGATCTTCGCCGCCGCAATCTACACTTTTGCTGCCGCCGGCCTGTTCCTCGCTCTGTCGTTCCGCACCGATCGGCTCGCCAGACCCGTCGCGGCCTGAAGCAGTTTTCGGCATCCTTTTTCTATCTTAAGTGTATTTCGAATAGCATCAATACCTCTGATCTAAAATATAGAATGGTCGGTTTGTTCTATATTTGCAACTTAAAGCGAAAATATTTTATTTATTACTTTGATAGAATCTGACAAATATATATTAATTAAGTGCTTTTATTGTGTTTAATCTATACAATTGCACTAATGAAAGTTTGTGTGCAAAATCACAGCGCAATTTTTCTATCGGTGCAATAAGTCCTACGTCTTATTCAAATGAAATTCCTACTGTATTCAGGTTTTGTCCGAGAGTGGGCAGTCACACGCAGCATGTTCTATGATTTTCTTAATATTGCTTATGCTTCACATGCTAATATTGATGAATAATATCAGTAATATGGCTATGGTCATTGTCTTTTCTTTGCTCTCCAATTTCGTCTCTTGTCACCGAGATCTTGAGGGATTGCTATGAACCGAGTGTTTTCAAGTCAAGTTGGAAACGGCAGGATCGCGAGTTCGACTATAAGCGGTCATCGACTGGCTGAGTCTAGCGTCCGGACGGCAAGTATTGTTCGCGTCTTGCTGGGTTTCGGCATTGTCGTCGCCCTACTCCTGATTTCGAGCGAAGCCAAGGCGCATGAAGCCTGGTTGTTGACACCACTGCAAATGCTTGACCTGTTTCAGAGGCCATTGGCCTGGGTCTGGCAGGACGTTACGCTGTTCTCGTTGACGATAGCCTTGGTCCTGTTGTTGGGGATGGTTCTTGCAGAATATCTGGACGGCAGATTCGACCACCTGAAGCGTTCGATCACGGACCGCAATCCACGGAACCGTATTCGGTGGGCGCTTGTCGTCCTTCGCTACTCACTCGGTCTCTTGATGATCTTCGCGGCACTCGGTCTCAATCCACGTGCGGGAACCGCGCCACTCTCGGAGCCGACGCTCTTCGTCTCGGATCTCGAGTTGGGTGCGGTGACCGAACTCGCACTCCCCATTGCCGGACTCCAACTGGTCCTCGGTGTCGCGCTTATTTTCGGGATTTATGTCGGGTTCGCTTCCCTGCTGACGATCGTCCTGGTCGGCATCGGATTTTACCTATTCGGTATTCAGGTCATGCTTTCCTATGCAGGCCAAGTCGTCCCGCCGGCGCTGGTTCTGCTTCTCTACAGTGGAAGTGAGTTCGCCAGATGGCGACCCCTGAGCCGAGTGCGGCACGCTCCTGCCGGCAGTCATCCATCCATATCTGCGCTCGGGCGGATCGACTTGCTCCTGCGGGTGCCGACAGGGCTGACATTCATGTATCTGGCGGTCACCGATAAATATCTGAACTCACCTTTGTTCGAGCAGATTATTCGCGACCATGACATGCCGACCTTTGGTATCCCACCGGAACTGTTGGTATTCATCATGTTCGCGATCGAAATCGCGGGGGGCCTGGCGCTAGTCTTGGGTATCGTCGAGCGCTTTGTTGCCCTCGTCTTTATCGGCGCAATGATGTTCTTTGCGGTGATGCTTGGGGAGTCCCCGCTCATCCATGCCAATATCATCGGCATCCTATTTGCCGTGATCATTCTGGCGCCGAAAAATACCCCCTCGGATCGTTCGATCGCATCTTCCGGGCGCCTGACGCTGTCTCAAAGTCTGCGCCTGGGTACCGCATCCGTCCTTTGCGGACTGATTGCCTTCTCGAGTGTCTGGGTCGGGGACCTTCGAGCCGCCCTTCCGGCAGCCGATGTCCGGCTCGTCTACGCCCGCGGCCCTGCCGCAGAGCAGCCCCAATTGCGTGACGTCGCCGTCGAGCCGTTGGGAGACCGGTTCTACCGGCTCAGGATCGCCGCGGACAACTTCAGATTTACCACCGATCCGCAGGCAATGAATGCCGACTATTTCGACGGACATGCCCATGTCTATGTCGACGGCAATAAGCTGATGACGCTCTATGCGCCGACAGGCATCATCGGTCCGCTGCCGGAGGACGCCACCGATATCGTCGTTAGTCTGATGAACCCGAACCATTGCTTTGTGGCGACCGAGAACGGGATGCTGACGCGGCGCATCGAACTTCCGGAGAGGATCGACGATACGTCCACGTCCGACCTGACCAGTTAGTTTCATCAGACCTCGTGCCGGTGTCTATCGCGCGGTCCAGCCGCCATCGACCGGCAAGGTCACGCCGGTGATCATCGAGGCGGCGTCGGACGCGAGGAACGCAACCGCGTCCGCGACCTCTTCGGGCTCGGCGAACCGGCCCAACGGGGTCGCTTCGAGAATGGCGGTCAGCATCGCCTCGTCTGCCAGCAAGCCTTCGGTGAGCCGTGTTTTGGCGAAGGTCGGCGCTACCGCATTGACCCGCACGCCACGGTCCGCCCATTCGAGTGCCAGGGCCCGGGTCAGATTGACGAGCGCTCCCTTACTGGCGTGATAGGCGGCATTGGGATAAAGCCCGCCGCCGACCAGCCCCATGATCGACGAGACGAAGACGATCGAGCCTT